>CBEVRO010000005.1:0-46285 GCA_965552295.1 uncultured archaeon | reverse complement strand
CGACCTTCTTCCACGCTGGAATACCGGCGCTAATTAACGCGGTCCATCACAGGCGCAAGTTCCTCTTGGTGATATTGGACAACAGGATCACGGCAATGACGGGACATCAGCCCCACCCCGGAGTCCCGATCACCGCCACCGGAGAGGAAGCTCCGGCCATAGACCTAGAAACACTCGTGCGAGCCATAGGGGTTGAGGACCTCCACGTCGTCGACCCCTACGACTTCAAGGCTATGGAAAGCGCCATTAGAGAAGCGTTGAAGCACGAGGGCGTCTCAGTGATAATAGCCCGCAGGGAGTGCGCACTGCTGACAGTAAGGAGGCTCAGAAGGGAGGGCAAGAAGATAGTTCCCTACAGAGTCAACCCTGAGAAGTGCACCTACTGCAGGGTCTGCATAAACACATACGCCTGCCCGGCCTTCGTAGACACCGGGAGGGTCATGGAGATAGACCCGACGGTCTGCTTTGGCTGTGGGTCCTGCGTAGATGTCTGCCCATACGGGGCGATAGAGCCAACGGAAGGAGCTCTCAATTGGAGGGGTGAGAAGATTGGCGTCTGACGTGAAGGAGTTCAACATAATTGTGGCTGGCGTGGGCGGTCAGGGTGTCCTGTTCACGAGCAGAGTGCTTACAAGAGCGGCGCTAGAGTCTGGCCTGAACTTCGTTCAGAGCGAGGTGCACGGACTGGCTCAGAGGTATGGCTCGATCAAGACGGAAGTGAGGATAGGCAAGGATGTCGTGAGCCCCCTGATAATGGAGGGCACTCTGGATCTTCTGTTGGCCCTAGAGCCAATAGAGGCGCTGAGGTATGCCGGATACGTGACCGAGAGAACGTCAATTGTACTTAACACGCATCTGGTGGCTCCTGTTGGCGCGTACCTCGAGAGGCTGAGGATACCCAAGCTGGAGGAGATTCTCGATGCGCTAAATGGGCTTGGGCCCAAGAGACTTGTGACGCTGAACGCCGTAGAGCTTGCGGCGGAGGCTGGGGACATTGTCGCAACAAACTCCGTCCTTCTCGGTGCTGCCGACGCTCTGAGGGTGCTTCCATTTGAGGAAGGAGTGCTCAGGAGGGCTCTAGAGGAGGAATCCCCCAAGAGGTACGTCGAGCTGAACCTACGTGCTTTTGACCTGGGCAGAGACCACGTTCTAAAGCAGTAAGAGGAGACTCACCTCGAGCGGGTGCTGGCCTTGGAGAGACGTAGGATAGCCGTAGTAGACAGAGACCGCTGCAACCCAAAGAAGTGCGGGTTGGAGTGCGTCAAATTCTGTCCAAGAGTCCGAGCTGGGGAGAAGGAGACGATACAGCTCGTAGAAGGGCTGTTAGTTATCGACGAACAGCTGTGCGTGGGCTGCGGGATATGCGCCAGGAAGTGCCCATTCCAGGCCATATCTGTGGTCAACCTGCCAGCCCCGCTCGAGGGCCTCGAAGTTCACAGGTACGGAGTCAACGGGTTCGTGCTCTTCAGACTCCCAATCGTTAGGATGGGAAGCATCGTGGGACTTGTGGGTCCGAACGGCATAGGAAAGACGACGATAATGCGCATACTCGCTGGAGAACTCATTCCGAATCTCGGAGATCCCTCAGCCAAATTGAGCTGGGATGAAGTGATCCAAAGGTTCAGAGGCACCGAAGTTCAGAACTACCTCGAGAAGCTGTCTGGAGGTCAGCTCAGGGCCGTGCATAAGCCCGAGAGAATAGATCTGTTGCCGAAAGCATTCAAGGGCACGCTCAGGGAGGCCCTCGAGAAGGCCGACGAGAGGGGGGTCGCATTCGAGCTGGCCCAGGAGCTAGGCCTCTCAGATCTCATGGACAGGAGCCTCTTCGATTTGAGCGGCGGGGAGCTGCAGAGAGTTGCGGTGATCGCAGTAGCCTCCAAAGATGCCGACGTCTACATGTTCGACGAGCCGTGCAACTTCCTAGATGTGTTTCAGAGGATGAAGGTGGCTGCCATCATCAGGAGGCTGGCTGAGGAGGGGAAGGGGGTCATGGTCATAGAGCACGACCTGGCGGTTCTCGACTATCTCAGCGACTACGTACACATCTTGTACGGTGTCAGAGGCGTGTTCGGCGTCGTTAGCCTCCCTCACGGCACTAGAGAGGGCATCAACATATTCCTCGGCGGGTACCTGCCCGACGACAACGTTAGGTTCAGGGACTACGGGATATCTTTCTCCAAGAGGGCTACGCCGACTAAGGCTGAGTCCCCGCTGCTCGTCAGCTATAGCGCGCTTGAGAAGGTCTACGACTCCTCCTTCAGGCTGAAGGTCGAGCCAGGGGAGTTGAGGGCCGGCGAAGTGGTAGTTGCGGTGGGTCCGAACGGCATAGGAAAGACGACGTTCGTGGCCATGCTAGCTGGCGCCCTCGAGCCGACAAGCGGCGAGGTTTTGGCCAAAGACGTGAGAGTGGCATATAAACCCCAATACGTCAGGCCTGAGCACGACGGCACGGTCTACTCTCTCCTCAAGAAGATGGCCGGCTCTCAGCTCACCTCCAGCTTCTTCAGAGCCGAGGTGCTCCACAGGCTGGAAGTAGAAGGGCTGATGGATCGGAGGCTGTCTGATCTAAGTGGAGGGGAACTTCAGAGAGTGGCCGTGGCCGCCGTGCTGGGCATGGATGCCGACATATTTCTGCTCGACGAGCCTAGCGCGTTCTTGGACGTTGAGATGAGGCTTGCGTTGGCCAAGGCAATAAGGAGGAGAGTAGAGGGAGAGAACAGAGCAGCGATCGTAGTGGAGCACGACCTAATAACAATAGAAGCCCTGGCGGACAGGATAATCCTGTTTTCAGGCCAGCCCGGCGTTGAAGGGCACGCGACACCGCCCCTCCCAGTGGAGGTCGGGATGAACGAGTTCTTGAAAGCCGTCGGCATAACGTTCAGGCGCGACCCCAGGACTGGCAGGCCTAGGGTCAACAAGCCTGGTTCTAAGCTGGATGTAGAAGCCAGAGCCTCGGGAAGATACTACGTGTGAGCGAAGAACTCAGCCTATTACCCCAGTTCTCATCGCCAGCTTCCTGGCGGCGGCCTCGGTCAGGCCGCTTTCTCCGAGTATGGTGTAGCGCTTTCTAATCGTGTGCGCGATGGTCAGAGCTTTGATAACCACTTCTGGATCGAGACCAGCCTCCTTGGCCGTTGTTGGAGCCCCAACCGCCTTAAGGCTGTCCCTGATCTTCTCCCAATCTTGACCCTGCAGGTAGGCCATCATTATGGCGCCGAGGCCGCACTGAATTCCGTGGGGGGCATTCCTGTACCCTTCCCTAATGGCCAAGAGATCTAGAGCGTGACTGAACAGGTGCTCGCTACCGCTAGCGGGCCTGCTGCTTCCGGCGATGCTTATGGCCACGCCGCTGCCAATAAGCGCCTTGACTAGGAGCCTAGTAGACTCTTCCGTACCAGGCCTGATGTCCTCTGCGTGCTCCATGGCAAGCCTCGCACTCAGCAGGGACATCGAGGCCGCGTACTCGCTGAAAGGCTCGTCCTTGAGCTTGTGGGCTAGCTCCCAATCTCTTACGGCCGTGAGCTTAGCCATGAGGTCTCCAAACCCCGACTTCCTAGTTATGTCCGGAGCCTTCCTGATTACCCTAGTGTCCGCAATCACGGCCGAGGGAGACTCAGGCTTTGCCCACTCCTTCCCCTTGACCTCCTCGACGCTCTTTGAGAGCAGAAAGCTTATGGCTGGCGAAGCTATTCCGTCGTGGCTGGCGCTTGTGGGTACGCTGATGTATCTGAGGCCAGCCCAGTGCGCAGTGAGCTTAGCTACATCTAGCACTCTGCCGCCTCCCACTCCTATCACGAAACCAGCGTCGAATTCTCTGAGCTTCTCGTGGGCCCTCTCAATGTCTCGTACGTCGGGATGGCTTGAGGTGACCTCGAACACCTCGAATTTGTAGCCATCCGCTTCTATGGAGTGCCCCAACCTCCAGGCTATTGGAGAGGTGTTCTCTCCTCCCGTGACTATGAAGGCCTTCCCTTTGATTTCAAGAGATCTGATCGTCTCGCCGGTCTTCTCCAGGGCTCCGGGTCCAAAGAATATGTACCTCGGACTCTCTATCAACTCAAGCTCGCCGACGTACTTCTCTCCGAGCCCCCTCAACTGAACTCAAGCCCCCCTGTGTTGGGTCGGTAAAAAATAGCAGTCACATGACAACCTTAATTTTAGGAGGTGAGTTGGTCCTCCCCGTGAGCTCGCGAGAACTACTGCGGAACAGAACCTTCTTGATCGCCTTGGCGATCAATCTTGCTCTTGCGCTCACACTACTTCTCATTCCGATCGTATTCAGAGGGCCTGGAATCGACGTTCAAGTCGAGCCCAAGACCGTGTCGCTGAACGGAAACGCTACTGTGCTCATACGTTTCGACAGACCCCCGGAGAGCGCGAGGCTGGAAATCCTCCAAGGCACTGACCTGAATCCAGTGCAGACCTTCCAGCTGAGTCCGGGAGCGAGTGAGGTAACTGTAACAATCTTTGCTGAGGAGGGGCTGTACTCAGTCGGTCTACACGTCGCCAGAGTCGTAGCAAATTTCGGAGGAGGGGAGATCCACGTGGATACCCCCTTCTCAGTAGTGCACGGCGGAGAACTCAACGTGGCTGTTCGCGCTGAGCCCGAAGAGATAGCCGTCAGGTCACAGGTCAACGAGACCGTAAATGTAAGCGCGAAGGTATTCGTCGAGGTCAGGAACGAGTTAGGTGAGCCGATTGAGGGGGCGCTCGTCTGGGCTAACTCGCTTGGAGAGAAGATTGGGATGGCAAGCCTGTCACCCTACCCAGCTAAGACTGGGCCAGACGGCTTGGCAGTCATAGAGTGGACGATGATTATTCCCTCCAACCTCACCGAGTCCAGAAACCTGACTGAGCGCATCAGCCTCATAGTAGGCGCTCCCGGGCATCCCGTCTCCAAGGCTGTCGCAGAGATAGAGGTCAAGATTGAGCAGGCCCAGCCCTGATCTCTCTCAGCCCCCTCTTCAACTCCTCTTTGTCTACCTTCTTGAAGAGCGGCCTGACCTCGCCGATCTTATGTCCCTCGGGCAGAGGGTCGAACGCGTGAGTCCAGAGTGACGTGTGGGGATCGCCCTCGAGGCGGAGCATGCTCCAGATCTTCTCAGAGGTGTCTGGGAGGAACGGCTCTAGGTAGTATGCCAGCCCCTTGACCAGAGTTACAGAGGCTGCGATGGTGGACCCCGCTCTCTCCACTCTGCCCTCTCTGAAGTCTGCCCACGGGGTCCGTGCGTTTAGGAAGGCATTCCCTATCCTAGCCACGTCCATAACTTTGTGGAGGGCTTCCCTCATCCTGAAGCGCCAGAGGCTCTCCTCTGCTTCTTTAGAAGTTCTCTTGGCCTTCTCTAAAACCTTGATGACCTCTCTGTCTCCTTCGTCCAGCCTAGGAACCTCGCCCCCGAACCTGCTGGCGACGAAGGTCAGAGTTCTGTGCACGAAGTTCCCAAGCACGTCGTTCAACTCGTTGTTGATCTTGGCCTCGAAGTCGTCCCATGAGAAGTTCGAGTCCTTGGTCTCCGGTCTCGTCGATATCAGGTAGTACCGCCAGTAATCTGCATCGAGTAGCTTTAGGGCCTCGTCCATCCAGATTCCAACCCCCTTCGACTTGGAGAACCTCTGCTCCTCGTACATCAAGAACTCGGTGGAGCTGACATTGAACGGGAGGATATACCCCTCCTCGCTCGCCATCAGGAGGGCTGGGAAGATCAGCGTGTGGAAGGGTATGTTGTCCTTCCCTATGAAGTAAACGCTCTTGGTGCTAGGATCCTTCCAGAAGGCGTTGAAAAGCTCTGGTCTCCCCTGAGCCTCAGCCCACTCCTTGACTGCAGAGACGTACCCTAACACAGCCTCCATCCAGACGTAGATGGTCTTCCCCTCTGCCCCTGGGAAGGGAGCCGGAATGCCCCACTTGCTGTCCCTTGTGACGGACCTGGGTTTTAGCCCCTCCTTCAACATGGCTAGGGACATGTTCCTCGCGTTGTCGGGCAGATTCTCATTCTGGTGAATGTACTCTTTCAGAGCCTCAGAGAACTTGGGGAGGTCGAAAAACCAGTGCTTTGTCTTTCTGACAACTGGAGTTGATCCGCAGAATACGCACCTAGGATCTATCAAGTCGAGCGGGTTGAGGAGTCTTCCACACACGTCGCACTGGTCTCCGTAAGCCTTAGGATTGCCGCAATGCGGGCACGTCCCGATGACGAATCGATCTGGCAGGAACATCTCGTCCTTCTCACAGTAAAGCTGCTCAATCTCGTCGACATATATGTGGCCGTTCTCGTAGAGCCTCTTGTAGAACTCCTGAACGAAGCGGACGTGTGTGGGGCTCTCAGTCCTAGTGTAGTTGTCGTAGCTTATCCTAAACCCCTCGAAGAGCGAGGATACAAGGGCGTGCATCTCATCGGTAAGCTGTCTAGGGGGTATCCCCCTCTTCTTGGCCTCGGCCTCTATGGGAGTGCCATGCTCGTCGCTTCCAGAGACGAAGACGACCTCCTCTCCTACTCTCCTCAGGAATCTGGCGAATACGTCAGCTGAGAGGGGGGCTCCAATCAAGTTCCCCAGGTGGGGAAGCGAGTAGACGTAGGGCCACGCGCTAGCTACAATCCATTTACCCAGCGCCCCTGCACCTCCCGTCAGTTGAGGCAGCATTAGGCGGCGAGGGCCATATAATCTTGCCTCATTCACGTTTAAACAGCACATTCAGACAAGCAGATCGCACCATTGAGGGAGACAGAAAGGCGGCCGGGTTAGATGAACGCCATTTCAGCCGCAGAGGTCTGCCCACCTACCCCGGCCGCCAAGTCACGTTAGTCACTCCTCACTAATAGCCTTATCCCCCTCCGAATGACGTTCCTCACAGAAGATTTTCACAATCTGCTTCACTATATCCGAGGACGAGTCGTGCGGCGAGCCAAACTTAGGCAGCCTAACGATTCTGGCACGTACACCCCGCCTCTTAAGTTCGCTCTTGAGCCACTCCTCGTCGGGCCACTGATCGTAGCCGAGGGCAACTATGTCCGGCTTCTCCCTTTCTATTATTATCAGAGGGTCTCTTGGATCGCCTAACACAGCTCTATCCACTGGCTTTAGGCACGAGACGAGGAAGGCCCTCTCTTCCTCAGGCAGGATAGGCTCTCTGCCCTTGAACTTCTTGACGTTCTCGTCTCTAGCGACGACCACAACCAGCTCCCCGCCGTTCCCCGCCAGCTTCTTAGCATACTGCAGCATTCTCGCGTGACCAGGGTGGAGGATGTCGAATGTCCCCGCTACCAGTACCTTCTTGCCCATGAGTCTTCCAGCAGACCTGCCTAGCCAACTATTATTACGGCATACGCATTCACGATCTATGAGAGATGCCGCTGGCTCCAGAAGAAGACATACTAGACTGGCTAACGGCTGCCGCTGACCCACCTTACTTGGTACTATCTCATGGGGAGGACCTCGATGGGCTGACTTCGGCTGCAATGCTCTACGCCGCTCTGGCCGGCGAGGTGAGACTGAAGTTCGACAGTCCAGACAGGGCCCTAAAGTCGAAGGCGTCTGTACACATTGTTGCAGACTTGCCGCCTCCGGCAGGAGGAGCTCTCGTAATGTTCGATCACCACGAGACAAACGTTGCGCTAGCTAGGGAGAGGGTCAAGAGAGCGTTTGTTTCACCGAGGTCCCCCTCCACGGCGGATGTAATTAGGTCAGTGCTGTCCGACAGGGTAGACTTCTCCCGGCTATCTTCGCTAATTGAACTGACTTCAAAGATAGACTCTGGGCTAATGGGGTTTGAGGGCGCAGCGTTTACGGCTGCCGTGAAGAAGCTCTTCTGGTCACCAAAGAGGGGGACGCTACTAGAGTCCATCGTAAGAGCCCTCCTTGAGTATCCTCCAGCTTCAGAAGAAGCCCTTCTTGAGATTCCAGCGGTGAAGAGGTCGTGGCAAGAGATCCTCAGGCTTCACGGTCAAGAGATCAGATGGATCAGTCAACTTGGCTCCTGCCTAGAACTCCAGGACCCAGGCCCAACGGCTGCCGTGGTCGATATGAGGCGGGTGCCCGGTTATCTGACTCCGCTGGTGCATCAAGCCCTGAGAGACAGCGTCGATGTTGTTGTAACGCTTGGCAGGTGGAGGGGGGAAGACTCAAGGGTGTCGGTCAGATCAAGGCCAGGAGGTCCCCCGATACCCCTAAGCTTGGCCAAGATCTTCGGGGGCGGTGGTCACCCTAGGGCAGCGGGCTTTACGCTAAGGGCGAGTGACTTGCCACGGATGATAGAACTGCTGCGGAAATCGAACCTGAGCGTTGTGTTCATTAAGCCTCCAAGTACAGCTCGGTGAACTCATTAGAGATCATGGGTTCATCAAGTCAAGCGCATGGTTGAAAGAAAATTTAATTGATGATTTGATCAAAAAGCACAAGGCTTGAGGCGCTGTCAGTGAGGTCTCGGAAATGAACTCAAACGCCAGATACGGATGGCAGGGACACGCTAAAACGTTCACGTTGCTGTCCACTACTTGGGCAATTGGCGTCTTTTTATTCACGCTCGTAGATGCCGGCTCTTGGCAGTTAAAGGAAGCAAACCCGCTCATGTTCGCGTTGAGGGTCGAATGCATCTTGATAGTCTCCTCCTCCTTGCTGGTCTTTCTGATTATATGGAAGGCTCGAACAGAGGCTTTCCTCATTTCAGAGTGGGGTTATTCTTTGTCTGGAACAATTCTCCTGTTGACCGCGGCGTATCTGTCTCTTCTCGAGACCTCCCTCGTACTTTCTAAGAAGGTTGTTGCAATAAAACTGCTGACCACAGTTCTCGGCGTGGTTGCCCTATCTTGGTCTCTTTCTTCGGCTATGATAAAAACGGCCTCCATAGTTAGATACCTCAGGCCGCCCCCCTCCATACAGCCCCTGTGGTTCGTCTTAGGCTGGATAGCATTTCTCTTCTCTCTGGCCCTATTCTCAGAGGCTGCTGGGTGGAATTGGAGCCTCAATACCGAGATGGCAGTGCCAGAAGTCCTAGCCGACTTGGCCTACACTCTAACGCTCATAGTCCCAACGTCTAATTCAGTGAGGCTTCTCTCCCGATTTAGGGGGCCTAGCAGGTGGATGGTGTCTAGCTTAGTAGCCGGCTTGTTGGCAGGGCTTTCGGCCAGCACGCTCGCCCTCCTATCCGACCTGCTGACGATTCCGGAGTCGCTGAGCAAGCTTGGTTTCTACGGGTCAATAGCGCTCTCTGGCTTGTCTGTCCTCCCGTCCATGCTATACTATCTCGGAGGGACCACTCTTCTAGCTCCGAGAGAGGGCGTTAGGCTTGCTTCACCCTTAGAAGGCTTCGTTCTGGTGGAAGTCCCTCCAGGCGTCAGATACGTAACGGCCGTGTACGACCTCTTGGAGTTGGGGATGATATACCACAGCAGCCCTCTAATACTGCTGACGCACCGGGGATCCTCAGTAGACTCGTTTAAACCCCTAAAGGAAAAGGCCGAACTCGTCGTGTACCTCTCCGCCACCCCAGAACCGCTTATCTTGTGGGAGGCAGGAGGAAACGTGACGAAAGTTCCCCCGAGGCCAGACATCCTTCAAGAGGGGCTGTCACGCCTGCTCAGTGTAGGAGGCACCGTGGTGCTGCTGGACAACCTAACTGACGTAGTCACTGTGATAGGATTCGAGGAGACGATTTTACTAATTTCAGAGGTGAAGGAGGTATTGAACACTAAGGACTCCTCGCTTGTCGCCATATTATTCCCAGAGGCGCACACAGAGCAGGAGATAAAGAGGGTAGAAATGCTAGCCGACACCGTAATTGATCTGAGATCCCCCGAGGCCCCAATAAAACGTGTAGGCCTGCACGCTCTCAAGGCAGAAATAGGCATTCCCTAACAGATCGCTAGGGGGGAACTAATCCTTCGCCTGCTACGCGTAAATGAATAAAGTAAAATAAGGGGCAAAATTCTCCATGGGCCGATGAGGTTGGAGGTGATCACCGAATCCTGGTGTGGAGGCTCGAAAGGCCCGAGGCCCCCTGGAGGTGATGATTAGCAAATGGAGGCTCAAATAGAGAGGGTATCATCGGGCATTCCTGGACTTGATGATATCTTGGGAGGAGGCTTCCCTAGACCCTCAGCCATACTGCTCGCGGGACACCCTGGCACCGGAAAGACCACGCTGACAGGACAGGTGGCGTACTATCGCGCCTCTCAATTTAGAGAGAAGGTTCTCTTCATCACACTCTCAGAGCCGTCTGACAGGATTAAGCTTCACTTCAAAATGATGGGGATGGACTTTGAACCGCTTGAGAAGGAAGGCACTGTCGATTTTGCAGAACTGATGCCGCTGACGGGATCAACAGAGTATGTCAGACAAGCCCTGGAGGGCATAATAGCGAAGGTTGAGAGCACGGAGCCAAAGGTGCTTGTCGTAGACAGCATATCTGCGATGCTCCAGTTCCTACCGCCTGAGCAGGTCAGACCGCTCGTACTAATGCTGGTCAAGCTTACTCACAACTTGGGCATACTTACCTTCTTCATAGCCGAACTCCCGATGCTAGGAATAGTTAGGCTCGCTGGAGTCGAGGAGTTCATCTCGGACGGAGTGATAATCCTGAGACACGAAGAGACGAGGGAAGGACTATCCACTAGAATCAACGTCGTAAAGCTTAGGCTCTCTAGGCACAGCCGAGAGTACTACGGAGTGGCTATTACGGATACCGGGTTTGAGGTACTAGGCCCCATGCGTCTTGAGGGTTGATAGGGGTGTTATGATGCAAAGCGAGCCTTTTCCGGCGATCGCCAAGGCAAGGAAGGGAACGATACTCGTTCTAAAGCTGGTCTTAGATCCAGACCACCCTCCTATGTCCGAGATAGCATCCAAAATAGAGTCTAGCGGGTTAGGAATAGTTGGAGGCATACACGGAGAGGTCGAGGGCTCTCACGCGTGGACGCTCCTATTAGACGTTCCCCCAGGTGTGGATGGAGACGCCGTGTTGAAAGAGATAGCTTCGATTAGTGGAGTTAGAAGCGTCGAGAGGCATGGAATGAAGGTGAGAGACGTCTGGCTCAACGATGCTATCTCGGGCGTCGGTTTGCTAGGCGCCAAAGCTGGCATCCTCCCTATATCCACGGCAAGGGCGCTGTTTGGCGCCGTGAAGAAGTACTGGGGCCCGGCAGGCGAGGCCTTCCTCTACCACATGGGGGTGGCAGCAGGCAAGGAGTCGTATTCAGACCTGAAGGGCAAGATTCAGCTGAGCGAACTTGATCTGCTTAAGTCCTTCTTGGGGCTAATTAAGGCGTCTGGATGGATAAACTGGTTTGAGATTGTTGAGTTCAGTCAGTCAAAGGGCAGAGCGCTCATAAGGGTCAAGGGGTCCTTTGAGTGCGTTGAAGCGCGTGAAGCTGGAGGGAAGAGGAGCAATATACTCAGAGGGTTATTGGCTGGCTTTGTTGGGGCCATGTGGGGCATTCCAACAGTCGGCGAGGAGCTGAAGTGCGAGGCCCTTGGAGATCCCTACGATGAGATTCTCATAAGGGCCATGAAGCTCTGAGCAGGGGGAATTACCCTGGGCGTCAGGCTAGAACTCGAGCGCATACTTGAGAAGATCCTACGTGGGGAATTGAGCCTTGATCAAGAGTTAGTTGAGGAGATCTGGTCGCTGCTAGTTAGATGTGACAGGTGCATGGAACTCCTTACTGATCAAAGGTTCTCAAGCGTCTGGACACAAGCAATAAGGAGAGGACTAAGCATTGGCGACGAGGACCTGTATCGACTGGCAGAGAGGACAGAGCTGCTACGTCGTCTCGCTCGCAAAGTTTTGAAGACGATGACATCTGAAGAACTCTCTAAGGCTGCGAAAATCGTCGTGCTGAAGGACCTAGAGAGAACAGCTCTGGGAAGGGCCGTCCTCGCCGAGTGCGACAGGCGATCGGAGTAGGGGGTGGTCCCCCGGCCGGGATTCGAACCCGGGACCTGCCGGTTACTGCGCGAGCGGCCGCCGACGGAGGTCGGCGTAGATCGCCAGACCCTACAGCCGGCCGCTCTACCACTGAGCTACCGGGGGGCGGGTTTCGTCCCTCCTCCTCGAAATAAAAGGGTTTCCTCACTTTATGACTAGGAGGTCTGGCACGCCCTCAGATATTCCGTACCTCTTCCCACAGGCTTCACATACCAGAGAGCCAGCTATCACGTCCTTACGCATACATTCGACGCATGGAGATGGGTCAGCGGGCGGAGGACCTTCGTTTAGGACACAATATCTCTCACACATCGGGCTCTTAAGGTCACCCCCCTCCCAAGGGACTTCTTCCTCGCTTGCGACCTCCAATTTGAGAGGGAAATGTCCACACACAGGGCAGATCAAGACGTCTAACAACCTCCTCCTCATCACACCCACCCCATCTCTCTTAGCACTCTAGGGAAATCGGCCAAGCTCTCAACGATAGCATCAGCCTCCTCTGGCGGATCGAGGTCTTCCCTCTTTACCCACACTGCCGTCATCCCTATTGACTTTGCCCCCAAGATGTCGGCCTTAGGATCGTCCCCCACCATCATGGCCTCTTTGGGAGTCGAGTTCAACGCCTCTAGAGCGGCGAGGAACGCTTTAGGGTGTGGCTTCCTGAACCTCACTTCAGCAGAAACTAATATGGCGTCAAAGAGCCCCTCTAGGCCAGCTAAGCGGAGCCTCTCTCTAATCATCTGCACGTGGGGAGAGTTGGCTAAAACGCCGAGAGTGAATCCTCTTCTACGGACAAACTGAATTGCATCGAATGCCCCCTCTCTGACCCGTGTGACCTTGAGAAATGGTTCGGCGTACGATTGGAGCTGTGTGGGGCCCACGTCGCAGTTCAGGCCCAACTCTCTGAAGAATGCCTTCAACTCCTCCTCGGCCGGTATTTCAACGAGCCGTTCGTCCCTTATCCTTTCTAGCTCCTCGTGCACACCCAGGTATATCTCGAGGGAGCGGTCAAGATCGACCGATTGGACTCCGCAGCTCTTCAGAAGAGCCTCCACTCTTATTCTGTAGTACTCCCTTCTATCGACTTCGGGCTCAACAATCGTGCGCCAGACGTCGAATAGTATGCACTTCATCTCAACGCGGGGTGAAGCGAACTCCTAAAAATGGCCTGCCAGGGGTAGCTCGGTATCCAACATGTCGGCGGATCACCGCTATGAAGTGCCGGTAAAGCGATTGGAGCGTGCCTTAAGAGTGAAGGCGGCCCTCAAGAAGAAGCTAGAAGAGACTCTTGGGAAGAGTACTGTCAGAAAGCTGGCCAAAGACGCTGTAGACTGCCCCGTCCTTGGGAGGGAGATTTCGTTCATAATCTGTTACTCCTGTCCCAACTTTGTCAGAAGGTACAGAGGAGTAGTCCACTGTAAGGGAGAGCCCCTACCCGCCGACTTTGGGACGTGACCTAGAGGCAGCTATCCAAACCACAACGATGGCTGCAACGCCAGCTGCGAGAGAGGTTACCCCAATCAAGAGGAGCGTCGTCCTTACAGTGGGTACTTCCTCTAGGAATTCTCCACCTTCCGCTTGAACCTCCGCTTCTCGCGAGCTTGGGACTGGAACCTCCTCGGTGGAGGCACCCTTCTCTCCCATGACCGCTGGAGCAGGTACGTACCGGTATGCAGGCACAAACCTTGAAGCCGCAAAGAGCCCGGCTCCCGCGCCTGCGATCAGCGCAACGAGGAGACCCGCTATGAGGGGTCTCCTCAGAGAGATAACGGCCCCAACCCTTCTCATAGCCCAGGCCCTGATCGCCTGAAGGGCTGGGCCTTCTTTTTCGGAGGGAATTATCACGAGGGCCGGCGCCCTGAGGGCATAGACCCTCCTGCGCCCTCTCCTCCCGGGAACCACCTCGGCTAACTCCACTATCCCGGCGTCGGCGAGCCTATCTATGTGGTGCTTCACGGTCGTCAGGGGGACTCCCAGCTCTCTTGCAATCTCGCTGGGGCTCTTTGGTCCCCTTGAGAGGGCTGCTAGAATGCGACGCCCAGTCTCGTTGGCTAGAATTGAGCCTAGAACCTGCACCGCAGGATCGTTCAAGTTAAGCACGGCTGGTTCGTCCATCTGGAGGGTCTCACTCCGAGGCTAATATTACCTTGGCGCATTAAGTGCGAAGGCCGTCCAACCATTCTATCACAACCCGCGCCACGTCCAACAGAGAGTTCGACCGAATTACCACATCTGCCTCACGCTCAAGTGCCTCTGAAGATGGGTTAAAGGCCACTCTGAGCCCCACTGGGATCCTAAACATCTCTAAATCATTCTCGGCATCGCCAATCACCGCTACCCGATCCAAGGGGATTCCGAGCTTAGAGGCTAAGCGCTTCACGATCCCGCCCTTTGCGTTGAATGGCACGTTAACCCTCCACCCAACCACGCGGGAACCCTCCAGGATCAGCTCATTGGTCACGGAGAAGTCGAACTCAAACAGCTTTTCCACGCGTTTGAGCACTAAGTCGAGACCAGAACTCACCACTCCCACGAGCAGCCCCCTCTCCCTAAGGAGCTCAAGAGCCTCTCTAAGATCGTCGACCGGCTCTATCTTGCTGAGAGCCCTCAGGGCCGGTGAAAAGTCCTTCCCGAGCCAGCAAGCCACATCTAGCTCAGCCCACTCATCGTAGGAGATTTCTCCCCTTCTGTATCTCTCCATGTTATCTCTTGCTTCCCTTAGAGTTCCCATCGCCTTGTGAATGAGCTGCCAGGAGCTCTCGAGCCTAACGAGCGTGCCGTCCATGTCAAAGACGGCCATGCCCCTACGATTCTGCGCCTTCATTTCCGACGGCCCTCCTCACGTACTCTAGGGGGACCAACAACGCCGGACTTCCATCAACCTCAACAAGCTCTAGAGGAGGCTCCCTACAGTCAGCCACTGCATCTGAGAGCTTTCTATACCGGCCAGAAGGAGTGAAGTACCGGAACAGGGCCCTTAACTCTATCCTAACAGCCTCTTGTCTCGAAGTGGACGCTATCTCCAGTATCCTCCTGCCGTGGACTCTAAGGTACGCGAGTACGGCCATTTCGATTAGTGAGCAGGGGTCAACTTCCTCGTGGTTCACTCTCGTACCTCCTCTGCCCCGAGCGCCTCACGATACAGGGAGATGGCCTCCTCTAAAACTTGAGTCAGGTCTTGGATGGCCACCATCCCCTCTAGAATCGCGCAAGTTCCCTCCATACCCGGATCGACCCTCTGGTAGAACGCGCACCTCTCCCCGAGGCACCTAACTGGAGCTCCACCCCCTATGGATAGCAAGGGGCAGTACTTCTCCTCGATCATTCTGATCGATTCGCAGGCCGCACTCTGATCTTTAAATGTGCGTTCATTACGCTCTCTTCTCGAAAGTTTGGGGAGGGTGCAATGTGCTCCCCTCGTGGATTATAGATAGTGGCGGTCTAAATTCGCTGACTCGCGCTCAAGCAGGGGATCTGGGGGACAGCTGGCTCAACTGGATAATATTCCTAATCATGATAGCCGTCCTGAACATCTACGGCAGTCGGCTCCAAGTTCAGATGTGGATGAATCAGATCGCAAGGGCGCTCACTCAACTACAGCAGCTAACCAAAGAGGCTTCAAACACCTTCCTCCAAGAGGCATCAAAGTTTGGGGGCGACGGTGAGTCTGTAAAGCAGGTTTTAGAGGAGGTCAAGGGATTCTTTACGATCCAGCCAGTGACGCTCGACCCCACCGGCGCCATTAGGAGGCTGGAGAACATACTAGACAACGCCAAGGACATGCTTGACAGGTTCGTGGAGAGGGCCGCGCCGAAGGCTGATAAGGTAAAGAGAGCCAACCTCAGGGACCAGCTTCAGGGCGTGATAGTGCTGGATTTGATATTCAGGGTAGTCAGACACTTCTACTTGCTTGGAAAGAAGACCCAGAACTGGATCTACATAGCCCAGGTCCAGATGCAGCTTCCCGAGATAATGAGGATAGCGAGAGCCTACTGGAGGTCCTCAGCCGCATTTCAAAAGGGCGTTCCAGTCGGCGACAGCGTCGGTCCGCTTGTGGCTCTGAGGCTCATTGGCGACTCGCCCGTTCAGGAGCTGGCCGAGGATGTCGTCGTAGGCGAGACGGAGATAGAAGGCAGGAGAGTGATAGTCGTTAAGGCTAGAGGACCCGGAGGAGAGGTGGGCAAGCCGGGAGAAGCCATTAAGAGGATAATAGAGTCTAGGGGAGGAAAGGTAGCCAAGATCATCATGATAGATGCCGCCATGAAGCTTGAGGGCGAGCCAACCGGTGAGATCGCCGAAGGGTCAGGAGCGGCTATAGGAGACCCGGGTCCAGAGAAGTGGAAAATCGAGGAGGCCGCAGCCAAGTACTCCATCCCAATACACGCGATAGTGATCAAGGAGGATCTACTTGAGGCCATAACTCCAATGGCTGCGGAGATTGCAGAGGCGGCAGAGAAGGTCGTCGAGCGTGTGAAGAGGAGAGTGATAGAGGGAACTAAGCCAGGGGACGTTGTCATAGTCGCAGGGATTGGAAACACCGTGGGAGTTGGGAACACTTTGGGGGAGGTGCGTGAAGCTGCCTGAAGAGGAACGAAGAGAACCCACGCTGCTGGCAACGGCCCTGATGGTAATTATGTCGCTGGGGCTCGCAGCCTTCTCCGCGATCATAATATACTTCGGGGTGAAGTCGGGCTCCCGTTCAGGAGCTCCGACGATGGATGCGTGGTTCCAGGTGCTCTTCGGCGTCACCGGACTCATGCTGTCGCTGAAGATGGTCTACGATGTGTTGAGGATGAAGATAGGTCCAGAGGAGGTGGAGCCAGTCATAGTCTCCATGCTCCAGTGCTCCAGCTGCGCTCACAAGTGGGAGAGGGAGTTTAAGGAGGGAGAGTATGTGGGGCTGAGGGTGGACGAGGGCTGCCCTAAGTGCGGCGAGAAGGCGATAGTGGCGGCTATCTACGCAAAGCAACCAAAGAAGGCGAAGAGGCGTTTTTGACGGCGGAGAGGGAGGGTAGTTGAAGAAGAGGAGGATACACGTCGTCCCCTGCGTCGCCGTATTCAACGATCGCGGAGAGACGCTCCTACTCAAGAGATCGCTCAAGAAGAGGTACGGAGGCAAATGGGAGATCCCAGGTGGTAGTCTGAAATTTGGGGAGACTCCAAGGGAGACTGCGTCCAGAGAACTCCAGGAGGAGACGGGCTTCAAGATAAGGCCGGTGGACCTCGTCCCGGTGGACACGTTCTCCTTCGTCTACGGGTACGGCTCCGTTCAGTTCATAATACCACTCTACGCGATTGTTCACAACGGCGACCCCGTCCTGAGGCCCGAAGAGCACGAGGACTGGGGGTGGTTCTCCCTAGAGTCTGTGAGGCAGATGGAGACTAGGGGGGAGACTCTGAGAGGAGTCTACCTCATGATCTCAGTCGCGAGTCGCATCATCATCAACAACGCGAGGTGAAGGGCTATGCAGTCGCTCCTGACCTTCGCGGCCTTAGGGGCATTGCAGGGGATCCTGGAGTGGCTCCCAGTGAGTAGCGAGGGTCAGATCTCAATTTTGCTAGCGGGACCGCTGGAAGTCCCCCCTGAAGAGGCGATATCGATAGCCCTCTGGCTTCACGTAGGTACTGCGCTGGCTGCCTTGTTCTACCTTCGAAGGGACGTCGCTCAGATCATAAAGTCGATCCTTGTTGGTGGAGACAGACGGCTAGCGGTTTTTGTCGTCGTTGGTACGGCTTTCACGGCGGTCTCTGGCTTCCCTGCTTATGTCGCAGCGATGAAGGTAGGTACGCTGATCGAACTCTCCTTTCTGACCCCAGCACTCCTCTTGGTGGTTGGTGCTCTCATCGCGATGTCGCAGAGATTGAGTGATCGCTCCCCACCTGGGCCCGTTAGGGCAGGGGCTGTGGCAGGCCTGTTGCAGGGATTGGCCGCCATTCCAGGAATTAGCAGGTCAGGGATCACATTCGCCAGTTTAGCGCTGCTCGGATTCGACGCTGAGGATGCGCTCAGATACTCATTCCTTTTGTCTATACCGGCGTCGCTGTGCGCCGCAGTGCTGACGGCCTCGGCAGGAGCAATCGATTATGGACCTGGTCTTGCCACGGCGGCCGTTACCTCATTTGCCTCCGGAGTGGCCGTGATGCATGGAATGATCAAAATCGTCAGGAGGGTCGGATTGGCGCGCTTTGCCACTACCTTTGGAGTCATAGGGATCGCGTTGGCTCTGCTGATGCCATAGCCCCTCTAGTCAAACACTACCGACTCCCTGCCAAACAACTTCGCGCTCAACGCTAAGAAGATGGCTAAATAGGCGACTGACGCTAAGCTAGACGAGAAGATGGCCGAGACGTCGGCTGGATTGACGATTAAGTCTCTAGCCAGCATGGCCACGGATGTGATCGGCATTAGTCTGAGCGGCATCAGCAGACTGGAGGGAGCATAGGGAACAGTTATCATGGGGACTATCATAACTCCGGTAATCACGCCAACGTACTGCTGGGCTTCCTTGAAGCTCTTAGCAAAGCTTGCGCCCATGACTACTATCGCGTTACCTGTTAGGGCTGCCAAGAGCATGGCCGCCACGATGCCACCTAGAACTAGCAAGGGGTTGGCATTCTGAGGGAGTATTCTTGAGAGCGAGATTATGCCCGCTGACTCAGTAGGCACCTCTCCTAGCCCAGGAAACGCTTCTGGACCTGATATGGCCACCGCCATGAGACCAACGCTCAGAATGACTGAGACTATTGTGGATAAACCCATCAGACCAGCCAGAACTGTGAGGGCAGAGTACTTGCCCGCCAAAATGGAGATCCTCTTGACAGGAGCCGTCAGGAGGGGCTCGATGGTCTTCCTCTCCCTCTCCCCAGCCACCATGTCCAAGGCAAAGGAGCTAGCGCCCGTTATGGCGAGCACGCCCACCATCATGGGCAGGATCATGACGCCCATCATGGACTCGGTGGTTGCCGCTTTGCCCGTGGCTGTCACCTGATAGCTGAGCTGTCTAATCGGCTCGACGAACTCCTCTGTCAAATTGAGCCTCCTCAGCCTGTCTAGCACTATCTCTCTAGCATATTGAGCCACCACCTGCGACACCATGGCCATAGCAGTGGAAGACTTCAGCTTGTAGGGGTCGTAGAGGTAAAGGACGCTCGCTGAACCACCCAGGCTAATATTACGGGAGAACCCCTCAGGTATCACGATTACGAGGTCTACAACCCCTCCGAGGATGGCATCGGTGGCGTTGAAACCAGGCGTCCTCACGGTGAAATTGCCGGGAACTGAGGTCATAATCCTCTCCACGAGGGGTAGAGCCTCGGGGTCGGCAGGAACTATGGCTATCTTCGGCGGAGAGGTTTTTGGACTCACAAAAAGCATCGGGACTGCCATGGCAAGGGGCATCAACACCATGGGCAGGAGGATGGCGTTCACCATGGTTCTCCTGTCCCTCAGCGCCTCGGTCAGCTCCTTCCATGCAACTATGAGCCAGGGCTTTGGAGGGAGAGAGTAGCCGATCTGGCCAAGCCCTCTAGTGAACTTCACGATGCCTTCAGACCCCGACCTCCTGAGCCGTATCCTCACTCAGCCACCTCCCCCTTTATGAGTCGCACGAAAACCTCCTCGAACTCCTTCTCGCCAGTAAGCCTCTCAAGCTCCTCGACAGAGCCGACGTAGATCAGCCTCCCGCGATTGATTATCCCCACTCTGTGACAGAGCTGCTGGACCTCCCACATGTTGTGCGTGCTGAGCACGACGGTCCCGCCTTGCGACGCGTACTCAGAGATCATGGCCCGGATCTCTCTAGCGCTCATCACGTCCACTCCCGAGGTGGGTTCATCGAGGAGCAGTATCTCTGGGTTGTGCAGGACAGCCCTCGCGAAGGCGAGCTTTCTCTTCATCCCCTTGGACAGCTTGTCGGCGAGCACGTATCTCTTCTCGAGCAGGCCCAATCTCTCCAAGATCTCCGGGATTGACCTCCTCAGCTCTGCTTCCGGCATACCCCTCAGCTTCCCAAAGTATAGCAGATTCTCCTCAGCCGTTAGCCTGGCGTACAATCCTGTGTCCTCTGGCATGACACCCAGGCTTCTCTTAGCTCCCTCAGGATCCTTCCTCACGCTGACTCCATTTACGAGGACGTCTCCCTCGGTGGGCTGCAACACCCCGTAGATCATTCTCAGCGTGGTAGTCTTTCCGGCCCCATTAGGCCCCAAGAATCCGAAGATCTCCCCTTTCTCTACTTCAAACGATACGCGATCTACTGCCACTAGGTCTCCAAACTTTTTCGTCAGATTTCGAACTTCAAGTGCTTCCATCTCGTACGACGTGCAAGGATTACCGGTTTAAAACTGTGGGGAGGAAGACGCTATGATGAGAACCTGGGGGGGCTTGACGCTACTTCTAGTGATTCTAGCTGGCTATTCCATGTGGCTTCCAGCTTCCTGTGTTTCTGCGCAAGAGATAGGACCGTATCTAGCGTTCTTGACACTGTACCCAGAGGAGGTAGCTCAAGGAGGGGAGGTAATTCTGGAGTACAATTTAACAAAGAAGATACTCGTGGGTGGAAGGATTCTGACCTCACCGAACACTCTGAAGAGCGTCGAGGCGAGCCTTCTAGTCCCCCTACACTTCCCATATAACATAACGAGAGTCGTGGCCCTAGACCCTGACTTTAACGAGATAGAGAACGTTACGATCGAGGGATCGAGCGTCAGGGTTGCTGCGGAGGCGATAGCTGTCCTCTCTATAAGGGCTAGATTGGTTATCCCACTCCAAACTCTGCGGGGAGACTATCAAATCTCCGTGAGGGCCACTGGAGTGGAAGAACTCCCTAACGGGAGTTTGAGGGCATTTGATCACTCTAGAACGGCCACTCTCTCAGTGAAGCCATGGACACCACAGTTTAAGCTCGAAGTTCATCCCAAGGAATTTGAGCCCCCCGCAACTCTGTCCCTGAAGCTGACGATCCTCAATGTCGAGGACGCGTGGATTGTTGACGAGCAGTCCGGTAGGCCTACCAAGCGGGGGGTGGATATAACGGAAGCGAACCTCACAGTAATGTCCACTCTGATGAGTTCTCCACTATCTGAGTCATTAGGCTCCATAGGACCCGGTGAGATCAAGCTAGTGAGCAAGTCTCTCCTCATAAACTCCGACGTCGGTGCAGGCAGGCACACCATCATGGTGCTGGTCTCCTACACCTACGAAGGCTCGTCTGCCGTCGCGGCGCTAACAGAGAGCGTCAGGGTCGTGAAGAACGCCTACCTCAACCTCTCAGTCGAGGGACCTTCAGAGGAGGTTCAGGCTGGCAGGAAGTTCAATGTGACAGTTCGCATTCGAAACGACTCTCCGTGGCAAGTCAGCTCCGCGACTCTGCTGGTTTCTCTAAACGGTCTCAATCAGAGCGTGCACGTAGGCTCGCTAGAGCCCTACGAGAGGAGGGAGCTAACAGTCAGGCTAACGGCTCCCTCTCCAGGGAGCTACGAGGCGACTTTTATGCTAAAATGGATGAACCCGTATCCCGCGGAGGAGAGAAATGTCACAGAGGTTGTACAGATCGAAGTCGCGCCTCCCCCTCAGCTATCAGTCTGGCAGCTCGTCGGAGTGGCGCTGGCGGCTGGACTCGTTGCAGCGGTGGTAAAACTTGTCGGTTGGCGAAGGAAAGGCTCAGCTAAGCACTAAGCTGACTCTGGAGGAGGTGGATAGGCTAAGGGAGGCTCTGGAGAGGGAGTCCGCTGAGCTACTTGCGCCAGGCAGGTACGAACTCTTGAGGGCTAGGCTGGACGACTCCCTCGTGGTGGTCTATAGGACCGGGCGGGCCGTCTACCACTCTACTCTCATCAAGCTGATAGAGAGTGTCTTAATCCCTCCTCCAGGCATCGAGGTCGGTTCAGACGAAGCAGGGAAGGGAGAGATCTCCGGGCCAATAGTAGTGGCTGCAGTGGCCCTAGATCCCAACTCTGCAGTTAGGCTGAGAGCCCTGGGGCTCGTAGAGAGCAAGTCCATCTCAAGGAGAGAGATTCCCAGAGTGGCAAGGTTGGTCAGGGAGTTCGCCTTAAGTTCAGCAGTTAGGGTTGTCACTCCAGAGGAGTTCAAGGTCCTCTGGTCGAGAGGCAACCTCAACGCACTCCTAGCTCAGTGGCACTTAGAGGTGCTGCAAGCGGTCTTGGATGAAGTGGAGAATGTCCACACGGTGGTTGTCGATTCCTTCGACTCAGGGGAACTTGAAGCCTCTCTCAAGAGTATTATCCCCAGGAGAACAAGGCTAGTAGTCGAGCCAAAAGCCGATGAGAGGTACGTGAGCGTCGCTGCTGCCAGCGTCTTAGCTAGGGTAGAGAGAGACAAAGCCCTCAAGGAGGGCTTCAATCAGAGGAAGTGGCTATCTTGACGGCTTCGGCGTGGGCAGTCAGACCCTCGAGTCTAGCTAACCTACACACTATTGGCGCGAGTTCCTTCGCTCCCTCCCTCGTCAACCTACCGTGCGCTACCGGCCTTAGATAGCTGTAGATTGTTAGGGTTCCAAACCTCCTGGCGTACCCTCCACTCGGGAGCAGCTGATTTATCCCTAGAGCGTAGTCACCAAAGGCGCTAACGGTGTAGGGCCCGATGAATATAGCTCCGGCCTTCTTTATCCGGTTGGCTAGGCTCTCGTCTCTAGAGAGGATAGTAACTCTCTCTGGAGCTATGACGTTCACTGCCTCTACAGCGTCCTCCATGGTGTCGAAGATCAGGGCAGCGCCCTTCCCGTTAATCGCCTCTCTAGCCACTCCTCCTCTATCAAGCTCATCTGCCATCGCCTCAATGAGTTCAAGGACTTCTCCCACCAACTCCTCGCTATCAGTAAGCAAGAGCACCATGGAGTCAACGTCGTGCTCTGCCTGTGAGAGAGTCTCTGCAGCGACTACGCGTGGATCCGCGGATATATCAGCAAGAATAGCAGTCTCTGAGGGCCCTGATGGCATGTCCACCGGTACATCTGAGGCAACTATCTGCTTGGCGGCCATAAAGTAGCTGTCTCCCGAGCCCACTATCTTCTCCACCGCGGAAATCTTTGAGGTGCCGTACGCCATGGCCGCAACGGCAACGGGACCTCCCACTCTGTAGACTTCTTGGAGACCCAGAATCTCACACGCCGCTAGCAATATGGGCCGAACTCTGCCCCCAGCCAAAGGAGGAGTGAAGACCGCGATTTCCTTGACTCCAGCAATCTGAGCTGGAACCGCGGCAAAGAGCAGGGTCGAGACGTAAGCCACCTCATCATACTCTGGGACGTGGACACCGACCCTGTCTAGCGGCTCCCAAGTGATCCACGCCATCCCCCATGGGTATGACTTGGAGTACGTTCTAGGCATCTGGTCTCTGTGGAAGTCCGCTATCACGTCGACCGCTCTCTCGATGAGCTTCTTGTCTTCACTAGATACCCTCGAGGCAGCGTCTTCTATCTCCCACTTCGATACCCTGAATTCGTCTGGGGACAGCTCTACTCCGTAGAGCTTAGCTACGTGCTCCGCGACGGCTGCGTCTCCTCTGACCCTCACGTCCCTGATTATTGGCTCTACAGCCTGCCTGAAGAGCCAACTCTCGATGTCCCTCGTTTCTAGAGAGGCCACGTACCTCCAGGCGTCCTCTCCCTGCAGGACTCTCATGAGAGCCACCGACGAATAGAAGTCTTCACGCCTCACTTTTATACCGACACTACCCCCAAGAGCCTGGGGGATGAAGAAGCCATCCCAGAGTGAGTAACGTGTGATCGCACCTGGGGTAACGGACCCCTTCATGAGTTCGCCATCTGGCGTTTCAAGCTTATAGCAGACTATTGGCTTGAGAGCCTGTCGATGCGGAGGTTTACCCTCTTCGCGCTCATCGTAACAATAGCTTGCTACCCTGCGCTAACTTCAGTTCACACTCAGCCCCTCGAACTCTTGGGCCTCTGCCCACTCTCATCCGCTTTGAGCGTTCAAGGCATACCCGACGCGGTAATAGTCGTGGGCGACTCAGCCGCTCAGGAGGATTGGGATGCAGCGAGCGAGATAGCCGATTTCATACGCTTCAGGCTCGGAGGCCGGGCCGAGATCCTCAACGCGTCAGAGGTGCAGCCTGAGGACCTGAGGAATCGCGCGGTCATCCTGATCGGAGGGCCCGTGGCAAACAAGTACGCAGAGCTGCCAAACGAGAGGGCGCCGCTGAGGTTCGTTAAGGTGGGAAAGCTCTGGACCGTTAAGACGCCGGATAACCGCCACTTTGGAGGCATGTATCACTTTGGCTTCGCGCAGGCCCTGACAAACCCCTGGAACCCCCAAGTCCCTCTCCTGTGGGTTGCTGGAGTAGACAGGTACGGCACTCTCGGAGCGGCCAAGGGCCTCCTGAGCTATCCCTGCCAAGATCCCAGAGTAGGTGCGGTTCTCTTCGTGACGTACGACGACGGACAGGTGAGGGTCAGGGATGAATTCCTGGCGCCGTCCCGACCTGCAGCCTGGGTCTCACCACCCATGAGCGCTCTTTTCTTGAACGCTCACTCGGAGTGTTATTCCTCCCTGGTCGGGGTCTCAGGCGAGCGAGTCTGGATGATAAACTCGAGCTACCAAGGTTGGCTCGTACCTTGCAACGTTCCGGAGGACTTCTACCCCATAGATTCTACGTACAATGCGATCTACATCGGGAATAGCACAGGCAAGGCTGTGGAGATCTACCTCGGGGTCTACTCAACCGCGGGAGCCTACGAGGCCTCTCTAGAGTTAATCCCAGACGACCTCCTCCACTGGAACCGCTCTTGGCTGGCTGTCAACCCTGGACCCATGCTGGTGTCATTGGTGGCGGACAGCGATAGGATATACGTAGGGGACATCGTCACCATCCCCTGGACCGGCAGCGGGGCGGCCATCAAACTGAACACCGTTCGACTGGATGGGCTCGCAGAGTTCGTGTTCTACAAGATGCCAAGCGAGCTAGCCTTCAACTGGACGATCATCAACCTGACCACAACCAACTGGTTTGACGCTCAGCTGTACTTGGGCACAGATTCAGACCCGACGAGGCTGAGAATAGAGGTGCTCAACTACGACCTAACCCACGGCTGGGTGGAACTAAGAGTATCGGTGACCCTCAATCTGCCAGCCAACGGCGCGCTCAACCTGACGGACCCAGCTCAGGTTGGGGATGACCTTGATTTGACAGGCTCGGTGGGGCTCTTCCTTCACTTCGACGGTGAAAGGCTTTTCCTAGCGAAGCAAGGACCCATATCGGTGCCAATCTGCGAGGGTCTGCTCGGGGGCCCTGGGACAGTCGATCTGACAAAGCTCCAAGCCTGTCGGGTTGTCAAAGTCGGACTTTATGATTCAGTGGTAGCCTTCTCCCCCTAGGGGTCTCCGACGATGGAAGATGAGGTCAAGAGGCTGGCGCTGATTCACGCGATAAAGAACGCTCTGAAGTACGGCCAAGCTCGGCCAGGCCCAGTGATTGGCAAGGTGCTGGCTGACAGGCCGGACCTCAAGCAGAGGATAGCGGAAGTTCGGGAGATAGTTCAGCAGGTAGTAGCTGAGGTCAACGAGCGGACGGAGGAGGAACTGAGGAGGCTAGCGGAGGAACTCGGCGTTCAGCTGGAGGAGAAGCGAGAGAAGGAGGAGAGGAAGTGGCCGCCGCTGCCTAACGCTGAGAAGTACGAGCGGATAGTGACCAGGGTGGCGCCTGAGCCAAACGGCTACCCCACGCTAGGTCACGTTAAGGGGCTCCTTGTCCCGTTCGTATACGCTCGCCTGTACAGGGGGGAGTTCCACCTGAGGTTTGAGGACACGAACCCGAGGGTAGAGAAGCTCGAGTACTACGATGCGATCAGGGAGGAGTTCAAGCTCGTTACCGAGGCGGCTGAGAGAGTCCTCAATCTGTCGCCGGGGATCTGGGACAAAGAGATCATAGAGTCTGACCACCTGCCAGAGCTCTACGAGTACGCAGAGAAGCTGATCAGACAGGGAGACGCTTACGTCTGCATGTGCCCAGCCAAGGAGGTCAGGCTGAACAGGACGCAAGGAATAGCGTGCCAACACAGAGGCCAGTCTGTCGATGAGAATCTGGAGTTGTGGAGGGGGATGCTCGAGGGCAGGTTCGGTGAGGGAGAGGCCCACCTCCGTCTGAAGACCGACATGCGGCATCCCAACCTAACGATGCGAGACCCCGGCATCTTCAGGATAGTGGAGGCCCCACACCCAATTCAGGGGGATAAATACAGGGTCTATCCTACGTACGACTTCGCAGTGAGCGTGATGGACTCCTTGACCGGCGTGACGCACGCGTTTAGGAGCAAGGAGTTTGAGCCTCACGTTGACGTTCAGAGAACCATCCTAGAGAAGCTGGGTCTCAGGCAGTTCGAGATGATACAGTTCGGGAGGATAACGGTGGAGGGAGTTCCCCTCTCTAAGAGGCACATCAGGCCTCTGATAGGGGCCGGAATACTGTGGGGGTGGGACGACCCCCGAATTCCCACACTCAGGGGGCTCATGAGGAGGGGAATCACGCCAGAAGCGCTCGTCATGCTGATGTATGATATGGGACCCAGCAAGGTCGACGCCACAGTGACTATGGACGCTCTGGCGGCCTACAACAGGAAGTGGCTGGACCCGAGAGTGCCTAGGTACATGTTCGTGGCAAATCCCGTGAAGGCAGAGATCGAGGGTGTGCCTGGAGACCTCGTTGCGAGAGTGCAGGTTCACCCCGACAAGCCTGAGATGGGGGTTAGAGAGATCAGGGTGCGGGCAAAGGACGGCAAGGCCGAGGTTTTCGTGTCCTGGAGCGATCATCAGAGTTTGAAGCCGGGGGAGGAGTTCAGGCTAAGGGGCCTTGCCAACGTGAGGGTCAGGAGCGTCATGCCTGACGGGCTCTCGCTCACGTACCTCCCCGAGGTCCGCACGGATGTCAAGATAATCCACTGGGCTCCCGTCGAAGGGGCAGTCCCAGCTGTGGCGATCTGCCCGATCAGCGTGTACAGCTACGAGTACATAGGAGGGTTTGGCGAACCGGCTATGGCCGAACTTAGGGAGGGAGATCTGGTCCAGCTGGTGAGGTTCGGGTTCGCCAGAGTAGACGGACGTGACGGCGAGACCGTCAGGTTCATACGCTCTCACTCTTGAGCAATTCGGCGATCGCGATGCCCGCCGTCGTGGTGCATGGTGGAGTCAGGGTTTCTCCCCCGGACAGCGAGAACCCCGAGGCCGACAATAGGGCAGTTGAGAGACTAAAGCAGATAGCACAGGCTGCATATCGCCAATTGGAGGTTGGAGGAAGCGCGGTAGACGCTGTAGAGCTGGCAGTGAGGCTAATGGAGGAAGACCCCCTCTTCAACGCTGGCTACGGCTCAGCCCTCAACCTGAGGGGCGAGGTTGAGGTAGACGCGTCCATAATGGACGGCAGAACCCTGAGGGCTGGGGCCGTCGGCGGAGTCAAGGGCGTCCTGCACGCGGTGACCTTAGCGAGGGCGGTCATGGAGCGCACGCCTCACGTACTCCTAGTTGGAGAGGGGGCCAGAGAGTTTGCTCGGCTCTTAGGAATAGGTGGGGACGACGATCTCGTTCACGAGCGGAGGATAGAGTACAGGAAGAGGCTCTTGGAGGCTGTCAAGTCAGGTAAGACGGAGCGGAGGTTTAGGGCCATAAGAGAACTTCTCCCACTTTACAGAGTGGCTGACACGGTCGGTGCCGTCGCGCTAGATGCGGAGGGGGGACTGGCCGCTGCAACCTCGACAGGCGGCCTGACACTGAAGCTCCCGGGGAGGGTCGGAGACTCTGCCATAATAGGCGCTGGCACTTACGCCAGCAGGCGCGGAGCGTGTTCGGGAACGGGCATTGGGGAGGCTGCCATGCTCGTCTTGGGAGCCTACAGAGTGGTGCAAGGCATCGAGGAGGGTTTAGCTCCACAGGACGCGGCTGAGAAGGTTCTGATTGATATGCTGAGGGCCACCGGATACGCCTTTGGCTTCATCGCGCTGGACTCGTCAGGCAGGGTCGGAGTCGCCCAAACCGGCTATGGCCTCTTCTGGGCCGCCGCTGGAGACGAGTGGGTGAGGGGAGGCGTAAAGAAAGATAGGCCTGAGGGGCTGTAGCCTAAACCAGCCCCTCGTATATCACAACGGCCTGGGTTGGGCAGATCACCTCGCAGGCCTTGCAGCAGAAGCAGCGCTCGCTTGCCCCCTCGGTGACCCTAGATTTCTTCCCAGACTCCGCGTTGACAACTTCAAAATTCCTTACGGGGCAGATCTGCTCGCAGAGCCCGCACCCTATGCACTTGCTCTCGTCAACGGTGACCTTGACCTCGTGAACCATCTCTCTAGCCTGAGGCATGAGGCTCACCTCCCAACGTCAGGGGGCAGGACGTCGTCCACCTTGCGCTTGAGCCTGATGGCCTTCTCGAGCTCGATCGCCTTGCTGCCTATGTCTCTGCTGGAGACAGAGCTGAACCCAATGAGTCGGCGGGTCTCCTTCTCGTACACGAGGTAGGCGTGGTCGCCGTATTCCGTGCCGCTGACGTCGATCCTCTCCACGTTAAACCCGGCTTTCTCAGCCTGAGGGCTAACCAGGCCAGCTCTGAACACGAAATTCCTGCCCATAAAGGCATCTTTGATGTAGGCCGGCGTCTTAACAACGGCCTTACTTCCCTGAATGGCCTTTACGGCGTTGTAGGCCATAAGGGTCGCCACGGTGCCTATGCCGAAGTAGTCGGGCTTACCGGTCACCGGGCAGTAGCAGTTGGCGACGTCGCCTATTGCGAAGATCCTTGGATCTGACGTCCTCCCCTGCTCGTCGACCTTCACCGCCCAGTCCCAAATGAGCTCTAGGCCGGCCTCCTTGGCGAGCTTTATGTCAGGATCGACGCCAGTTGCCGTGACCACTAGGTCCGCCTCAACAGTCTCTCCATCCGCCTCAACCGCGTTGTCCTTTACGCTCTTGGGCTTGGCGTGCACGAACTTGACTCCCAGCTCCTTGAGTCGCTCTTCTAGCTTCTGTGACAGCTCTGGCTCCAGCGACTTTCTGACCAGTCTCGACCTGACTATTAGGACAGGCTCGGCTCCCACTGCAAGAGCTGAGTCAGCGACGTGAAGCGCCACGAAGCTCGCTCCTATTATGGCGACCCTGCCAGGCTTCTCCTCCCTGAGGCGCCGGGCGTCCTCCAGCCTCCTGAACCCCATGGCCTTCTCTATGCCCTCTATGCTCTTGGGCCTGCTAGGCTGCGATCCGGTAGCCAGGATGAGGCAGTCGTAATTCAGAGTCTGGCCGCTCTCCAGAACGACTTCCCTCTGCTCCCTCTTGATCTTGGCCACCTTGTCCCATACGAACTCAACGCCAAGGTTCTCGATGTGCTTAGTGGAGATCGATATGTCCTTGCCCACGACAGCGACTCGGAGCTTGTGTCTGACGTAGGGGCGCTCGTCTCCTATCACTTTGATCTTGTAGTCCGGTAGGAACCTTGCTGCATCCCAGGCGGCGGCCAAGCCGCCTAATCCGGCCCCCACTATGACCAGGTCCGGCAAGTGGAACCCCAGAGCGGCCTGTTCTCTATAGAATTAAAGGTTTTTACACATACACCCCTGTCAAGAAGACTGGAACAGCTTCCCGTACTCTCTCTTAAGGTGTCTCGTGCTCACGTGGGTGTAAATCTGCGTGGTGCTCAGGCTGGCATGCCCAAGCAGCTCCTGAATGGCTCTGATGTCTGCCCCAGCCTCCAAGAGGTGCGTGGCTAGCGAGTGCCTCAGCGTGTGGGGGGTCACCTTCTTGTTGATCCCAGCCCTCTTGGCGGCAGCTCTGACGATCCTCTGCACGGTTCTTGGGCTTACTGGAAACACCCTGCCGTTCGAGTTTCCAGTGGAAGCCCTCAAGTTGGCCAAGAGCTTCGCCGTGTCGGCGTCTATAAGAACCACCCTGTCCTTCCCTCCCTTCCCGCTGCGGACCAAGATGACTCCGTCTTCCAAGTTTACCCGATCCCATGTCAGCTCGCAGAGTTCGCCAACCCTCATACCGGTGACATAGAGGGTTCTGAGTATGAGCCTGTCCCTCTCGCCTTCGGCCGACTCGATGAGCCTCTGAACCTCTTCCCGGGTAAGGACGCTTGGGAGAGCCCTCCTCACGCGGGGCCTCTCAACCTCAACAGGGTTCTGCTCCACGTAGCCCCTCTGCTCCATGAAGCGGTAGAAAGTCCTAAGCGAGGCTATCCTCCTGAGGAGCGTTCTGTCGCTGAGGCGTAGCTTCGCGCGTAGGTACGTCACGTACTGCCAGACGTCCTCACTCGTGACTGCGTCCGCACTCTTCTTCACCCAAGACAAGAACCTCCTAATGTCGTAGAGGTACTGTCGCACGGTTCCTGGCCTGTAGCCCTTTACCTCAAGCCATGTCGTGAACTCCTCTATGTAGGCCCCGTTGTCCATTCCCGCTGTACGTGACGAAGGCAAGTTAAAATGAATGTAGCATGTCCTTCGCTTGTAGTCCAAACAAGCCAGTTGATCGGTGGTTACGGATGCGAATTAGGGCGTTAATTGGCATGTCTTTGTTCTTGTTTCTGATCTCCTCTCTCACAGGTCTTACCTCTACGAGCTTGGCCGACGCCGGACAGACAGGAGCGAGCCCAATATTCAGCGGGCTCGAGGTAACTTGGAATTACACGATATCCGACTACATTCCGCAAGGTTTGCGGCTTCCGACACCCCTCGTAACCAGCGTCGGCGTTGTGTGCGTGTACCCCGATTTAGGCTCAGTGTCCCTGCTCAGCCCGACCACAAAGCAGGCGCTGTGGACTGTCAATCTGCCCTCTACACCAAGCGCCGAGTTCGCGGTGGGGGGAGGAGTCGTCTACGTTGTGACTTCGTGGGGGAGGGTCTACGGAATCAGGGTAATAGATGGAACCAGTGTCTTTGAGGGTGGAATAGAGATCGCGGGACTGGATACGTCTGTCAAGCCAGCTTACGCCGCGGGAGTGCTTGTACTCTCGGCTGGCACCGAAATTGTTGGAATCGACGCTCTAACTGGAGCCTCGCGCTGGAGGATCTCGCTCCCTGGAAAAGCGCTAATACTCCTCTCGGACGGTGAATATGTCGTCGTTGGACACTCCTCTGGCGTCACGATGGTAGATCCACTGACTGGCAGCGCTGTGTGGAGTTTGTCACTGAATTCTGCGGTCAGGGCCGCCACCCTAATTGAAGGGACGCTCTACGCTGTGTCTGATCAGGGAACCGTGTTCGCAATAGATCTCACAGGGGGAACTATTCAGAGAACTCTCAGGCTCCCAACGCCCGAGCCGGCGCCCGGCGAGATAAAGCACTACGGCGACATTATGTACGTAGTTACGAAGCGGGCTAGGATCTATCCGGTCGGCCTTAGGAGCTTCAGGAAGCTGGACGTGATCTACCTCAACTACAACCCGATCTCTCAGCCCACAATAGCCAACACGCTAATGCTCATGTGGACGGTGCAGGGGGCGCTGGTAGGGGCGCCCGCGGTTCCCTCTCAAGTAGATGTAGCATTTGAGTACAGCTTGGGAGAGGGAGTGAGATTCATATCAGGCGTCGGATACGACGCGGGCGTCCAAGAGGCCTTCTTCTACACATCAGACGGGAGATTGGTGGCTCTGAGCGTTCCCCTGCTAAGCGTTAGGGTAGACAGCTACTCCGTCGAGGACGGCACCCTCTCGGTCGATCTAACTGTGTGCGCCTTCCTGGGGACCGAGGGTAGAGTTGAGCTCATTGCGAAGAACGAGCTAGGCGGGGAACTCTATAGAGAGAGCTTCAGAGTCGCTGCCGGAGGGTGCTATCGAAGGAGCGCCTCGATAGACGTCTCAGGATCCTTCTCAGTAATCTTCACGCTCTCGGGCATGCACCTGACGTCGCCGCCAGTGGAGATACAGCTTGGCCAGGCCCCACCCGTCCAGCCGCCTCTGACACCAGGGGTCGCGGTATCGGTCCCTCAGTCGCTGGTAGTCGGGGAGGAGGCCGAGATCTCAATCGGTGTGACTAACGGCTGGAAGGAGGGAATAGCGTACGTATCTGTCGAGTGCGACGGGTTCGAGAAGGTCAGATCAGAGGAGGGGTACATAGCACTGGGCGGGTCCAGGATGTTCGCTGTGAGGCTAGTCCCTCCGAAGCCTGGGATCTTCAGGTGCACCGTGGCCGTGGTGATCGATACGGAGACGGTCCATGAGGATAGATTCGGGATCTCCGTGGAGAGAGGGTCCGTAATAGGGGAGACGCCCCAAATATCTCCAAGCGTGGTTAAGGAGGGAGAGAGCTTCAAGGTGAGGCTCACTCTGGTGAACAGGTATGAGGACGGAGCCATCTTCTCAGTGTCAATCAGCGGCTCAAACATCACATCTGAGACCCAGAGAGTGGGGCCGCTCTCTGCCGGAGAATACGCGGAAGTCTCGTTGACTGGGAGAGCCTTTGGATCCGGCGTCAGGGACGTCACGGTCACTGTTATAGTGGGAGACACGGTAGTGGACTCGATAACCATTCCGGGAGGCTTAGAGGTAATCTCAGCGCCGCCGAGAACGACGCCACCTCCTTCAACAGCTCCGCCCACGCGCTTGCTGAAGGAATACGCTCCTTACGCCGCTGCGGCTGTGATAGGAGTCGTGGGGGCTATAATAGCGATCAGGGTGCTGGGCGCTAGAAAGGCTGCAAGGCCTCCTACGCCACCGCCTCCTCCGCCGCCCAGACCTGTGAGACCTGAAGTTCGGCCGACATTGGAGAGGCTCGAGGTGAAGGAGGCGCCACCACCGCCCCCGCCAGAACCCAAGAGGGTCCCAGCGCCTCCTGAGGTCGAGAAGCCGGCTCCACCGCCAGAGCGGGTCGTTGTTCCATCTCTAGAGGAACTCAGGGAGCGGATCCAGAAAGCCAGATCGAAACTGCAGGCGGTGGTCTCTGTTGCGACGAACTACAAGGAGGAGGGATTGGTCGGGATAGAGGAGCGGGCCACAAGGATAGAGAAGAGGCTATCTAGGACAGAAGTGCTAGCCAACGTCGGAGACCTCTCTGAGGCGTCTAAAGTCCTCCAAGAGGCAGAGAAGTCGATAGAATCCTTGAAGGAGACTGTGAGGCAGTTCGAAGAGATACTGATGGGCAAGGTGTGGCCAAATGTCGAGAAGAGGATAACGACCATGCTCAGAGTGTGGGGCCGTGCCCCCGCATCGATGCTCACGATGATCCCATCAGAACTCAGGATAGCGGCGCTTGCGCGTTACATGAAGCTCCACCCTGACATGAAGCTGGAGCTGAGGGTAGACGAGCTGTACTTGGTGGAGGAGGGCCAGGGGAGCTAACTCCCTCTCCCTCCCCCCACCTTCGACCTTATCTCAGAGTACACGTCAGCGAGCACTTCCTGATAGTCTAAGAGGCCCTCCTCAACTGCCTCCATCCGCTCCTCGAGGTTGGCAGTCCTCTCCTCGCTCACCAGGTCGGGGTACCTGCTGATCAGGTAGTCGTAGACCATTATCCCCCGCTTGGTCGGGAAGAGTCTGCCCCTCCTGTCGACCACGTACCTACGAGCGAGCAGCCTGTCGATTATCGTGGCGTACGTCGAGGGCCTGCCTATTCCCTTCTCTTTCATCAGCCTGATCACGTCACCCTGACTGTATAGCGGAGCCCCCGGCACTTTGAGGTGCCTGATCTCGACTTCCAGAGGCCCCTCTGGCAGTGGTCTCTCCAGCCTCAGCCCGTAGGGGTAGTACTTTGACCAGCCTGGGATCAGCACCTCCTCGGTCCTCTCAACCTCAACCCGCCTATCGGCGATCGTCAAGACGTACTTGGCTTTGCGGACTCTTGCTTGCGCCGACTGCGACGCCATGAATCGGCAGAATATCAGCCTGTAAAGCCTCAGGTGGTCTCTCGTGATTCCCTCAGACGGTATCAATCCTTCTCTGAGGTACTGAATCAGCTCCTCAACAGGCAGAGGCTTCGTGGGCCTTATGCACTCGTGGGCCCCGCCCTCGTCCCACCTCCTAGGTACAAAGCCCTCTCTTAGGTACTCCCTCGCCACTCTGAGCCCGGCGTCTGACACCCTCGCGCTGTCCGTTCTGTGGTAGGTTATCAGACCGGCCTCGAAGAGGTCTTGGGCTATAGCCATCGTCTCCTTGGCGCCCAGCCTTAGGATCCTGCTGGCCTCCCTCAGCATCTCGTCGGTGGTGAACGGTGGCAGCGGAGGTAGATCCACCTCCTCCTCCTGGACCTTGACCACATCGACGGTTGCGGGCCCCTGCTCTCCAACCTTACCTTCGAGCGTGAGCCTGAGCAGGCCCCCAGCTCTAACGAGCGTCACGTCCTTTCGCTTCACGTACTCGCAGTACCTCTGAATGATCCACCCCAGCGTGGGCGTCTGAGCCCTCCCAGCGGATAGGTTCCTGTTCTTGAATACCCGCTGAAGCTCTTGGCTCAGCTCAAAACCGATCCACCTGTCCTCAATGCGTCTGACTATCTGAGCCTTGACGCGAGACTCGCTCACTTGATGAAGCTCCTTGAGAGCGTCGGAGATTGCCCGCTTGGTGACCTCGTGGAATTCGGCCCTCCACACCTCCTCTGAGAACATCGACAGGAGCTGGGCCAGATCCCACGCGATCTTCTCCCCCTCGGTGTCTGGATCCGTGGCGATGATCACCTTTCCGGCCTCGAAGGCTAGCTTTCTGAGGACCTCGATGGATTCGCGGGAGTCGAAGAGGTCCTCTGAACCACAGTGAGGACACTTCTCGAAGTCCGTGAACTGATGCCCGCAAGATCTGCACCTCTTCCTAGTCGTGTAAACAGGGATGAATAGCCCGTCCTCAATGAGCACGCCGTGGTAACCCCCGACGGTGGTGAGGTCGACCACGTGCCCCCCGCTCGCGGCTATAGTGAGCAGCAGCCCGCCTGCGCAGACCTCGTACACAGGCAGGCCCTCTACTATACGCCTAGATGGTCGGCCGAAGAACCTCGCTATAGTTCTAGCCTTGTTTGGGCTCTCTACTATGAATAGGGCCGTCTTGAGAAGTTCCGCGGTCTTGGCTACCTCCCCTCTGGCCGCCTCCCTGACCCTCCTCCTGTCCTCGTCTATCTCCCTCATCAGAGCATTAAGATCCACCTCAGAGATGTCCTTGAACTCCAGCTCGTAGGCGCTAGCCCTTCTGAGGAAGGCGTCGAGGAGGGGCCCCTCGTCGAGCAGGAAGGAAACCCCCCTCGTGAGTCCACCCGGGTACAGGCGAGACGTCCTCCCCGAACCTTGGATGTACGTCCGCACGTCTGGTATAACTAGCCTGACGCCCTGCTCGGTCGTCTCTACGACCAGTGTGGCGAGGCGAGAGACCTTCTCCAAGATGGATGGATCGCTCATCGCTTGGGCCACCAGCTTCTTGGCCTCCTCGACGTCTTCAGCAGAGAACCTGCCTAGCCTGAGCCTTCTAGAGAGTCCCGCAGCCTTCGGACCCAGCACAGGGGACAGAATGCCAAGGTATACCGCGAGGGCCCTCTCGCTCAGCTGTTTGACCTCAGCTACGGTGGCGGAGAACCTGGGAACACTATAGAAGAGAGCGTACCTGACCCTCTCAGGTAGGTCTAGGCCTCTGACAAGCACGCCGTAGGGCTTTGCAGCCCCTATGAGGACGCCAATCTCTCCAGCGGCGAAGCGCCTTATCGCCACCTCCTCGGAGCCTACGACAACCTCGGCCGTGACGCCGGCAGCCTCCACAGCAGACTTGATCTGCTCTGCCATCGACATATCGGCGAGGAGCACTATTCCGCCGTCTCCCATGCGACTAACTAGCTCTGTGAGGGACTCCAGCTGCCTAGATCTAACCACGATGTCTTCGACGTTCCTAAGAGTTGTTCCCCTGAGAGCGCCTATGTCGAAGCCCAGGAGCCTCCTAAAGAGGATTGCTCTCGGCCCAGGCCTGCCAGTCGCCGTCGACAGTACGAGAGAGCCTGTTGGACCCTTCTCTAGCCGGTAAGTGGGGTCTCTCAGGGCCAATTTGATGTCCTTCTCGTCAAACCCAATTAGCATGAGCACCCGGTCTATGTTCTTCGAGGTCTTGAGGAGAGAGTCTACGTCGTCGACAAATATGAATCCGTACTCCTTTCCAAGAAGGAGGTCCAGATTCCTCGAGAGGAACTGCGATGTGGTGACGAGTACGTCGAAGTCGCCTGAGGATATGGATTCTAGGGTCTCCTCCTTCTCTTTCTTGCTCATCCCGCCCCAGTAAGCCAAGATCCTTGGAGGGTCGTCGGCCATCCCCCTCTGGAGGGCTCTCTGAGCGTAGGCCTCCAAGTCCTCCTTGGACTGCTGGACGAGCAGGACCGTGGGAACTATCACGTAGGATCGGCCCCAGTTTGCATGGTGGTGGAACAGTGAAGTTACGAGGCCGAACGCGGTCTTACCGACTCCGGTGGGGGCAAGCATAGCAAAGCTCTCCCTGAGCAGAACCCTCCTGGCCCACGTCCTCTGAATCGACCACGGCCTCGATCCGATGCAGGCCTCGAAGAATCTCTCGTACTCCTCTAGGAGAGACTTCACCTTCCAGATTCTGGACTCTGGCAGGCACGAGGCGCACGCGTCTTCGTGGGTCACTAGATCCTCGTCGGAGTCCGGGCAGAGCCTCCGGAATATCGCCGGAATCATTCAACTTCCCTAACCGCTAGTTCCAATAAAATGAAGGCGCCAGACCCTAAGTCCCCAGTTAGGTAGGCTCAGTGGTAGAGGCGACCCTCAACTCTATAAGCCACCCTAGAAGTTGCCTACGACCCAAAGTTGATCAGGCTGGCAATACTCGTGTCATATGGCGGAGCTGGAGTGAAGGTCTGCCGAGACTGCGCCGAGTGCTCTGGCGTACTCTACGTGGGTATAGGGGACTCGGGGCTGGTTGAGGAGGCAGAGTTCTTCCAGCTCAGCGAGGGCTGCTCCAGCGCTGTGCTTGAGCTTGTGAGAGAGTTGGAGATAGATATAGTGGTGGGGGCTTTAGCTCCGTCGGTCGCCGAAGTGCTCGTCGAGGAGGAGGTGGCCGTTATGACCCCCACCTTCACGGATCCGAGGGATCTGGTCAGGGCCTACGTCTCCGGCGAGCTGGCTGATCCCCTGGCGGAGGCTGGGTTCTGGTTGAGCCGGCCTAACAACTAGGGGGGATGGATCTGCCCCGGATAGTGGTCAAGCTCCAAGAGAAGGTGTGGGAGAGAGGAGGTAGGAGCTACCGAACTTACCACGTAACCCTGCCCAAGACCTTCGTTGACCGGCTGAGGCTGGCGAAGGGAGACAGGCTCGAGGTTAGGCTGGAGGGCGAGAGGATAGTATACATCCCGATGCGTGAGTCCCAGGCGAGGAGGGGTCGCCAGACGACCTTAGTCTGACCGTTACTCCACCACAAAGGCGTAGCCCTTCAGGTACCCAGTCCACGGGTGCAGTGGGTCAACTGGGTGGTCAGGGGACTGCCCCAATACTCCACCCAGGAATTTAATCCGCCTTCCCGCCTTGCTTGCCGCGTCAAGTAGAATGCTCCTCAGCCTCTCTGCAGTCACGAACTGACTGCAGCTCATAGATATCATGAGCCCGCCAGGCCGCACGACCTTCATCGCGGTCGCGTTCACTGCCACGTAGGTCCTGAGCCCCATGGACATTCGATCCCTGCTGGGGACTAGAGCAGGCGGATCCACCACCACGGCGTCAAACGCAGCTCCCCTCTCGATGGCCGACTCTAGGAACTCCTTCACCCTGCCCCTCACCGCGCTGACCCTTCCCTCAAACCCATTCAACTCGGCGTTCTTCAAAGCGGCCTCCACCGCGTAATCTGACTCGTCCACCAGCGTGGCGCGCCTGGCGCCGCCGGCTAAAGCGTGGAGCCCGAATCCACCCGTATAAGAGTAGAGGTCAAGCACTTCTCCGCCCTGAGGAGCGTACCTTTCCATGAGCAGACGATTCTCTCTCTGATCTATGAAGAAGCCCGTCTTCTGCCCCCTCAAAACGTCAACCTCGAACTTCACCGAACCCTCCTCTATGACCGTTCTGGGCTCTCCCTCCCCCAGGAGCCTCCCTCTCCAGGTTGGTAAGCCGACCTCCCTCCTAGTTCTCGTGTCATTCCTAACGAAGATCGCTCTAAGCCCCAGCAGCTCTACGAGGAGTTCAGCCAAGAACCCGAGGCGTCTGTCCATACCGGCTGAGGTTGAGGAGATCACTCCAAGATCGGAGTACACATCGACGATCAGGCCTGGCATCCCATCGGCCTCGCTGTGAACGAGCCTGAAGAAGTTCCCCAATCTCAGCCTCTCCCTGAGCCTCAGCGCCTTCTCAATCCTCTGCCTGAACGTCTTCTCTGTGGGCCTCTCCTCGGGATCGAATGTTACCACCCTGACTGCCATAGCCCCAACGCCCTCGTAGAACCCCCAACCGAGCGATTCGCCTCGGTCAGAGACTATCTCGACCAGATCTCCTCTCTCCACGTCACCCTGTACCCTGCGGAGCCACTTGAGGTAGAGGTTGTGCTCGCCACGCTTCAGCCTCTGGACGCCCTCTCCGTGGATGACCACTTTTCCGGTCGGCGTGAACTCTCCAGACAAGCCCGCCGTCACCCTACCCTGAGGTCCTTCCCCAGGGCCTGCGTGAGGATCTTTGGGGAGTTCCTACCAACGACCACCGTGTCCTCGAACCGAATACCGCCCCACCCCTTAATGTAGATCCCCGGCTCCACCGTAACGGTCATTCCCTCCTTCAGCTCGCCTTCCTGCCCAACTAGGAGCCTGGGATACTCGTGAATGTCGAGACCCACGCCGTGGCCGAGACTGTGAACGAACTCCTCGGCTAGGCCCCTATTCGTGAGCGCCTTCCTGGCCTCTATGTCGGGGACCTCTATCCGAACGCCTCCCCTGATGACCCCCAACGCGGCCTGCTGAGCGCTAATGACAGCCTCCATCCTCTCTCTCAGCCCGGCTGTGGGCTCCCGCCCGAAGACGAACGTTCGCGTCATGTCGCTGCAGTACCCCTTGAACCGTGCTCCGAAGTCGAAGAGCACGAGCTCGCCCTTCTTCAGCCTCCTGCTCGTCGGCACGTGGTGAGCGTTGTACGTGTGCTCACCAAACGCCACGATCGAATCGAAGCTGGGTCCCTCGGCCCCCCTCTCCCTGATGGCGTACTCCAGCCTGTTGGCGATCTCCGCCTCAGAGGCCCCCTCCCTCAGCTGCTCTGCCGCGTCCTCGAAGGCCGCTATGGCTATCTTAGCGCTCTCCTCGATGAGCTTCACCTCCTCCTCGGACTTCACAGCTCTCATGTCCCTCAGTACGTTGCTCAGGTCTACAAACAGGACTCTCCTCCTCGCCCTCTTGAAGGCCTTCCTGAGGTCCCTGAGGAACTTCCCCTCCTTAGACTTCTCAACGGCGAGCCTCCTAACCTTCACGCCGCTCTCCTTGAGCCACTCCACGGCAGCCTTGGCGAGATCGGCCTTGACGACCTCCTTGGCCGAGAGGCCGTACCTGGGCTTAACAATCCGAACCTCTAGGAAGGACTCCTCCTCAGCAAGCCCGTCTCCAAAGGCGTACTGCGCGATAAGGAACGGCTCCCCGTCCAAGGGGATCACCATCATCCCGGCGTTCTCAGTACCGCTGAGGTACCTCATGTTACTCCCCGGACTGATTACGGCCGCGTCCACTCTTCTCTCAGCCATCCAATTCCTGAGCTTTGAGATCCGATTTTCATACTCGCCCCTGCTGACGTCCACGGACGGTCACCTCTGGCCTATAACTGGTGATCATTTAATCCGGTTAATCTCTACGGAAAACTGAGGGCCAACAAGTTGCCCCTCGACTCTTCCAAGATACTGGCTGGGCTGGGATACGACTTCTACAGCTTCAAAGAACCCGCAGAGAGGCCAGAACGGGTAGACAAGACGTTTCAGGACCTACTTCCCGGGCTGTCGGAGGGAGGACCGCTCTCACGCAGGATAGCTGCGATGAAGTTGTACAGGCACCAGCAGGAGGCTATTGAGGCTCTCGAGAGAGGAGAAAACGTCATCCTAATCTCCGGCGCGGGCAGCGGCAAGACCGAGGCCTGGTTCGCATATGCTGCCAAGGCTGGCGTCAGAACCTTGGTCGTGTATCCAACGCTTGCTTTGGCCAACGACCAGGTCAGGAGGCTCGAGGACTACTGCGAGTCTCTCGGCGCTAGAGTGATGCCAATCGACGCCATGAGGCGCGACAAGCTGAGGTCGACCCTCGGCACGGCGGGCCTGAGGAGCGCGCTGTCTCAGGCCGATCTGATAGTCACGAACCCGGCATTCCTGCTGAACGACATGAAGAGGTGGGTGTCTAAGGGAGCCTTGCTCCGTCAGTACTGCCTTAGGCTGGGCCTCTTGGTCCTGGACGAGTTGGATTTCTACGGCCCGAGGGAGCTGGCGCTGCTAATCTCCATGATTCGCCTCATGACCCTGCTTACGGGCAGGAAGTTCCAGATAGCCATACTCACGGCTACGCTGGGTAACCCGGACGAGCTTGCCGCGGCCCTGACAGAAATCAATGGAAGGAACACGAGTGTAATCAGAGGCCGGCCCTTCAGAGCGGAGAACAGGATTTACGTCGTCCTGGGCAAGAATCTCAGGGCGATCTGGGAGGGTCTCAGGGAGAAGCGCGAGGAACTCAAGTCCGCCGGGGTGGGTCAGGACATCCTCGACGCCCTCGAAGACTTCGACAAGTTCAAGGTGTCTGCCTTCAAGGTGATCGAGGCAGCCAGGTGGGCAGGCATCCAGGTCCCGAGCCCTGCTGTCGACCCCTCTGAGATCATAGCGGAGTACGCGGATGACGAGGGAGTCACGTTGGTCTTCACTAGGAGCATCCGCTACGCCGAGGAGCTGAGGAGGAGAACCTCTCTAGAGCTGGGGGAGATGTCCGAGAGGATCGCGGCGCACCACCACTTGGTTCCAAAGCAGGAGCGGGTTGAGATAGAGAGGGGCGCGAGGGAGGGAGAGGTCACCGTCCTCATCTCGCCCAGGACTCTAGCGCAGGGGATAGACATAGGCGGGGTCATCAGGGTCATTCACGTGGGCTTGCCCCCCACGGTGAGGGAGTTCAGGCAGAGGGAGGGCCGCAAGGGCAGGAGGGAGGAGATAGAGTTCACGGAGTCAATCATACTGCCCCTCTCCAGCTGGGATAGAGAGCTCCTGATGAGGGGAGCGGAGACTCTGAGGAGGTGGGTGGAGCTACCGCTGGAGAAGGCTTTGGTGAACCCAAAGAACAAGTACTCCACGCTTTTTGAGGGGCTGTTTAAGGCGGTCAACCCAGATCTTAGGCGGTTCCTGACGGAAGAGGAGGTCTCGCTCCTCAAGGAGCTGGGCCTAATAGAGCCGGGAGGGCTGACTGAGAAGGGGAAGAGGACCTGGTCCTACATGAACTTCTACGAGTTCGGGCCGCCGTACGGAATGAAGAGGCTCTTGGTAGAGGACGAGGAGGAGAAGTACTTGGAGGACATAGGCCACTGCGACCTGGTGGAGAGGTTCCAGCCAGGGTGCATAGACTACTCGGCCAACGCGATTGTGGTAGACCTCCTCAAGAGAGGGCGGGTCATAACGGGGGTCGTGGAGAGGTCTCTGAGCATTAGAACGGTTCTCTCATATGACCCGCTGGCCCACGCCTACGAGGAGTACGCCAGAGTGAAGATGAACTGGGGGGAGGACCCAGACGTAGTTGGCGACTACTACAGGGGCAGACTCCACAGCGAGGTTATCTGCGTGGTTGACCCGCCTAGGAGGGGCTTTGACCTCCTAGTAAAGACGCCCAATAGGGTGTACTGGGTTCTGAGGTCTGGGAAGTACAGGCCCGTGATCTCTGGCGACAGGACCTACTTTGTGGTCGACAGGAGGAGCCTACCCGTGATTGGGCCAACTGGAGGTAGGTACAGAGACTACACGTACGGGATCTCCGTGGAGCTCGAGCCTGGAGAGGATCTAGAGTGGTTGAGGGTCGGCCTGGCGTTCCTGATGGTGGTGCTCAGGCTTAGGATGGGAATAGAGCTTGAGTCCATAACCTACAGCCTCTCTAATGTGGGCGACAGGAAGATCATGTCGCTCCACGAGCCGGAGAGCGCTGGACTGCTCGAGACGCTGGACTGGGTGCAGGTGCTCAAGGAGGTAGACTCCTTCGAGCCCGACGACATGGTGGACGTCCTGCTCGAGCAGATAGACGAGCAGGCCAGGCTCACGCTGCTGAGTTCGGGCGCGAGGTGGGACCTGGCCAGGTTGTGGGCTCGAAGAGCCGTGGAGTACCTACTGCTGAGGGACAGCATCCTGCTCAAGATTGCCGGCAGGGAGGTCCCGGTGCCGAAGCCCTCTAGAGCCCTCAGGATGGCCGCTTTAGATGCCGTGGCCCTCCCAGTCGGTGAGCAGGTTACTCTAGTGGCTGCGGCCGTCTTTGACGGCGAGACCTTGACGAGCGAGGTGGCCTGGCGAGAATTCTTCCAGCCCGGAGGGTGGGAGAAGGTGCCGACGCAGGTCGGATCTCTGGTGGACGAGGGATTCACCTTCGTGGTCTATGAAGCCGAATCGCTCATGAAAACGCTGTCTGAAGCAGGATCAGTGACTCTGGCGATGCTGCTTGAAGGACTCAAGCGTAAGGAGAGGCTGATTGAGGTGCTCCCCCTTGCTAGGAGCGTTCTCGGAGTGGAAATGGCTCCATTAGAGTCCTTAGTCGAGGCCATTGGTTGGGAGAAGAGGATTCCTCTCGACGACGTTCGAAAGGAGCTGGAGAGGTCGATCAGCCTGCTCCAGGAGAGGAGAGAGGCTCTTTGGCCTAGATTCACCAAGTACCTTAGGGGGAAGGCTGAAGACTACGTGAGGGACAACGCAGAACTCCTGCTCAAGCTCGCTCTAGCGCTGAAGAGGCTCGAAAAGTAGCCGCGTTCTGCGACATGTGCAAAGTTTGATGTGCGACATCCAACTCGCGAGAGGTTTTATTTTCATTGGCTAGATCGGAGCCAGAGTTGGGTGTGATCGATGTCGGCCAAGATTGGAGCTAAAGCCCTAATCAGGCAGATCTCCGCCATAGTGATCACATTCATCCTCTGGTGGCTGATAAGAGTGGTTTTCTACCAGCCTTTGAGCAGCATTACGCTTGTTGAAAAGCCAACAATCATACTGCCGGACGGCCTGGCTATACTCCTCGCCATAGTTATTGCCGGTCTCATCAAGGGGATCGGAGGCCCGCTTGACTCTATATACCGGGAGAGCATACCGGACAAGGCTAGAGCGGCTTCAGGAGTGACGAACAGCATACTTGACCTAGCAGTCGTGGCCATACTCTATGTGGCCCTAAGAGGGCCCGTCATCGAGGTAATCAGGCTATTCACACCGCTAGCTAACGTGGCTAACGTCGTCTACGACCTTGCGTTCATCGTGATAGGGCTCCTGATACTCTACGGCATCGTGAAGACTCTCACCGAATGAGAGGCTTCAAGCCCTCCTTTTTCTGATCAATAAGCCCGCCCTAACAGCCACACGTTGGCCAGCTGGACCTCTTGGATTCCCTCTGCCTCAGCCGCCTTGGCAGCTGCTTCAGCGTGTCTCCGACTCGTTGTCGGGAGGTCTCTAAGGAGGTGATCTGGCTTAAACGCCAGCAATACGATGGGGATGCGAGCGTCTAGTCGAGCTACCTCCCTCGCTATCTGCGCGACTTCCTCTTCGTCGACGTAACCTGGGACTAAGAGGATGCTCACGGTCAGCGGCGGCGGGTCGGGCCTTTCCTCCACCCTGGACGCAGCCTGCCTGAGGTTCTCTAGCACCCTGTCCCTCGCGTCTACGCCCGTGAGCGCCACGTAGATTGAGGGGGTCCAAGCCTTGAAGTCGATCTTTGTGTTCCCGCCCGTGGCCACGGCTAGATCCACCCACGCTCTGAATATCCTAGGGTTGACTATCCCGTTGGTCTCCCAGCACACTCTGAACTTCCTCCCGGAACCCCTCGCCTCTTCTGCAAGCTCTCTAGAGACTGCTATGGCGTGCGCGCTAAAAGGGGCTGGATCTCCGCCGAAGTAGCACACGCACGTTACCTTCTTGCTCTTCCCCGCCGAGACCAGCTCATCGAGGGTCATGAGGCGATCTCGCCTCACCGCGATGTACTTGTGCTCCCAATTCTGGCAGAAGACGCAGTCAAGTCCGCAGGCCCCGTAGAACACTGCCAAGTTGTACATCCCCGTCTCTGGACCGCACACATCGGTGTACTCCGGGTACCCCCTGCAGGTCGCCCCTGGGCAGAAGTGCATAGAGACACAGTTGGTGGGGTGAGGGTCGTAGTACCATAGACCGGCGGCCACTCTCCAGCTGCCGGTGGCCGGAACCAGCGCGCCGCCTCTGTTCTCGACAACGCCGCAGTAGCCCACTCCCCCATCCGGTATTGAGCATTCATTCACGCACACTCGGCACTTCCTCCCCCCTGGATCCCTAGGGGGTTCGGGGGGTAGGCCAATCCTTCCCCTCCATTTTTTGTGGATTCTGAGGGCTATCTCAGTGGCTTCAGAGGGCTTGTCTCTTAGGCAGTCCGCGCAGACTCCTATAACGTCGCTAATCGTCACGTCTTTTCGACCGCACAGCTGGCAGGTACCCACCCTCCTCAAAACATCTGGCCGAGGGACTCGATAAACCTGCGCTCTAGTGTATGGGAATCGGCTCAGCCAGCCTGGCCAAGATCAGACGCCTTCTGAGATCGCGCGGCAGGTACATGGCGAACAGATCAGGGTGCTCAGTGTGAATGGGCAAGACCACCTCGGGGCCTATCTCGTCCGCTATTCTGCCGAGATCTTGAGGAGAGGCATGGCCTGAGACATGTATTCTAAAGTAGCTCCTGACCCCGTAGAGAGCGAGCCAGTTTAGCAGCCTGTCAAGGCCTATCACCATCTCCTCGGTGAATGGCTCGGACCTGCTCATCACGTAGGTCAGCTTGCCCCTGCCGTCTCCTCCAGCCATGAGGTCCTTAAGGGCTCTGGTAGGCTGGCTCGTCAAGAACAGGAAAGAGCCCGGGCTTGCCCAAACCTCCCTCGCCGCTTCCTGAGCCGACATCACCTCACAACCTTCATCCTCGAACCTGTCGAGGGCCTCAGAGAGCGCCCTGCTGGCTGGACGCTCTGTCCTCCTTCTCCGCCACACCATGACGGATATCTCTGCAATTGGGGGCAGCCCACCGAGCTTGGGGTCTCTCCTCATCTTATCCAGCAGGTACGCAGCCTTCTCGTCCATCAGCAGACGCCGGCCGCTGGCTGAAGCGGCCCTCCACACAGTCCTCATCCTATCCACGTCGGCCCACGCAGACTCGACCATGACTAAGTTGTCGGCGTGGTCGTCTAGAACCCCCCTGAGAGCCTCTAGAACTCCAGCCTCTGTGTTTGCCTCCATGGCGACCCTCTTCGGGATCCTGTCCCTCAGCCTGAGGGCGAGCATCTGCTCGAACAGCCTCGCCGCTGCAGCCTCAGGATCCGACTCAGGCGCCACTCTAGTGCCTTCGAGCATCAAGATCTGAGGGGACCAGGCCGAGGCCTCGCGTACGAAGTCGAGCGTCAGCTCTCCAGCCTCGCCGTGGAGCCTCAAATCTCCGGAGTAGGCTAGAGTAACCCCTCCACAGTCGATAAGCAGGCCGTAGGCCCCAGGAACCGAGTGGTCAACGTGTACGGGCCTGACCCTGAAGGGACCGAGTTCAATCTCATCTCCCGTTCGAAAAGTCTCGATATGAAGGTGATCTACCTTCTCCATCCAGCCTGGCCTGGCCATGGACTCGAGCCGCGCGTCTATTATCATCTTCGCGGTCTCCCCCATCAGAACTCTAGTCCCCTGAGCCAGGAGGGGGATGTGTCCGTAGTGGTCTGTGTGAGCGTGGCTGACGATCACCGCCTCGACGGCGCCCCCTTCTGCGTAGAGTTCTGGGAGGTCCGGCACGATTCCAGTTCTCACGAGATCTCTCACGTCAAGAGGTGGGTCGTAGGGGTACTGGAAGAAGGAGTCCTCAAGCCTGAAGTTCCGCCCAAAGTCTATCAGCAGCCTTGAGTTCTCACACTCCACCATTATCTTGTTTCCGCCGATCTCGCCAATGCCGCCGTAGAACGTGATCCTCAACGAGTTCTCTTGTGAGCTGAAGTTCTTAATTGAGTTTCCGCAGTCTCTCCAACGGCAGTCCTTCAAAAAGAAGGGAATGGGACGTCGTCCTCAGGAAAAATATGGAGGACGACTGTCGCTCTATTCGGTAACCAGCCTGCTGACGTCTCGGCACTTTGAGAGCACTAGAAGCTTGGAGATCCCCTTTGGGACCCTAACCTCCTCGCAGTCTCTGATCAGCGCCACGTACTTCTCAAAGGTCTCGGCGTCGACGTCGTCGGCAAAGACTAGTCTCTCAACATTCGAGAAGATGACCCTCCGTCCAAACTGCTCCAGATCGGCTT
>CBEVRO010000004.1:0-49792 GCA_965552295.1 uncultured archaeon | reverse complement strand
CTACGACGGCGACGGAGTGCCCGACATAGCCATAATCATAGGAGGCCAGAAGCCCGGCGTTGCCGCCGCGGCGGAGGACGTCAGGGGCGCCGCTCTGATAGGTGTGAAGATAGGTTCACACCTATACTACAGCAAGGCGCCCAACACCAAGGGCACTGACTACTTCATAGAAGAGATGACCGCCGACGCCTGGGCTCTTAACTACAAGCACTGGGGATGGGCTGGCGATGCTGCTGACGAAGGATTCTGGTTCGAGTTCGGGCTTGGCGTGTACTCTCCTCCGTTCAGCGTTTCCTACCCAGACCAGTACGCCTTCCCGCTGGACGACGTTACCGACAACCCGGATTACCTGCTGGTAGTCAGTGACTACTACAACGAGACCGTCGAGGCCGTACCCATCTGCCCTGCCTGCCCGAACTTGGGCGTGCTCACTTGCGAGGCTCCCGTGCTGGTCTACAGCGTTGGCTACAAGCTAACCGCCGACGACTTTGATATACTGGAACCTGGCGTGCTGTTCGCCGACCACGACGGTACCGCCTGGATAGTAGATGGTTACACGGATCCTGATGCCGGCTTCATGGACACTGTCTCCATAGTCTATAACGATAACACCTTCTACGGCCTAGTGAGCGACGTTGACGTTGAGGCTGAGGACATATACACAGGAGCTACTTACTCCTACTCGCTCAACAAGCCCGGCTTTGCTCTGATATACTCAACCACGCCAGTCGGCACCGCCATATTCGAGGAGGGTAAGGAGTACTACATACCGTTCCTCGGCTACTGGATCGAGATAGACGACATAACTGATACTGATGCGTCGTTCATAGTTAGAGAGAGTGAGGGCGGTCCAGTCAGGACTATGCTTAACCTAGAGTACACGACCGATGCTCAGGGCAACGTTAACAAGCTCTTCATATACCATGATGACCTGGCTGCCAACAGACTGACTGGTGCTGGCTACAACATGGTGTTCTTCCTGTATCTGTACAGGGTTGACACTGACGACGATTACATAGAGGTTACCATCAGCAGCCCGTGGATCGACAAGCATGTCTTCGAGAGGATGGACCTCGATGGGGATGGTGTTCTTGACATTACGGACTTAGAGAACGCCTGGCCAGCTGACGTTCCCGTTACCACCTTTGACTGGTGGATCGAGGATGGCTACTTCGTGGGCTATGTAATAATCGACGGAGCAGACGACGGTCCCTTCTCCGTCAAAATGGATCCGTGGGACAAGCTGCCCTATGAGCACATCTACGGCATAGTCAGCTACAGCTTCCCGGACGGCCAGGGTGGCTACACCGACCCAGTCTGGTACGTGGTCGCTGAGAACGGCACCTGGCACCTCGGCGAGAAGAAGACCTACGGCGACCTGACTTTCATCTTCGACAACTTGGAGGTCTTCGACAAGCTCGACGGGACTCCGACCATAGGTGACGGCGAGGCCATCTGCGGCAAGGCAGACTGCTGGGAGTGGGACGACTTCGGCGTCTTCCTCTACGAGGAGGGTGAGGAACTCATCAGGGAGGAGTACTGTGAGTACTACACGGATCTGACCTACCTGTCCATAGAGACTCCTTGGGATCCGCCGCGCCTTACTGCGCAGGCTCTCGTGGACTCAACCTATGACGTTGACGCCGTCGCGCTCTACGAGCAGTACGACATCCACCCGATCAACGTGACTGGAGTCTTCGCTGGAGTCTACGACAGGTTCGAGAACGTCACCGGCAACTGGACCGGCACCACGCTGCTCGACGAGTACAACAGGGACATCACGCCCGCCAGCGAGAAGGACCAGATCTTCGAGCTGGAGGACGTCTTCAGCTTCGTGAAGGCCCCGCTCGTCTGGACCGACTACCAGTTCCTCGACGAGAACTACGAGGTCATCAACCCCGAGCTCGCTGACAAGAACCTGATACTCATCGGCGGACCCGTGGTCAACAGGGCCGTCGACTACCTGAACGACACCGGCCTGCTCTGGATAGTCTATGTGGGCGACAGGCTCTACGACATGAGGTTCTACCACGACGGCATCTACGAGGACGAGGGCTACGTCGACCTCGAGAGGATCAGGACCTGGATAGGCGCCCACACCGTGTCCTTCATCGGCGGCCTGGGAGTCATCCAGTACGCCAAGGAGGATCCGTGGGGCGAGGAGGAGAACTATATACTCGTCGTCGCCGGTAACAACAGGTACGGCACCTACGCCGCCGCCGTGGCTCTGGCCGACCCGACCAAGATAGTCAGAGTGCCCAAGGACATACCTGAGGCCTACTACCTCGCTGGCACCGACGAGGAGCACCCGCCGGCGCTAATCGTCGTGGCGCTCCTGCCTGGAGTTGCCCCGCCGGCTCCGTGGGTGCCGCCTGAGCACGACAACATCATTGAGATCACCTGGCCAACGCCGGTCACCGTCGAGCCCGTCGTTTCTCCGGGAGGCTGAGACCTCCCCCACCCCCTTTCTTTTGTGTGAGATATTCCCTTCCAAGGCTTCTTACAGAGCTTGTTCTCCCGTTCGCCTGTTTAGTCTCTTTCCAGCTTCTTCGGAGCGGTGGTTAAGGAGCAGAGGGAGCTTTGTGACGAATCTACGTGAATCGTCCCTCACAGCCATGATTCTTCTAACGGCGAAGTGCTCTGGTGTCGAAGGCTTCGGTCTATGTCAGCTTTTTTAGTCGAGAGATAGACCCTACCTGCGAGTAGATATGGGGCTTACTCGCCCGCAATCGATCCCTCCACAGGCGGCATGCGTATTCCTAGTGGTGCTGCTCACAGTATCTCCCTTAACCGCGGTCGAGGCCCAACCTGAGGGGTCTATAGAGGCTGCGCTTGCTAAGTACGTTGTCTTTCTCACCGACGAGATACCCGTCTCGCAAGATGTTACATCTCACACAATCGTTTTCACTCCTTCGGGCACACTCTACGTGAACGTTGGCTTCGGCTACGGCCCCGAGCAGAACCTCATGGTCAACGCAATGGCTCTAGAGACCTTCAGCCTGCTGCTGCTCAACGCAAAACTTCTTGGCCTGGAGGGGGAGGCTGAGAAGCTAGCTAAGGCCAGGAACTTCGGCTCAGCCATTGCAGACTTCCTCCTTGGAGGCTCCGGGGGCCTGTGGTCAGGAAGCGAGGGCATAATTACCGACATAGACGTCTCATATGGCGTGTTAAGAGCCATTCTGTGGGGTGTTAGGGCTGAGATAGTCTCGATTGATGACATCAGACTGGTTTCAAGCATCTCCTCACTCATAGCGTATCAGAACCAAGATGGCGGCTGGCCTATCAACCCAGTCAACCCTGCCGCTCAATCTTACATGGAGTCCAACCCTCTAGTGACCGCTCACGTCCTCGCGGTGCTGGTAGAGGCGCACTCCTTGGGCTTGGGGAAGAGGGTATCTGGCCTGTCTAGGTCCATCGAGAAAGCGATTTCTTACCTAGAGGGAGGCGCCATAAGGTCAGGATCTGAAGTTTACTGGAGGGAGGTCTCGTACAGAGGGTTCACTAGAGATAGGCTTCAGGTCACCGCGGAGGTGTCCGACGCCCTAGCTCAGGCTGCCCTTCAGGGGTTTGAGGTCGACCAGGCTACCCTGTCAGGCGCCGCCAAGTATCTAATGACCTACATGTCGATGTACCAGCCGGACTGGGACATAGCGATCCCCCTCCTTCACACGCTGATGAAGATGAGCAGCCTAGGACTCGTTGATACGAAGGAGGTCAAGGCGCACGCTAGGCTGTATATAGAGATCATCCTAGACAAGCAGGACGACGACAGCGGCCTCTGGTACCCGCCCGGCTCCTACGGCGATATACTCACGGCCCTCGCATTCTCGAGCGAGGTAGCGAGATTCCTATTGGACTGGTCGAAGGTTAGCACGGTAGACCTCAGGCTAACAGCGGCTGGCCTCGGCTACTACGACAACTACGATCCTCCAAGGCTCGTTGAAGGCGGAGAGCTTAAGGTCTCGCTGAGCGTCTTGAACGAGGCGCCATATCCTAGGACGTTTGAAGTCGAGGTGAGGGCTCCGCCTGACGTCGAGATCGTCTCTAACACCACCAACCCATTTGACGTCGGCGCATACGGTAACGGATCCTTTGTCGTCACCTTGAGGGCTGCTGGCGCCGTAGAGGAGCTGACGTCGCTCAGGCTGACTTTCCTGCTAAAGGACGCCTCTGGAACGGTGCTGTTCACTCGGTACTTCACGCTAGCCCTCGCGAGGAATGGTAGGCTCGAGATCCTCTCCAAGACTGTGACGCCCGCAAACGTCTCTCTCGGCGGAGTGGTCACGGTTTCGGTGTCCATGATGAACCGAGGGGATGTGCCGATTGAGGGCTGCGTGATAAGGGAGATACTTGGCGAGGGCTTTGAGCTCCTGGCTCAGGGTGCAAACTACTCTGAGGTTGCGCAGGCCGCGACTACAGGCTATCCGTATCTCTCGTTCATCGATCCTGACCAGACTATCTCGTACACGTATGTCGTGAGGGCTGCAGACGCCCCCCCAGGAACCGTGCTGCTCTCAAGAACCTCTATAGAATATTCAGACGCTCTTGGAAACCCGAGAAACGTCACTAGAGAATCGACTGTAACAGTCCTCAGGCCTCTCGTCTACCTAGAACTCAACAGCAGCGAGGTGGAGATGCAGTGGGGTAAGGCGAGGCGTGTGAGCATATCAGTCTCAAACGACGGCAACGCGCCCAGCAAGGAGGTGGTGCTCCTCATCACGGGCATACCCGAGGCGACAATCTCCATAGTCTCCTACCCACCAGACTCTACAGTAACCTCCCCCTCTACCAGAGAGAGGAGGATCGAGTTGGGCCGCCTCGACCCAGGTGAATCCACCACGATTGTCTTGGAGGTGAAGGCAAACTCGATCTACTTCACACCCAAGATATCTGACGTGATTACAGTGAGCATGAAGTACTCAGACCCGACAGGACAGTTCTTCAAGGGCTTCTCTGAAAATCGAGTGTTCGAAGTCACAATTGTAATGTCAAAGACCTTCAAGATCCTTCTTGCGGCTCTAGGGATAGCAATAATACTCCTCTTGGTAATTCGAATAAGGGCTTGGACTAGGGAGAGCAGGCGGGCAAGAGCGCGCTACTACCGAGGGAGGGTCAGAAGACCTCCTAGAAGACTTTCACGTACACGTAGACCGCTGAGAGGGATCTGATGAGCGTAAGAGAGGGGCGGATGCCATGAGGCGAGCAAAGAGGAGGCGCCCCCAGGCGGGTATTATTCTCGCCGTCCTGACGCTGGGTATCATAGGCTTGGCGTTTGCTTACGTGGCTCTGTCCTCCACCAGGAGCACGCCCTACTCTCTTGTGATAGTCTTTGATCCACAGATTGCTGGAGAGCATGTGGAACTATACGCTAGGATGTCTTACTCACTATCAGTCACGGTCAACGTTATGACCGCTGGCGCCTTCGGCAACACGTCACACCTCATCGTTTTGGAGCTTGATCGCCTCTATGAAGCCCCTAAAGTGAATTCTTCATTCCTCACCATACGGGGTCCGCGAGGGTGGACTCTAGACACCGGAATCTATGTATTTCCTGAGAATAACACAGTGGTAGTGGGGAGTTCCACCGAGGAAGGGTTAGCGAAGGCATTTGACAGACTCTTGCTCGCCATTACCGGAGATTGCGCTATAGATGTGGACCCGAGTGGAAATTACCTTGTAGTCGAAGTTCCTGGTAAGGGCCATCAGGTGGGGGTTCCGTGGGTCGGTCGCTTTCGATTGGCCGAAGTAGCGGACATTCCAGTATACGGGGGGACAGATGCTGATGTCGTGCGCATCCTACTGAACGGGCTGATTGTTGAGGGTTAGTGGCGGGCCCGGCGGGACTCGAACCCGCGACCTGCGGCTTAGAAGGCCGCCGCTCTATCCGTGCTGAGCTACGGGCCCTACGTTTCTGGCCGAAGTTTGGAAATTAATACTTGACCTCCCTTCGGTCTGGAGGGTGGCCCAGGTGAGTTACTTAATATCCCGCGCTAAATTAGTCGCGCTAGCTCTTATGTTCGTTCTAATAGTGTTCCCCCCACTCTCAAGCGTCGTGAGAGTTCAGGCTGCCACGAAGACATACGACTGGCTAGAGGTACAGCTGGGGAACAACAGCGAGATGTACGTCGGACCCTTCAGGCTTGTAGCACATATATCAGCCGGAGTGGTGAACCTCTTCGTTATCGAGGTCTACAAGGAGCAGGAGTTGTGCTCCCTGTTTCAGGCCTCAAGCCAGCAGGAGGAGGTTTCAGGATACGTTCCCGCGTACTGCAGAGAAGGAGGGCCCAACGCCTTCAAGCTAGTCTTGTACGGCTCGGAGTCCTCGGCTGAGGACGGCGGATGGGTTAAGTTTGACATCAAGGAGTGTATCTACTCACCAGAGATCAAACTTCTGCTCAGACCACTTAACGTGACCGAGTTGGTCTTCAATCAAACCTCGACCGTCGTTGACCTCTCGGTTAGCGTTTACAACGACGGTAGCGGTACCCCAGCGTGGGCCAGGCTAACTACGGCGTATGGCAGGGTAGAGGGAGCCGAGAACGCCACGATTGAACTCGTGGCCACGATGCCGCCCGTCGATAACCCCAACAACTTCACGATAGCCCCCCCAAGGCCAAGAGACTCTGTGAACTTCACGTTTGAGTTCTCAGCCTCTGCCAATGGCAAGGCATACGCTAAGTTAGTAGCCACAATAGGACTGAGCTACCCAACTGACTTCAGAAAGGACGAGCAGCTAAGTTCGTCCACTCACGAGGTGTGGAGGTACGATCCAGGGAGGATAGTCACGTCTACGCTGCGATTCTACATTGTCGTGGGGGACATATACCGCGACGTGGGGGTTCCTGAAGTTAGGATAATACTGAACCACTCTTCGCTATCGATCCAGCCCGGAGATGACGTGAAGTTTGAGTTCACCTTGAAGAACACAGGAACTGGGGATGCGTACAACGTCTCGATTTGGTTGTCCATTCAGCCCCCTCTGCCTCAAGCGGTGCTCATAACTCCGGAAGTGCCTGGCTTGACAGGAAAGCCATTCACCGGCACTATGACGACACCCCTCTTCGTTTCACATCTCCCAAAAAATGCGATCACTCAGAAGATCAAGTTCAAGGTCATGTTCCCCGAGGACGTAGCTATACTCGGCACATACTTCAACGTGACGATATCTGTAGAGTGGCAGGACAAGGTGGGCAAGTCCTTCGCGACCAAGACCAGCAGAGCGATTGTCGTCAAAGAGCCTGAACGGCCGATAATATCGATCAGCAAGCAAGCATCGCCCACCGAGGTGAGCATCAACGGCACGGTGAACGTAATAGTCACGGTGGCGAATGAGGGAGGGGCCCCGGCTAGGGACGTAACAGTCACCGATTCATTCCCAGAGGAGTACTTTGAGCTAACTCGAGGGAAAACCTCGGCGGTCGTCAAGATGCTTGAGCCCGGTAGGAGCATAACTCTCTCCTACAAGCTCAGGGCTAAGAAGGAGGGAACCGCCATGTTGCCCGCAGCAGAGGTGCAGTACAAGGAGCGAGACGCCCCTCAGCTCAAGTACTCCAACACTATGATAGTAAGGATAGTAAGGCCTGCACTGGGCTTAGAGCTGACATCGGCTCCGCCTCAGAGGCTAATAGTGGGCGACCCTCTCGAGCTGATCTTTACCGTGGTCAACGAAGGGAGCGGTCCAGCTAAAGACATCTACATCGCAGTAGAGATTCCCCCAGGTATCGACTTACTGGAGGCAGAGGGCCCCTACGTCAATCAGGAGAGGACCTCCGAGGGCGGGTGGAAGGTCACCTTCGAGGCTGATAGCATTGACCCCGGCGCTAGCGTGGAGTTCAGCATGAGAATGAGGGTTCAGAAGATGGGTCTGTTCAACCTGAGCTTACTGAACGCAACGTTCAAGGGAGAAGCCGGAGAGGAGTCCTACGCAATTTACGGAGCGCGCGCTCTAGAGATAGGCTTCTTGGCAGAGGTTCCCACTGGCAGGAAGGTCTTACTGACCGCAGCGCTCACCGGGATGATCGGGGCTGTGGCCGCTGCCGCGTTCTTTGCGATAAGAGGCGTCCCCGCTAGGTATGCAGCACGCAGAGGGCGACTTGGCCTACCGAGGTAGTGGCCACAAACCTTTTTTATCGCAAGGGGAATGGCGAAGAGCGAACAGGTGGTTGAGCTATGGGGCTCGAGTACGTGTACGCTGCCCTCCTGCTCCACGAGCTGGGTAAGGACATAGACGAGAGTACTCTCAGCGCTGTGCTCAAGGCCGCCGGTCTTGAGCCCGATCCGGCCAGGGTAAAGCAGCTGGTGGAGGCCCTCCAGGGCGTCGACATAGACGAGGTCATCAAGACGGCGGCTGTCGCTCCGGTCGCTGTGGCAGCGCCCGCGGCCCCTGCTGCCGAGGCCGCGGAGGAGAAGCCTGCCGAGGAGGAGAAGAAGGAGGAAAAGAAGAAGGAGGAAGAGGAAGAGGCGGCGATCGCCGGGCTCGGCGCACTCTTTGGCTGAGCCCCCACCTATTTTATTCGAGACCTCCCAGGCGGCTGGAGTCGGTATGGGAGGCAGGCCTGATATTGAAGAGTCATTAAGGCTGAACTTCTTCCTAGAGAAAGGATACGTTAGGAAACGCTGTCCAAAGTGTGGAGAGTACTTCTGGACGTTAGATCCTGGGAGAGAGACCTGCGGAGAGTCTCCCTGCGAACCCTACACGTTCATCGGCAGAGGGTTGAGTGAGAAGCTAACAGTGGCCGATGCCAGAGAGGGATTTCTATCTTTTATGGAGTCTAGAGGGCACGCGAGAATTGGCCGCTACCCGGTTGTGGCTAGGTGGAGGGACGACCTATTCCTCACGAGCGCCTCGATAGTAGACTTTCAACCGTTCGTCACGGCTGGCCTCGTGCCACCACCAGCCAACCCGCTGACGATATCCCAGCCCTGTATCCGCCTCAAGGATATCGACAAGGTGGGCCTCACGATGGGCAGGCACATGACCATCTTCGAGATGATGGCCCATCACGCCTTCAACACGCCGGAGAAGGAGGTATACTGGAAGGATCGAACGCTTGAGCTCTTCCACGAATACGCTACAACAACACTTGGAGTTCCCGAGGAGGACATAATCTACAAGGAGGGGTGGTGGGAGGGCGGAGGGAACGCTGGCCCCGATGTAGAGCCGATCGTCTCCGGGTTAGAGATAGCCACACTTGTGTTCATGGAATACCAGGTCAGAGACGGCGTCTACGAGAAGATGCCAACTCGGGTCGTCGACACGGGTTATGGGCTTGAGAGAATAACGTGGCTATCTCAAGGCACGCCCACAGCGTTTGATGCCGTGTACGGCTACTTGACCGACAGATTTCTCGACGTGCTGGGCGTGGATCGACCTGATAGAGACCTGATGGAGAGGTACTCCACGCTATCATCTCTAACGGCCCATGTGGAGAGGGGCAAGAAGCTTAGGGAGCTCAGGAGGGTGATCGCCTCCCAGCTGGGTGTAGACCCCGAGGAGCTGGATAAGGCGCTGTCTCCCGTCGAACTCGCCTACTCTGTCTTAGACCACACTAAGACGATAGCCTTCATGCTAGCAGACGGGCTAGTACCTTCTAACTCCAAGGAGGGCTACTTGGGAAGGCTTGTAATCAGGAGGACTCTTAGAGCCTTGAAGTCTCTTGGCGCCGAGATCCCCCTGGCGGAGCTGGTCGACCTGCAGCTCGAGTACTGGGGGACTCAGTTCCCGGAGCTGCTGGAGAAGAGGGACAGGATTCTAGACATGGTCTCGGTGGAAGAAGCAAGGTTCCTAGAGGCGCTGAAGAGGGGTAGACAGCTAATAGAGAGGGAGCTCAAGAGGCTCAGAGGCTCTAAGGAGGTGCCTGTAGACTTCCTACTGGAGCTGTACGACTCGCACGGCGTCCCTCCGGAGCTAGCCGCTGAGGTTGCCCGGGAGCACGGCGTCGAGATCGAGGTTCCAGACAACTTCTACGAGCTTGTGGCCGCCAGGCACGAGGCACCGGAGGTCAAGCCGCCTGAACTGCCCCCATATCTGGAGGAAGTTGAGACCATGCCCGAGACTGAACTCCTGTTCTACAAGGACCCCTACACCCCGACCTTCAGAGCCGGGGTGGTAGGTCTCTTGAGCGACGCCATTGTGCTTGACAGGACTGCGTTCTATCCAGAGGGAGGGGGGCAGCCTTCGGACACAGGCTTCATAACGCTGAGCGACGGCACGAGGCTGAGGGTCGTCAGAGCTGAGAAGGTGAAGGATAGGGTGCTTCACTTCGTCGAGGGCGAGCTGTCCAAGGTTCGCATTGGAGATGAGGTCTCTGGCGAGATAGATTGGCCTAAGAGGATCTCGCTGATGAGGCATCACACGGCCACTCACGTGCTCTTGGAGTCGGCCAAGAGGGTCCTCGGTGACCACGTGTGGCAGTGGGGCGCCCAGAAGGGGGAGACCGAGAGCAGGCTTGACGTGACCCACTACAAGTCTATCACCGAAGAGGAGCTGAGGCAGATAGAACTCCTCGCGAACTCCATCGTAATGGAGAACAGGCCGGTCATAACGAAGTGGATGCCCAGACAAGAAGCCGAGAAGGTCCATGGCTTCGAGATATACCAAGGAGGTGTGGTGCCCGACCTTAACCTTAGGATCGTAGAGATCGAGGGATTTAACGTTCAGGCCTGCGCCGGTACGCACGTTAAGAGGACCGGGGAGATAGGGCCCATCAAGATTCTCAGGGCTAGGAGAATTCAGGACGGCGTCGTTAGGTTCGAGTTCAGCGCGGGACTGGCGGCCGTGGAGAAGCTCCTCGAAGCTTATGAGAGGGTGAGGAGGATCTCAAGTGCTGTGGGGGCTCCCCCTGAGAGAGTTGAGGAGACAGTCGAGGCTCTTGTAGAGGAGAACAAGGAGCTATCCAAGAGGCTCAGAGAGGCCCTAGAGAATCTGCTGGTGCATAGGATTGAGGGAGCCAAGGCAACAAGTATCGGAGACTTGGAACTCAAGGTCGTGGAGGTAGAACTCGACGACAGAAAGGCCCTCACGGACGCTGCCGACTCATACGTGCGTGAGCACCCGAGGACGGTGCTATGCTTGGTGGGAGGATCCGTTCAGAGGCAGGTAGTTCTGGCCCTGGGAGCGGAAGCCGTTGAGAAGGGCTTAGACGCCGGCAAGGCGCTCTCAGAGGCGCTCAACTCGCTGGGAGGGAGGGGCGGTGGTCAGAGGAAGATGGCTTGGGGGTCGATGCCGCCCGAGGCCCGTGTGGGCGACCTAGGGTTCTCTATAGCCCAGGCGATGAGGCGTGTCCAATGAGCCTGAGGCTCGAACTAGTCACGGAGGCGGCTAGGCAAGCCCTCCTGCTCGCCTCCCTCTCTTTACCAAAGCAGAGGTCAATAGACCTGATAGGAGATAAGCTCGGTTTGAGCAGGGCTGAGCGGGTTGCAGTAGAGAGGATAGTCCGGTGGCCGGGAGAGGCTATTGCAGCAGCTATAAAGAAGGTGCCCCCAGAGGCCGTCGTTGGCAGAGAGATCGGAATAGACGGCTACAACGTTATTATCACTGTGGAAGCCATGCTGACGGGCGAGCCGGTCTTCTTGTGCTCAGATGGCTTCTTAAGGGACCTACGAGGGGTATTCTCAAGTTACAAGCCGTCTGAAGTGACTCCTGATGCTCTCAAGGAAATTGCAGAGGCCCTCAAGGAAGTATCGCCACGCAGAGTCGTGATAGCCTTTGATGAACCAATGAGCCGCAGCGGGGAACTGGCTGCCATGACTAGGCAGATCCTGTCTGAGTTTAACCTGACCGGCGACTCTCTAACACACAAGCAGGTGGACACGTTCGTCGCCTCACACGAAGTAGCTGCTAGCTCAGACGTGGCCGTCATAGAGAAGGCTAGGTGCGTGCTGGATCTACCTGAACTCATTGCTAAGAGGAGGGGCTTCACGCCCAAGGTTATCTGGTAACTTCAAACCCTCCGGCCCGGTGATCCCATGCCACCAGCGCTACCTTGGACTGTGAGGCTAGAGGGCGATCGGGTTATTCTAATAGACCAGACGGTGTTGCCGACTGAGCTAAGGTTCGTAGAGTGCAGAGACGTCGAGTGCGTTGCCAGAGCGATTGAGACTATGGTGGTGAGGGGGGCGCCGGCTATAGGCGCCACGGCTGCCTTTGGCTTGGCCCTCGCGGCCATCCACTCCAACGCTGACAACTCTGCCGACCTTCTGCGAGAACTTAGGTTGGCAGCCGAGAGGCTGAGGAAGACGAGGCCGACGGCGGTGAACCTGTTCTGGGCCATAGACAGGGTCATGGCAGCGGCGGAGAGGGCGGCAGAGTCAGGGTCCGTAGACGCCGTGAGGGAAGAAGTTGTCAGGGAAGCCCAGTCCATAGCTCAAGAAGACGTAGACGCAAATATGGCTATAGGAAGGCACGGGGCTGAACTCATCGAAGACTGCATGACGATAATGACGATATGCAACGCTGGAACGCTTGCAACCGTTTGGTACGGCACCGTCACAGCCCCGATCTACACGGCCTGGGAGCAGGGAAAGAGGTTCTCCGTGATAGCGCTTGAAACTAGACCAGTTCTTCAGGGAGCTAGGCTCACGGCGTATGAGCTGCACGCGGCCGGAATACCGGTGACCCTGATCGTAGACGGAGCCGCTGCGCACACGATCAGGGAGAAGGGCGTGGATCTGGTCTTCGTCGGAGCGGACAGGATACTAGTCGATGGCACAGTGTACAACAAGATAGGCACTTATGGATTGGCCCTGGCGGCCAGGGCCCACGGCGTCCCTTTCTTCTCCGTGGCCCCGACGAGTACATTTGACCTGAAGTCGACGAGGTCCGACGTTAAAATAGAGGAGAGAAGCCCTGAAGAAGTTACTCACGTTCGTGGAGTGAGGATAGCCCCAGAGGGCGTGAATGTATTCAACCCTGCCTTCGACATGACTCCCCCGGAGCTGCTCACCGGGATCATAACGGAGAGAGGGATTCTGTATCAGCCTCTCAGGATGTCAATAGCTAGGGCTCTAGGCTCGCAATGATCTACACCTTCACCAGCACATCCTGAAGCTGGGTTAGACTCGTCAGAACTGGGGCGCCAACGGGCTCATGAGGCGAGCCGTGCCTGGCCAGCAGCATACCCCTCAGGCCGACGCTCTGAGGCGATAGTACGTCTGACCTCAGCAGGTCTCCCACGACCACCGCATCATGTGGCTGGATCTGCAGAATATCTAGTGCCCTCACGTACGCCGCTGGGCTAACCTTGTTGATTCCCAGCTCTTCAGACGTGATGACAACGTCAAATGCGGTGCCAAGCCCAATCTTCTCAAGCTTCGCACGCTGCCACCTCGATGATCCATCCGAGAGAAGAATGAGCTTGAAGCCCCTCTCGGCTAGGTTAAAGACTGTGAAGGCATCTGGATAGGGTTCTACAAGCCGTATAGACTCTTTCCAAAACTCTTCTTCAGCCTGAGCAGGCGGAGGTACCTGAGGGAACCTCTTTCTTAACCTCTCAAAAACCCTCTTCTTAGAGTACTTCTCTGGGGACTCTGGCATCTCTGCATAGATCTCTCGTCTAACGCTCTCATAAGACTCCACTAGGGCTTCTGGATCTATGCCCCACCTCTTTGCCAGATTCATAACAGCCTGCAGTCTCTTCCTGTCGTAGTCACAGAGCGTCCCGTCAAGATCCATTATTACCGACTTTGTGGCCTCTCTGTATCTAGGCTTCATGCCAAGCTTGAGTATAGCATATTCTGACTCTCTCCTCGCCGTGGTGAGGTCAGTCCCTAAGTACTTGAGGTGTGAGCCAGCTCTAGCGTTGCTGCTGCCAAACCTCGGGATAGGCTCCCCACTCAAGGCCTCAGCCAACTCATCTTCCAGTCTAGGATTCTGGGTCTCCCCAAAGATGGCACAGAGGGGCTTAACTATAGGATTGGAGGTAAGCCGATCTATATGCCACCTTACTCTTCTTGGACGCCTTAGATGTCTTTCAATCCTTTTCTGAAGACCTGCCATCGCTCTTCCGACGTACGCATAGTATCCTTCCTCAAACTCAATTCTGCCTAGGGAGCCAACTTCAATTTCACATTCCTCCAGCACCTTGACGATGAGAACGTAGACTCCAGAGCCCAAAGCCTGCACCCGTGAAAAAGAGGGGAGGTTGAGGGTGTCAACCGAAGCCAGGAGGCCTCACGTTGACTACATCCTTATTCACAAGCGTTGGCGGAACCTTTCCCTCCTTGAATGCAATCAGGTTCTCGGCCACGATCTCAGCCATGCGAGACCGCGTCTCTATGCTCGCGCTGGCAGCGTGGGGAGCCAAGACCACGTTCTTGAGCTGGAGCAGTGGGTCGTCGGGCGGTATGGGCTCCTGCTCGAAAACGTCTAGAGCTGCGCCTGCTATCCACCCCTCCTTTAGAGCTCTATAGAGGGCCTTCTGGTCTACGACCTTCCCTCTCGCCGTGTTTATCAAGAAGGCAGTGGGCTTCATCAGCTTTAGCTCCTTCTCGCCGATCATGTGATAGGTCTCTGGGGTCAAGGGAGTGTGCAGGCTCACGAAGTCAGACTCCTTCAGCAGGGTCTCTAGGTCCACGAACTGCGCACCGAGTTCCTTCTCTGCCTTCTCGTTCCTTACTATGTCGTAGTAGAGGATCTTCATGTTGAAGCCCTTGGCCCTCCTCGCCACAGCCTGCCCGATTCTGCCCAAGCCCACGATCCCTAGCGTGGCTCCGTAGACGTCTGTCCCCAACATCATTAGGGGGTGCCAGGCCACCTTCCACTTGCCCGTCCTGACGTACTCGTCTGCCTCAACAATCCTCCTAGCCACGGCCAGCATTAGAGCAAATGCGAAGTCAGCGACTGTCTCGGTTAGCACTCCGGGTGTATTGGTTACGTAAATTCCCCTCTTCGTGGCCTCTGAGACGTCTATGTTATCGAATCCCACCGCATACTGAGCGATTATTCGGAGCCGCGGAGCCGCATCCATCACCTCCGCGTCTATGGGATCCGTAAGCAAGGAGACGAGTGCGTCCACATCCTTGACCCTCTCGATGATGACGTCCTTCGGGGGCGGGGCTTCCTCCGGCCAGAGATCCACCTCAAAGTGCTCTCTTATCTTGGCGAGGCCTCTCTCAGGGATCTCCCTGGTCATGAACAGCTTGGGCTTCATGGGGGAAACACCTAGTCAAGGGTGACAGAGACTTCCCTATAAGCAGCCTCACCTGAACACGAAGCCCGTCTTCATGTACCACATGTAGAGGTCAAGTTCAGCTAGAGTCAGGCCGACATCCAAAGCTACCCTTCTGAGCAAACCCTCCATCTCTAGATACCTTCTCAGGGTGAGACTCTTCGGGAGTTCATTCACGAGGGAGTAATCCCGCAACAACCTCATTATGTGTCTGTCAATGATCGCTACATCCCTTCGACCCGTGTTCCTCAGGAAGTGGCTCGCCTCCTTCATCCCCAGCCCGGGTACCTCTTTCCTGAGCCAGTCTCTCGCCTCAGGTGAAGAGAGGCCCGGAACTACCCTTCTCAGATCCTTCACCCTGCCCATGGCCTGGAACAGGAACTTAGCACGAGTTCTAGGGAATCTGTGCCCCATTCTCCTGAGCGCTGTCTCGATCTCCGGAGTCGAGCCCTCAAAGAGGAGGCCCTCCTCCCAGAGGCGGGTGGCGATCTCGAATGCCCTCACTGCCTTGAAATTCGCTGCGAGTATGCAGAAGGCAAGTTCTCTCGCCCAAAGCGTCCAATCTCCAGAACCTATCTCTTCGAACTCCCGCAGCCTTGCGTTCACGACTCCCGAGACCGTAGGGTCAGCAGTCAACCTTCGAATTTCTTCAGCAAGCTCGCGCATTCAATCAAACTTTCGAATGCGCACAATTATTATCCCCACGCTGGACATGAGCTTTGATGCCAAGGGGCAAGAGGAAGGTCGAGGCTGAAGGGGGAACGGACGATGAGCTGAGTGCTGGCGAAGACTTGCAGGAGCTGGGGGTCGAACCCTACGACGAGTTTGACCTAACGACCTTGGAGGGAGTCGGGCCAACCATAGCAAAGAGGCTGAGCGAGGCGGGCTTCACCACGCTGGAATCGATAGCCCTGACCTCCCCCGCCGAGCTTTCGGCGGCTGCTGGAATACCCGCCTCTACTGCCACAAAGATCATCGCGGCAGCCAGGAAGATCCTGAAAGTTGACGTCATGACCGCATACGACTACTACCAGAGGAGGAAGACCGTCCAGAGGATCACGACTGGATCTAAGGCGCTCGACGAGTTACTCGGCGGCGGCATCGAGACTCAGGCGATTACTGAGATATACGGGCCGTATGGATCTGGGAAGTGCGTGAGCGGAGATACCCCCGTTCCCTTCATCAATGAGGGGAGCTTCCATTTCGAGAGGATATCCGACGCCTACGAGTTCTACAAGCAGAAGTTCGGGGAGGTCAGGGTGGACGAGGGGTTCGCGGTTCCGCTCTCTGGGGTAAAGGTGCTGACGGTCGGGGAGGACGGAGACACCCGGGCAGTAGAGGCCTCCTACCTTTACAGGGAGAGGGTTCGCACCATACTGGAGGTGAGAACTAGAAAGGGAAGAATTCTACGCCTGACAGCGAGACACAAGCTGTTGAGCGTGAGTAAGAGCGATAGGAGGCTCGACTGGCGTCCAGCTGGGAACCTAGCCCCGGGGGACCTCATAGCCGCTCCCAAGGTGCTTAGACTCCTCTCAGCCGGAGACAATACTCTCACCAAGGAGGATGCGTACTTCTTGGGGCTCTTCGTGGCGGAGGGCACGCCAAATCCACTGTCACTCTCCACGGCCGAGGATGAGGTCAGGGACTGGGTTGTCAGATACGTCTCCGAGAGACACGGCTATCTCCCGAGAGTCAGAGTCGACTCTAGGGGCAAGAAGAAAGTTTACACGATACTCTTCAGGACCCCGACTAGGGAGTTCCTCGGAAGACTCGCAGAATCCAGGGCAGGTGAGAAGTTCATCCCCGAGAGTGTGTTCTCAGCCCCTCCCGAGGTGGCGATGGAGTTTCTGAGGGGTTACGTCAGGGGGGACGGGTACCTCGGGAAGACAGTTGAATTAACCACGAAGAGCGAACTCCTAGCACAGCAGCTCGCATATCTGCTGAAGGGCTTCGGCTTTGATGTCTCGATAAGGAAGAAGGAGGTCGGGGAGAGGACCTACTACAGACTCCTCCTAGTTGGGCCCAGGAAGGAAGACTTCCTCAGGATGACGGGTGAGGGAGCCAGCACGACGCCAGCTTCGCCGTCGCCATACGGCTATCCCGAGCCGATAGTGGCCGCCCTCAGGGAGTTTTACGGGAGGGCGTGGGGAGGGGAGAAGGGCTCTGCCGGGAAGTCCGTGGGAAAGAGATCTACTGGTAGGGGGTACCCGTACAGGGTACTCATAGGGGATACCCGCGCCAAGTCGGTGAGCGACGAAACCATCCTGAGGATCAGATCGATGTTCCTAGAGATGCGCGACAGCCTGGTCCGAGCGAGGCAGCTCGTTCTCAGGTTAGAGCACCTCAATGTGACAGAAATCCGAGAACTCGTTCGGGGCGTTCCCTTCTCCATTCTAAAGGCTTTCGAGAGCGCAGGGGTCCCGAAGACCCGCGCCCGGAACTATCTGCAGAGGGGGGTGCCCGAGGACCTACCAGAGCTCACGCGGGTCAAGTCAGAGATCTTGTCAGAGATAGGCCGAAGACTCTCGGTCCTCGACGAAGCGGTGCGCTTCATCGACGAGGTCCGGAAGTACGAGTGGGACACCGTCGTCTCCACCAAGGAGATCGAGTACGACGATTACGTCTACGATTTCGTGGTCCCGGAGGGTCACACGTTCGTCGGAGGGTGGATGCCCACCCTGCTGCACAACACCCAGCTCTGTCACCAGCTTGCTGTGACCGTGCAGCTGCCTGTGGAGCAGGGAGGTCTCGGGAGGAGGTGCATGTACATTGACACGGAGGGGACCTTCAGGCCGGAGAGGATAGTCCAGATTGCAGAGAGATTCAACCTAGATCCAGAAGAGACGCTGAAGAACATCCTCGTGGCCAGGGCCTTCACGAGCGATCACCAGATGGTTGTCACCGAGAAAGCCGAGCCTTACCTCAAGAAGTACAACGTGGGCCTGATAATAGTGGATTCCCTGATAAGCCACTTCAGGGGAGAGTACACGGGCAGGGAGAACCTCGCTGAGAGACAGCAGAGGCTCAACAAGTACCTGCACCGCCTGCTCAGGTACGCGCTGGGATACAACCTGGCGGTTCTGGTTACGAACCAGGTCATAGCAGACCCCACGGCCTTCTTCGGAGATCCGAACAGACCGGCTGGCGGGCATGTGCTTGGTCATGGGGTGACCGCTAGACTGTACATCAAGAGGGGTAAGGGGAATCGGAGAATAGTGAAACTGGTCAAGAGCCCGTATCTACCGGAGGATGCTGTGGAGGTCGCCATAACCGGTGGCGGCATAGAGGACGTGTGAGGAAGCTATGGGCAGCCTGATTCAAGTGGAGATAGAGGGCCAGGTGCTTACGCTCAGACCTTTCACGAGAGTCTCGGATCTTCTCAGGGAGATGGGCCTCCATCCAGAGGCAACCCTCGTCGTCGTCAATGGAAGGCCGGCGCCCGAGAGGATGTACCTCTCCCAAGGGGACCGAATAGAATTCGTCAAGGTGACTATTCACTTCCCGGGCGTGTGAGAGCAGTGAGACCTCTGTGCGATCGCTGCGGACATAGGGAAGCCATTCACACGGTTAGAGCTTCTGGAGAGAATCTCTGTGGAGAATGCCTTTTCCAGGACGTAAGATCCAAGGTTTACTCCGTACTCGACAGGGTTTTAGAAGATGGGGACAAGGTTGCAGTCGCTCTCTCTGGTGGAAAGGACAGTTCACTGACTCTCTACATGCTAAAAGAGTATAGGGAGAACAGCAGGTTGAATTTCGAACTCACAGCAATAACCGTCGACGAGGGGACGCCATACCGGAGGGCGGCTATAGAGGAGGCATCAAAGTTCACGGCCATGCTCGGAATAGAGCACAGAATAGTGTCCATGAGCGACTATCACGGCGTCAACGTTGCTGAGATTAGGTCAGCGTTGCCAGCTGGCTGGAGAAGGTCTGCCTGCACGTACTGCGGAGTGCTCCGCAGGTGGGTAATCAACCGGGTGGCCAGGGACATGGGAGCCACCAAGGTCGCGACGGGTCACAATCTGGACGACGTTCTGCAGACTCACCTGATGAATCTCGCCAGGGGCGATGTCCCAGCCTTGGCCAGGTCTGGTCAGGCGGTCAGATCTCCCTCCTCAAAGATGGTTCCACGGATCAAGCCCCTAGCACTAGTCAGAGAGAGGGAGGTAGCGGCCCTCGTTCTCCACCTAGGAATTCCAGCCTCCTTCGGGAAGTGCCCCCTCACCACGGGGATGCGTGTTGGGGTGAGGCGGGCCTTGGACGAGTTAGAGATTTCTTCCCCGGGCATCAAAGAGGGTCTGGTCCAGGGGATAGAAGCCATAATAGCGAGAATTCGACTCTCAGAGGGCATAAAGGTAGAGCTGAGAGAGTGCAGGCTCTGTGGAGAACCTACGACGGGGGAGCTATGTAAAGCGTGCCAAATGAAACAAGAGCTTGAGCCCATTGTTCAACGGGCTCTTCTCTTCGGCTCTGTGGCACGTGATGGCTCAAGTTAATAGCCTTGGTAGCGCATCACTCGGGAGGTAGGGTAAATGGGCTGGCGTAGGCTCGTTGAATCTGGAAGGCCTGAGGGGCCCATCGGAGTAGCCATAGCAGGCTTCCCGGGCGTGGCGAACGTGGGCGCCGGCGTGGTCTCCTACCTGTCTGAGGAGCTAGGGTCCAAGCTGCTGGCGAGAGTGTACTCCGAGTATCTATTCCTCCCCGGAAACGTTGCTGGCGTGTCCGTATCAGAGTCAGGAGGGTTCGAGCTGCCTGCCGTGCAGATCTCTCAGACCGAGAAAGAGATTGAGGGGCTAGGGCGCATGCTGCTGATATCGAGTCAGGTTCAGCCTGTCCCCTGGGGGCAGCTGGAGGTTGCAAGCGAGGTGATAAAGTACGTGGTCTCTCTAGGCGTTAGGAGACTCATCGTAATCACGGGGTACGCGGATCCAGAGCTAATGGGCAAAGTCCTGACCTTCGGGAGCGACAGAGACATACTTGAGAGGTTGCTCAAGTGCGGTGCCGTTGAACAGATGCCCATGAAGTCGATAGTGGGGCTGGCGGGAGCCACGCTGGCTGCAGCCAAGCTGCGTGGAATGGACTTTGTATCCATTACTGGGGTCTCTGAAACCTCAGCCCCTGACTTCAGGGCAGCTGGAGCCGTTCTGAAGGTGCTGAATGGGGCGCTGGGCCTCGGATTGAGCCTCAAGAGCATAGAGAGAAGGGTAAGAGAGTTCGAGGAGATAAGGCAGACTATACTGCGTCAACTGCAGGAGCAGATATCCTCCCTTAGCCCACCCGGCTCGGAAGAGGCAGGAGGATACGTGGGGTGATGAGATACGCCGTTAGAGAGGCTCAAGAAGAAGCTGACTATAGAGAACCTGTGGCTGTACATTCTCACTCTGCTGAGAGACGGTCCAAAGTACCCCTACGAAATACCAGACCTCATAGAACGCAGGTTCGGCTGGAAGCCAGCTAGAGTGACGGCATACATAGTGATGAAGAGGCTTGAGATGGATGGATACATCCGAATGGTTAGGAAGAAAGGCGACACCGGGAGAGTTAGGAACTACTACGAGCTGACTGAGAAGGGAAGGGAAGCGCTCGCGGGGGCTGAAGAGTTCTTGAGAGAGCTCACAAACACTCTCTTTGGAGAGGGCGAGCCTGGTTGAGGCTCTGGATAGACGTGATGACCCCAAAGCAGGCGAGAGTCTTCTCTCGGGTCTACAAGGAAGCTTCCAACAGGGGCCACGAGGTTCTCGTCACGGCTAGGGATCATGGGGAGATCTCTGAGATCTTGGAGATGGAGAGCGTTCCCCACATCGTGTTGGGTAGGCATGGAGGCGCCGAACTCCACTCGAAGCTAAAGGCCTATGCAGAGAGGGCTCTCCTCCTCGCTGATGCGGTGATCGAGTTTGAGCCGGATGTCCTGATCTCTCTCTCCTCGCCTGAGGCTGTGCGGGTTGCGTTCGGGCTTGGGATACCTATAGTCAGCATGAACGACACACCACATTCTACGTTCGTCGGGCGCCTGGCCTTACCCCTCTCTGACAGAATTGTATACCCGGCGGCAATTCCTGCGCACTTGTTCCTTCGCCTAGGCGCAGATGAGAGGTCACTGAGACCCTACTTTGGTGTAGACGAGCTGGCTTGGGTCTTGGATGCGATAATGAGGGCCTGGACGCCTGGATCTGAGCCCAGCGGGCTGGCGGTAGTGAGACCCGAGGAATCACAGGCGTCGTACCTTCTGAGGGCAGATGGAGAGAGTGTGGTGGAACCCTGCATCCGCGTGCTGATGGAGGAAGGGTACAGGGTCGTGCTACTCCCAAGATATGATTCTCAGAGGAAGTATTTCGTCGGGCGGTACGGAGATTCGGTGGAGATCCCTTCCCAAGCTGTGGACACCCTCAAGCTATACTTGGAAGCAGACGTAGTTATCTCCGGAGGAGGTACGATGTCGAGGGAGGCCGCACTATTTGGGACCCCGGGGATCTCGCTTTTCCCCTTGAACGTTCCGCTCCATGTCGACGAGTTTCTATCCTCGATAGGTCTACCGCTCTGGAGGTTTAGAGATCCTGAGGCGGGAGCCAAGTTCTTGAGGTCCCTGCTCAGAGACCCTGCTGCGTACAGGGTTGACCCTCGTCCAGCGTTGAGCACATTAGAGAATCCCGTGCAAGTCGTGCTAGCTGAAGCTGAGGGGCTAGTTAGGAACTCTAGTCCCTGAGCATGTACCTCCTCATCATGCTAGCAGCCAGCACAGTCAAGGGCTCGCTTACTGGCGTGACTAGTGGGTGGTAGGCGAATTCGGTGACTAGCAGATCCTTTAGAGTCATTCCGTGCAGAATAGCGAGGGTAGCTGCCGTTACCCTGCCCCATACCTCCTTCTGCCCCAAAAACTGGGCTCCCAGCACACGACCCTCGGGAGAGGCAACGAGCCACGTTACCATCTTAGACGAACCGGGTACGTACTTCTCTAGATCCTGCGAAGAGAATCGACCTGTTATGTGGGGTATGCTAAGCCTCTCTGCCTGGGTAGAGGAGAGTCCGACCCCCGCCAGGAGGTAATCCCGCACGTGTACCACAAAGGGCGAGAGGGCGCCCTTGTATCTCAGGTCCCCGCCGACCGCATTCCTGCCGGCTATCCTCCCCTGCACCAACGCTGTGGAGACCAGCCCTGTGACAGTAGGCCGACCGGTCACGAAGTCTCTGACCTCCGCGACATCGCCGGCCGCATAAACGTCAGGAGCTGCTTGAAGTCTTTCGTCTACCTTTACTCCCCCGGCCTCTCCGATGGGCAGACCCGACTCGGCGGCCAGCTGCGAGTTGGGCTTCACTCCGGCAGCCACGATGACTGTGTCGGCTTCTATGACCTCATCTCCGGCTACTACTTCACTTACTCTCCCTGTGGGGCCCCTTATCTCTTTAACCGGCGACTTGAGCAGAACCTTGACGCCCAGAGAGGCCAAGTACTTTGCGGCGGCCGCGGCTACTGGAGGATCGATCTTCCCAGGCATTAGCTGTTCCATCATCTCCACGAGCCACACCTCCTTGCCCACCTCGGAGAGCGCGCCAGCCACCTCGATGCCCGTGGCGCTTCCCCCCACCACCACGACTCTCTCCCCCATGTGCTTCATGATGTACTCGGCGTCCTCAACGTCCCAGAGCACTCTGACTCCCTCGAGTTCAAGCCCTCGAATAGGCGGCTTTGTGGGAGTCAAGCCTGTCGCGATGATTAGCACATCGTAGTCTAGCTTCTCATCCGAGCCATCCTTAACGTAATGCACGACCTTAGACTCTGTGTCGATCTTCGTAGCCTTCGCGCCCACCACTACCTCAATTCCAGGCCTAGTCGTTCGTTCTAGAGCGTCCTCTAAAGGCAGCTTTCCGGCGACGACGTACGGCAACGCGCAGGGGTGATACGAGGGGTACCTGTGCTTCTCTAGGACTATCACCTCAGCGTCGGGGGCATCCTTCTTCGCTACCGCCGAAGCGGTCTGCCCGGCAGTCCCGTTTCCAATGACGACTACCCTCATGTCGACTCCTGAGCACTTGGGATAGGTTATAAGCCCAGGCGTTACGGTCGTGCTGATGCCCCACCTTGAGCTAGTGAGGGTCTCCAAAGCCACCCCAAGAAAGAAGCTAGTCCTCCTTCAGGGAGTTCCAGGACTGGGTCTGGTCGGTAAGATAGCGGTACAGTACTTGATCGATCAGTTCAACCCTCCAATAGTAGCCAGAATTTACAGCGACTACCTACCACTTCCCGACGGAAGTGCTGGAGTCAGGGTATCCGATGGAGACGTCTCCCCAGCCACCTACGATCTCTACCTCCTCAGCGTCGACTCAGCAGAGACTGACTTTCTGCTCCTCACCTCAGAGGTCCAGCCGATACCTTGGGGACAGTATAGCGTGGGCGAGCGCGTCCTAGACTTTGCCGAGGAACTTGGGGTCAGCGAGGTGCTGACTTTCGGCGGTTATGTACCAGGAAGCGCGGAGGTTGAGGGGATATTCGCCTGCAGCAACGATGAAGACCTGTGGAAGAGACTCGAGGAGCACGGCGTAAAAAGGCTTCAAGGGGGTTTTGTGACCGGAGCCGCCGGACTCCTCGTTGGACTGGCATACTTGAGAGGAATAACGAGCGCGTGCGTGCTCAGCACCACCGAAGGTCAGAGACCAGATCCGAGAGCCTCAAAGAGGCTCATACTGTTGCTGGGCAAGATGTATGGACTAGAGGTCAGTCTAGAGGAACTGGACGAGCTGATAAGGGAGGAGGAGTCTGTCAGAACGATACTAGAGGAGAAGGCGAGGCAGGCTCTAGAGGAGAAGAGGGGATGGGAGGAGCGCAAGGAGGGTGAGGAGGGGCCACTGCCCTATCACTTGTGAGGTCACTCTATCTTGATCTTCTTCTCTCTGAGTTCCTTTCTCCCGCCCTTCTCCTTCTTCGGGAGCCTCACCTCGAGTATCCCGTTGCTGTAAGTCGCTTTTGCTGAGTCAGGGATAACCTCCACGGGCAAGTCAACGGTGGTGCCGTAGGGCTTGGCCCTTATCGTGAGCTTCCTCTCTGTAGCCGATATGTCAATGTCCTCCTTCTTCACGCCGGGCATCTCAGCTACAACCACTATCTCGTCTCCGAAGTCCATCACGTCTATTACCGGCTCTCTGGCAATCTCCTCAACTCTCCTAGTTTCTACTTCCTCAATCTCCTTGACCTGCTCTTCCTCGGCCTCTTCTTTGTGCGGCACGTTGCCGAAGTACTTGATGACGGGCTTCCCGTCCGGTCCGATGGTCATGTAGTACCCGTAGACGAAGGGACCTCTGAACTCGAATCCACTCGGTGTTACGAATCTAGGCAGTCTCTCCTCTAACTCTTCCAAGTCTTCCATTGACATGAGTTCTTCTAGCTGCTTTTCCATGTCTTCCTGCAGCTTTCTGAAGAACTTCATAACTTCTCGGAGCCACTCATCAAAGGGGTCTCTCTCGCGCCTCCCCATTGGATCGCCTCATGTGTCTAACGTAACCCCACCATTAATCGTTTCTGGTGTCATAAACTCCTCCATGCGGGCTAGTTTGGAGCGGCCCTCGACTCTCTCTATGCTGAATAGGGAGTCCGCGATCTCCTCGAACTCCCCTGCGTGGGTAACGACTATGACTTGAGGTAGATCCAACTCCTTGATTGCTGCAACGAGTTCTCTCCTTCTCTCCGCGTCTAAGTGGACCGTTGGCTCGTCAAGAAGTATCGTCTCGAGACTGGTGCCAGCCATTGCCTTAGCCAAGCCGAGCCTCAGAGCAAGCGCGAGAGCGACTTGCTCTCCCCCACTCAACTGTCTGAACGAGAACCTCTCTCCTCCGCGCAACAAGCGGACGTTGTAGTCCTCGTCCAGCTCAACCCGATCGAAGTCTATTCCGAACTGAGACATAACCTCATTTACGTAGTGCTCGAGAACAGGTCTGGTCGCATCTCTAAGAGCCCTCTGAATGCCGTCTCTGCCAACCGCCTTCCTTACCTCCTCCAGGGCTGATACGAAGCTCTCTAACCTCTTCTTCTCTTTAATTAGGTCCTCAAGCTTAGCCTCTCGGTCCCTGATCTCCTTGAGCCTAGATTCTATGGCTTCCAACTTCCCCCTTAACTCTGACCGCTCCGTCAAGGCCTCCTGAAGTTCCTGCCTCAGCCTCCTGACGAGACTTTCTAGTTTTGAGTAGGAATCTTCATCGAATCCTAGGGCGTTTAACCGCTCTTCCACGTCCGCGAGCCTGCCCTTCAGCTCCTCCATCCTCTCCACCTCGCGCTCTCTACTTGATCTCACTTCTTGGTACTGCCTTATCGAATCCTGAAGCGATTTGAGCCTCTCTCTGGCCTCCTTCGCCAGTCCGATGCTCTTCTCAAGATCTTCTACCATGGGCCCCAGCTTTCTGAGCAGATCGTCTCTCCTCTGCCTCAGCCTCCATATCTCAGATGTTATCTCAGAGATCCGCCTCAATCTCTCTTCTTCTTGAGGCTTAAGGGCTGCCACCTGCCTCTCGGCCCAAGCCAGCTCCTCCATCTGAGCGGCTAGGTCCTTCGCCTCCAGTTCTAACTGCTCCTTCTCACTAAGTAGGCGGTTGGCTACTTCTAGCTCAGATTCCAACTCTGCAATCCTCTTTCTCAATCCCTCTAGCTCGCGCGTGAGTTCTCTCCTCTTGGCGACGAGGGTCGGTAGGTCGAGTTCGAGCGCCAGGGCTTCGAACTCCCGCAAAGCAGATGCCAGCCCCTTCAGCTTATTTAGTTCCAAGTTGAGTCCTGCCAGCTTGGACTCTCGGTCGGAGATTAAGGCGTCCAAGCGGTCCTTTACAAACTTAGACCGCTCAGCACTCAGCTCCGACTCGCATAGTGGACAGATGCCTGGCACGGACTGTAAGGCTGCCTTCATCTGCGCCGGAACTTTTAGTTCACCGATAAGCTCCCTTACTTCACCACTCACCGCTGAGAGCTTAGCCTCGAGATCTCTTGCCTCTGCCATGATTTTAGAACTCCTCTCACAGAGATCGTCCACGCTCTTCAGCTCAAGCTCGGGGGGAGACTTGCTCAACAGGAGTTTCAAGCTGGATTCGACCATGGCGAGACTACCCTCAAGCTCGGCAGTGGACTTCCTGAGCTGAGCTAGTGAGGTCTTCTTCTCCTCAATCTTAGCAAGTTCGGCATTAACTGCGTTCAGTTTAGCGGTGATCTCCAAGTACTTCTGCCTCGCCGCTTCTAGGGACTCAACCACGTTCCTGGCTCTTGCGAGCTCCTCCTGGGCCCTCTTCAACCCATCCAGCTCCTTGCTCAGGGACGAGATTGACTCGTTTAGCGAGTGTAGCTCCATAAGTTCTGGCTCCAACTCGGCGAGCTGCTCGAGCCTACCAACCTCTGAGAGTTCTGACTCGAGTCTCTCGATTTCCGACTCAATTTCCCCAAGCCTCCTCACAGATCTAGCGAGGTCGTCTCGTAACTCCCTCTCAAGTTCTTTGAGCTTGATGTATTCGTCTCTCTTTACCCTCAGGGATTCCAGCTCTGTCTCCTTTGCTGACAGCTCAACCTTCAGCCTCTCTGTTGATGCATCTAATTCGCTCAGCCTAGACCTGACCTCTGCTGATCTCTTCGTGAGTTCCTGTTTCACCTCTATTTCTCTCTTAAGCGATGAGATCTCACCAGCCGTCCTCTCCAACCTCACCCTAAAAGCTCTCAGCGTCTCCCCTAAGTCCCTCTCTATCTTATCGAACAGTTCCCCGCCAAGCAGTCGATTTATTGTCTCCTTCCTCTCGGCCGGTCTCTCGCTGAGGAACCCCAAGATCTCTCCTTGCCTAACGTACATGGCCGTCACGAACGTCTCAGGGCCCGTGCCGAGAATTCTAGCTAGTTCCCGGCTCACGTCCCTCTGCGAGGTCTGAAGGAGCCTCCAACCGTCGTCTGACTTTACCATAAGCCTGGCCTGAGGACCAGATCTGTCCCTCCTCCTCCAGACCTTGTAGACCCTGCCAGCCTGCTCGAACTCCAGCTCCACCTCCAAAAACCCGGCGCCTCTTCTCCTGAGGTCCTCCATGAACCCTCTGAAGAGTTCTGGAAAGAGCGCGTAGGCGATGCCCTCCAGCAGGGAAGTTTTTCCAGCTCCATTGCGACCTATGATGGCGTTTACACCTACGTCGAATGGAACCTCGGTCTCCTCGTGCGACCTGAAGTTCCTCAATCTCACTCTCACTACTCTCAAGGCTCCCACCTCTGGTAGATCCTCTCGAGTTCTCTGACAAGCTCTCTACTGCCCTTCCCCTCTGTGTAGAGCCTGTAGATCTCGAGAGCGAGGCGCCTAACTTTCTCATTCGGTATGAGATCTCTGAATATCTCCTCTACGTCGACTACCGGCTTGGAGAGTACATCCTCCCCCTCCTCCCGCTGAAGCGAGCGGTATCTTACGAACACCCTCAAAACCTTCTCAGATAGGTTATCCTGAAGACTCATCTGCAAGTTCTTGGCCGAATCCGGTCCAAGCCTCTTAGACGCGAGCGATACCCTCACGATCGGGGGCTTTAGCCAGCTTCTCCCCAGTACATCAGACTCTATCTGTCTCCGCAGTCTCTCAAGTTCCTCCTCCGTTTCCACGGTTCTCCTGTAGGTCAAAAAGGGTCTGACGGACTCTAGACTCACGGGAGATATCGTCGCCACGTCTCCGTCGAGCTCCACGACGTAGAACCCCTTACCATACAAGGCCACCTTGTCCGCCTCCCTCTCCTCTACCACCTCTGTGGAGCCAGCATAGGCTAGGGCCCTCCTCTGCCTCTGCTCGCTCGCGAAGTTCCTATCGTGCACATGGCCCATGGCGTAGTAGCTGAATGCAAGCCGGTCCAAGACGCTTCTGCTGAGTTCCGCCTTCTGAGGGGGAACTAGAGGGTGAACCGCTTGGTGGAGGATTGCTATGACTCCCTCCTTACCTACCTCCTTGGCCCTCTTCGCGAGCCTCTCCAGGGCGGACTTCAGCGTGGCGGCCTCTTGGCGAGGCGTGTAGGGGAGGCCGACGATGGCCAGCCCACCAAGGACCTCAATGGGTCTAGAATACCTCAGGTTTACGAAGAGCCCCGCCATTGCCTCCTCGAAGAGCGGCAAGGGCGAGGCTCTGCCACCTCCAGGGAGTGGACCCAAGTCGTGGTTCCCTGCGACCGCGAAGATTCGAATACCAGAATCAACGACCCTCCTGAGTCCAACGAAGGCAGACACGAGGGTCGTGGGCGAGGGCCTGTAGGAATCGAAGAGGTCTCCGGAGAATGCCACAAACTCGGGGCGGGCTGTCACAATTCTGTCAATTGACTCGTTGAATGCATCTAAGAAGTCCCTTTCACGCTCCTCAAGACCGTACTGCCTTCTGCCGAGGTGGAAGTCCGCCGCGTGAACGAACCTCACCAAGGCTTCTCACCCCACCAGCTCATCATACCCCCCTCTGCTCGGCTGGGAACGGCGGCTGCTGGCGGCCCTAGCCCACTCCTCCGTGGCTCTGAGACTCTCTCCTCCCCTACTCCCTCCGAAGAGATCGACCTTCACGATGGCGGGCAGTCTGACCATTGGACCTACTATGACAGCCTCGCCTACGTTCAGGGATGGGAGGTAACTGACCAGGTCCTCACTTAGAAACTCCGTGGCTCTCCTGACGTAGGCTTGGTCCTCGGGCTCGACCACCTTGAGGATTATCTTGTTGACCATCTGGGAGAGGACGTCTGGATCAAGCCTCTTCGGTCTCTGACTCACGAGCGTGAGCCCCACGCCAAATTTCCTTCCCTCTCTAGCCACTCTCGACGCTGCGTACCTAGTATAGGTGTCCCTGTCGTTGGGTATGAGGATGTGGGCCTCTTCGAGTACCACCATGACTGGCAGAGGCGGCGCGTCTTCAGGCGGCTGCTCTCCAGATCTCCTGGCCGATATTACCTCCTTGGCCCTTGCGAGCAGTGTGGTTAACGTGTGCCCGACGAGGACGTCTGCCGCGTCCTCGCCCAGAGGCCCCATGTCCACCACGACGACTCTCCCGTTCTCCAGCGTGGAGATTATCTCTGGAGCAGTTGCAGAGAGGAGCTGTCTCCTGCTCTCCTTCAAGTGAGTGAGCCTCGATATCAGACCGTACAGGCTGTTCTTCGCGTCTTTGTCAACGACGAGACTGACTCCCCCAGCTATAGGCACGGCGCTGCTCGCCTCCTCGCCAGACTCAATAGCGTCCTTCGCGATCTGAGCTATCGCGATCATTCCGTCAAGGATGTTTCCAGGCTCTGGATCTTCTACGCCAGCCTCCCTAACGACGCTGTCTAGCAAATCCTTCCCTCTTAGGTCCCATGCAGCCCTCCACAGCCTGCGGAGGTAGATATACTGCCTCGCCGCCTTCTCATAGCTTATCCCGAGCAGGTAGGAGAACTCACTGAGGCTCAGGGAGTTCACGTTTATCTTTGGATCGAGCGTGACCACCTCTCCTCTGGCACCAGGGCTCAAGGTCATGCCGCTGTACTCAGAGTGAAGGTCAAACAGCAGCACGACTCCGTTGAGCTCCAGCAGCTTCTCAACGATGACAGCCACAGCATTGGACTTCCCAGCTCCCGTGACCGCGAGAACCGCCAGGTGCCTGGAGATCATCTCGTTTGGGTCCAACAGGACCCTAACTTCTCTCCTAGTGAGCAGGCTGCCTATCGGCACGCCAGGGCAGTCTGGAGAGAAGACAGCCCTGAGAGATTGGGCTGGGGCCCTGTACACTCCCGCTCCGCTTGGGGGCGGTGTCCTAGGCAGCACGAGGCTGACTCCACTGGGGCCCTCCTCAACCCTGCCGAGGAGCTTGACCTTGGCCCTGGCCCACTGCCTAGGCTCTCCGACGAGTTCGATTATCCTGTCAGCCTCCGACGCCGATAGCAGACTCCGGCCGGAGAGCTCTCTGCTCCCCCTCTCCACGTGAGTTATCATCCCGAGGATCCAAGAACCTCCCTCGTGGACGACGGCGACGTAGTCCCCTACCTCAGGCGTCACGCCTTCCTCTGCGACAAACTCCACTTGGATGGGAGTTGTAACCTCAACAACGGTTCCCAACCTATCTGAAGGCCTTAGGCTCACTCTCCCAACGCCTCCCTCCCAGTCATCTCTGGCAGGAATCCTATGGCTCTTAGGCCAGCCTCTAAGTCTGCCCTTCCAATCTTCGCCAGCTCGTGGGCCCTCCTAAGCGGGTAAGGGTAGCCCCAGACAGACATCCCAGATAGAGTCTCGAGGAGATCCTTAATCTCGCTCTCACTCGGTGCGCCAAGAAGTTCTATCCTCAGCGGGGCCGCTCCCTCAGCCAGTCTGGCGTACAGCGTGGTAAGCGTGACGCCACCCCTCAGCTCGTTTCCCAAGAGCCTCGAGGCTGCCCTGAGGATGTAGTTACTCACGTGAACGTCTTGGACAACCGGCTTTGTATAGCCCGGCCCTCGGGTGAACCTCTGGACAAGCGCTATATCCGGCCTTACTGATCTGAAGTGCGACTTGGCTGAGGATCTCTTGGCCACGCTCACGAGAGTTACTCCTGAGGCCTTAGCTGCAGAAATCAGCGCCATAATTGAGACTCCTTGCTCTAACCTCTCTAGTGCGGAGACCGCCAGGAGAGATTTCCTGCACTCACCTTCATCTGCCTCCCCGACTATCCTGTAGGCGGCCTCCTCAACTTCCTTCTGAACCGCTGGCGAGGCCGCCACCACACGAAGGATTGAGTGAAGGGGGATTCCACCCATCACCTTCTCAAACTCCCTGAGTATGGCCTCCCTCTCCTCTTCGTCCAAGCTGGCATATCTGCCTGGCAAGACCGCCTTGAAAACAGGCTCGGCGATTAGGTTTGCCTCAATTGAGCCGTCTAGAAGTATCAGATCAGCCAGCCCAGTTACTGCTACGTAGCTGGCCATCCTAGCCTCGAGGGCCTCCCTGTATATCCTAACTCGATCCTCGGCCTTGAAGAAGTCTATCACCCCAACCTGATAGACCCTCAGCTCTTCAGGTCTGAAGCCAGCCTTGAACACGGCGGCGGCTGAACTCACAGCGAATACTTTCTGCCCCAAGTTTGCCTCCTCGAGTGCGCTCCCTCCATCGATCCCTGCGACCGACCCGGCCCTCTCCAGAGACTCTGTCGGAGAAAGGGTGCTCTCCAGAGGCTTCCATGAAGCCCTGACGACTGGCGCCTCCAGGTCACTGTACAAAGCCCTTTCGATGTGCGTTCTGGCCTCCAAGAAAGCCTCCCTGATGTCCATGAGGCGGGCAGAACTGGCCATTCGACATATGAGCCCGGCCTCTCTTTTAAGATGAGACGGCCAACCTTCCGCTCGGTGCCACTGATGAGCGAGGACATTGCCGCCTTCTTCGAACCCAGGTCGGTTGCCGTAGTCGGCGCCTCGAGGAACCCCGAGAAGCTGGGTCACGTGGTTCTCAGGCAGCTTCTAGAGAACTTCAAGGGTAAGGTCTATCCCGTTAACCCGAAAGCGGACGAAATACTAGGCCTGAAATGCTACCCCTCAGTCGCCGCTCTCCCCGAGGCGGTCGACCTTGCGGTAGTTGCTGTGCCGGCGCCAATCACACCACAAGTCGTCAGAGAGTGCGGAGAGAGGAGGGTGAAGGCTGCCATCGTGATCTCAGGAGGGTTCTCGGAGGTTGGCAACGTGGAGCTGGAGGAGCAGCTCAAGGAGGCTGCCAAGAAGCACGGAGTACGCATAATAGGGCCGAACTGCATGGGGATCTACCGGCCTAAGAGCGGGCTGGACACGTTATTCACGCCATCCGACAGACTCCCCAGGCCACCTGAGGGAGACGTCGCCATCTTGACGCAGAGCGGGAGCTTTGGAGGAGCTATCCTCACGTGGCTGGCCATGGAGGGGAAGGGAATCAGCGTTTTCGTGAGCTACGGCAACAGGGCCGACGTCGATGAGGCCGACCTAATAGAGTACCTCGCGAAGGACCCGGAGACGAGGGTCATCGCGATCTACGTCGAGGGTCTGTCCAACGGCAGGAGGTTTATGGAGGCTGCCAAGAGAGTGTCCACCCGCAAGCCAATCGTTGTGTTCAAGGCGGGGAGAAGTCAAAAGGGAGCTAGGGCCGTTCAGAGCCACACTGGCTCCCTCGCGGGTTCCGACTCAGCCTATGAGGCGGCCTTCAAGCAGGCGGGTGTGGTGAGAACCTACTCCACCGAGGAGTTCTTAGACGCTTCTAGGGCCCTGGCCAGGCTCCCGCTCCCTAAGGGGCCCAGGGTCGGCATAATAACCAATGGCGGGGGGTACGGGGTCATTGCCGTCGACGCGCTGGAGGAGCAGGGACTTGAGGTCCCCGATCTCGACGAAGACACGAGAGAGAGGCTCAGGGAGCAGCTCCCTCCGTACTACCCAGTAGGGAACCCCCTGGACCTCACTGGAAGTTCTACCCCTGAGCAGTACCTGATTGGTATGCGCGAGATGGCCCGGTCGGATTCGATAGATGCTCTCATGGTAATGGCGCTTTATTCAGTGCCCCTCATGGAGCCTAAGAGAACTACGGACTACATACTGCAGGTGGTGGAGCAGTACGGCAAGCCCGTGGTGGTTGTGTCTCTCGACGTTACTCAAGAGGTGGCTGAGCAGAACTCGCGACTGGAGTCGCTGGGCATCCCAGTGTACCCGGCCCCGGAGAGGGCAGCTAAGGCTCTGGCCGCCCTCTGGAGGTACGCTAAGGCCAAGGCCAGGTTAACGGCGACGCCTGCTACACCGTAGCAGCAGTGAACCCAACCTGCCTAACAGCCAGCATAGGCGTCTCTACGGGAGGCCCCCACTCAGCCCACCAGTGGGTTACTGGCCTGGTTGTCTGGCTTATAGCGAAGGTGTCTCTGAGGAGGTGCAGTACACTATCACTCAACCGCAGACCGCGGACAGCCCCCACAACCTCTCCACCCTTGACTCTGAACACGCCGTCCCTAATCACGGCCGAGAAGTCTCCTGTCCTGTAGTTCTGGAACCTAAGGTATGTGACGTTCTTCACCAGTATACCGTCTCTGAGCTCAGCAACTATCTCATCTTCACAGTAGTCTCCTGGCTCCATGCGGATGTACCATGGTGCTGGATTTACCCAACCAGCGTTTGCTGTGGATTTCGTCCTGAAGTACGCCGCTGTGAGCCTGTTGTGCAGGAACGTCTTCAAGACTCCCTTCTCGATTATAGTGTTCCTCATCGTTGGGTAGCCCTCGAGGTCAAATGACCTTGATGCATAACCTCCCTCTGCTAGTGGATCGTCTATCAGCGTGATAAGCTCAGATCCAATCTGCTCCCCCAGCTTGTCAACATAGGGGGACATCTGCATCAGTACCCTGAGCCCGGACGCCATGTAGCCGAAGACCCCTAGGAGCGTGGCCATCGCGCTCCACCCGAAGACCGCGTCGTACTTCCCAGGCTCTGCATCCACCACATTCGTGGAGGCCGCAGCATCTGCCCCTGCCTCTCTGCCGGCCCCCTCCGGATCTATTCCGTCGAGGCTCCTAGAGCAGGTGACTCCGTGCCCGGTGGCCAGATCGTCTACAAGAGCCCTCACCTCCATATTGACCTTGCTGAAGCGCTCACACACCTCCGCGCCTCCCGTCGTGAGTAGGCACTCGTGACCTGCGTAGGACCTCACAGCTCCGGCAACCCTCTTTGCACCCTCCGAGAGGGCGGCCTCAATGCCTCTCGTGGCCGCTTCCACTAGAGCTTCTTGGTCGCTCTCAACCCTGGGATCGTACAGGCCTGGGATCACAGGATAGTCAAAGGGACCCTCGGGTAGTGGAGCGTAGACCTCTCTGGGAGGCAGCCTTGAGATCCTCTCCATTGCGCCTTCGATGAACCTCTCCAAGCCCTCTTCGGTGATGTTCGTCGTAGAGACGACCACAACCCTCCTATCCTTGACTATCTGCATCTCCAGCCCGACCTGAATCCACGATTTGACGACGTCAACCTTGTTGTTGGAGAACCTAACCTGCCTAGCCGTCACGGACTGTACGTGGACAGCCACCTCGTCTGCGCCCCTTGCTTCTGCGAGCTTGAGGGCGCGTTCAGCGAGGCCTATACTCTCCTCGTGGAACACTCTAAACACCCCCCAGCCCAACGCCCCTGAGCCTCAGGCTCGGGCCTCCAGTCCACACGGGCACGCCCTGTCCTGGGTCTCCCTTGCCGCAAGTCGCTGCCTCGAACTCTAGGTCTTTCCCAACGCCATCTATGGAAGAGTAGAACGAGCGCGTGGTGACCTCAAGGATTGGGTTCAGTACAGGCTCCGCCAGTCTACCGCCCCTAATCGCGTAGGCTTCAGAGCCCACGTACCTCTGGTTGTACCTCCTGTCGTCGATATTCCACTCCATGAACCTCTTGATGTACACGCCCTCTGAAACGCCTTCTATGAGCTCCTCGACGCTCATGTCGCCGGGGGCTATGTAGGTGTTCGCCATCCTAATGATCGGCTCCCTGTCAAATCTGCTCGCCCTGGCGGACGCGTTGCTTCTCACGCCAAACTCGGCCGCAGTCTCCCTGTTGTGCAGGAACTCGTTGATTATCCCGGCCTTCATCAGCACTCTGGGTCTGGCCCTGACGCCCTCGGCGTCGTACATGTAGAAGCCATAGCTTCCAGGAATCGTCGGGTCGTCTATCACCGTGACGACTTCAGAGCCTATCCTCTGACCCAGCATCTCCGGCTTTACGAAAGACTCACCCGCCTGGGCTGCCTCTCGGCCAAGGATGCGGTCGGCCTCGTACGGATGCCCTGTCGACTCGTGAGCCACTAGGCCGGTCACCTTGGGCCCAAGCACTACATCCATCTTGCCTCTAGGGGCAGGAGATCCCTTCTCAAGTCTCTCCTTCATACTCTTAGCGAGTTCCGCAACTTTCTCCTCCATGCGCCACTTCTCTACGATCTCCCACCCACCGCTCCCTCCTGGCTGCTCAAACTCTTGGGCAGATCGAGCCCCAGACACCAGCGTCAGAGTGGTCCTGAGGGTCACTCTCCGCACGTCGCCAGTTATCTTGGCTCCCTCGCTGTTTATGAAGTGAGTGAACTGTCGCGAGGCTAATAGCAGCAGCACTCTAGCGGCAACGCCCCTCTCTGAGCCTGCGGCGTCTACTGCCTTGAGGAATTCTACCTTGTCTTGGAGGGGAACCTCGAGGGGATCCTTCACGAAAGGAGACGTGAACTTATCTACCCTGAACTCCTCAGCCGACAGCCGCACCTTCTTTACAGCCTTAGAAGCAGATAATGCGCTTCGGTAGGCTTCCTCGACGGTTAACGCCAGTTTCTCTGGGTGGTTGGTGGAGGCGAAGCCCACACCCCCATTCACAATCATCCTCACAGACAAGCCTGATGAAGACTCCAGAATGAATGCCTCGACGACCCCATTCCTCATGAAGAGACCGTCTGACAGATCTGCCTGAGCCCTGATCTCGAAGTACTCCGCGTCGAATCGTCGGGCTAGCTCGCCAGCCCGATCAACTAGAGAAATCAGTTCGTCAAACTCCATGGCTAGTTGACGCCTCTGGAGATTAATAATAAGGTTCGGGAGCCCTAACATCCTATGTCCGCGTCCGAAGTCTTGCCTCACCTCCTCATATCCCCAGAGGAGGTGCCTAACAGAGCCATCCTTACCGGCGATCCTGGCAGAGTAGACTTCCTAGCATCACTGCTTGATGACCCCCGATTGGTATCCCAAAACAGGGAGTTCAGACTCGTTGCTGGCAAGTTTCAGGGTAAGGAGCTTCTAGTAGCCTCTACGGGAATAGGAGGGCCCTCTGCAGGGATAGCCATATACGAGCTTGCGAAAGCTGGCGTGAGCCAATTCATCAGAGTAGGGACAACTGGGGCCCTGTGGAAGGGCGTGAAGATCGGATCAGCCGTCGTCCCCCATGGCGCCGTGAGAATGGATGGCACGTCCAACTTTTACGCTCCGACAGAATTCCCCGCGGTCCCTGACCCCAGACTCACCGTAAAGCTTGCAGACACAGCCAGAAACCTGGGCCTGGAGGTCTTGGAGGGGATTATCGTCTCTATGGATGCATTCTACGTTGACGAAGACTGGCTGCTGGAGCAGGCAGAGGACATGAATCTAACGTCGGTGGAGATGGAGTGCAGCACCCTGTTCGTCATGACGAGGATACTCGGAGCTTCGTCTGCTGCAATCCTGATTGTGGACGGGAACATAGCGGAGGGCACGGTGAAGGGAGGGCCAAAGGCGGAGAAGAGGGAGATACCGGAGGCCACGAGGTCGGGACTCCTGATGGCAGCAGAGGCAGCCATGATAGTTCTAACGGAGGGCTGACTGCTGGAACCGGGGATCAAATTTTTATCGGCAGTTAAGGAAGCTTAGCTTAGATTCCCATGACCGGCTTTTGGGACAGGTTAGTTGCGACTATTGAGGCAAAGTTGAACAAGCTGTTGGACAGGTTTGAGGACCCTCGTGAGCAGCTGGACTACGCGTACGACAAGCTAGTCCAGCAGCTACACGATGTGGATATGGCCCTGGCCAGGGCTATCACCGCTAGAAAGAAGCTCGAGTTTAACGCCGAGAGGATTCGGGAGAAGTTGAAGAACCTCGATGAGAAGGCCCGGAGGGCGCTCGAACTCGGTAGAGAAGATCTCGCCAGGAAGGTTCTTGAGAGAAAGCACGTACTCCAAGCCGAGCTGAAGAATCTGGAGGAGAAGATAGCCGACATGAAGGAGGACGAGGAGAAGCTCAAGGAGGTCAGGGAGACACTCCAAACTAGGATCGAGCTGTTCAAGGCCAAGAAGGAGAAGCTTAAGGCAGAGTACGAGGTGTCCAAGGCTCAGGTTGAGGTGAAGGAGAGCCTGACCGGCTTATCGAAGGATGTGGTCACCGCTGCTAGGGCTATAGAGAGAGCCGAGAGTAAGATTGAGGATATGAAGGCCAGGGCAGCCGCTATAGACGAGCTCGTGGCAGCGAGCGGCGAGCTGGACCTCTTGGAACCTGAGGAGAGAGATGAGATCGAGAGGGAACTCAAGGCCCTGGAAATCGAGAAGGCCGTAGAGGAAGATCTAGCCAGGCTCAAGGAAGAGCTGGGCAAGGTGTGAGGGGATCAAGCTGAGGGATCTCCTATCCCTCGCCCTCATCGGGTTTGCCGCGCTGATGGTTCTGCTTGGAATAGTGTTCGCAGTGGCCGCGGCGTCCAACCCGATGAGGGTCTTCCCCTCACTGCTCTTTCTCTTCATGGCAGGTGGGGCGATCTACCTCCTTAGGGTCAAGAAGAGGAGCGAGGTTCTCGTCGGCAGGTACGAGGCTGAGACCCTGAGGATAGCCAAGGAGCACGGCGGGAGGCTAACTGTAGAAGAATTAGCCATGGAGCTAGGGGTCCCAGTCGAGTCGGCGAGGAGGCTGCTGAGGGCCCTCGAGAGGAAGGGAGTGGCGTATCTAGACTTCGAGGAGATAGAGGATCGAGGGGTTGAGGTCTACAGGTTCCCGGGCCTCTGAGGGGATTAGAGGACTTTACTGCCAGGGGGAACTGGCCTGTCCGGAACTAACAGAACTGGTTCTCCGTCCACGTCCGCCGCTAGGAGCATCCCCTGGGACCAGTATTCTCTGATCTTCTTCGGCTGCAGGTTCGCTATCACCACGATTTGTTTCCCAACTAGGTCCTCCGGATCGTATTGCTCTGCTATGCCAGCGACGAGCTGCCTCTTCTCACTCCCCAGATCCACCTCTAGAAGGAGCAGCTTCTGAGTACCCTCAATCTTCCTAGCAGAGAGAACCTGGCCAACCTTTAGGTCCATCTTGGAGAACTCCTCGTATGAAATGAACTCCATAGTAGACCCCTCCGTGGCCGAGTGGCCGAACTTAAATAGTGATGGGTGGAAATGTGCTGTGATAAGGCGGGACCCGAGGGGAAACCCTCGGAGTCACCGTCCCAATTGGGAGTGAGCTAAGTATGAGCAAGATATCGGTATCAGTGCTAAGTGGACATAATGAGGTGGGACGCACGGCTGTGCTTCTCGAGGCAGGAGGGAAAAGGATACTGCTGGACTATGGGATGAAGCTAGTCCCAAAGAGCCAGCCTATGTTCCCACCCATGGTCGAGGACGTAGATGCAGTCCTCCTGAGCCACGCCCACTTAGACCACTCGGGAGGGATCCCTGCCCTGTTCAAGTCGAGAAAGCGGCCGAAGATCTACGCGATTGACATCACGAGGGAATACGCAGACATACTACTGGCGGACGCCATCAAGGTTGCTAGGATAAGAGAGCACGAGCTTCCGTACGGGATGAGAGAGACCAGGCAAGCGATACAGAACTTCAGACACATCGAGTTCGGAGTGCCGTTTAGGATAGGAGAGGTCGAGGTGACGGCGTACAACGCGGGCCACATACCAGGGAGCGCCATGTTCTACATCCGGTACAACGGGAAGTCGGTGCTGTACACCGGAGACCTGAACGTCATGGAGACTAGATTGATGCCGGCTGCGGACCTCTCGATCCCTAAGGTGGACCTGCTCATAATGGAGTCCACGTACGCCTTCAAGGAGCACCCCAAGAGAGAAGGGCAGGAGATGCTCCTCAAGGAGGTTGTCACGGAGACGCTGAAGGCGAATGGAGTTGCCGTCATTGCTGGCTTCGCCATCGGGAGGCTGCTGGAGATAGCCATGGCCCTCAAGGCCAGAGGCTACAGGGGTCAGATGTTCCTAGACGGCATGGCTAGGAGGGGGGCCGAAATAACCGACGCCTACCCTGACAGGGTGAGGGACCCCGACATTCTGAGGTACGTGGAGAGGTTCATCAAGCCGGTCGACGGGTGGAGGCTCAGGAAGAAGCTGGTGAAGAGGCCGACGGTCATACTCACCACCTCCGGGATGCTTGAGGGCGGGCCCGTCCACTACTACATCAAGCAGCTAAAAGACGACCCTAACAGCTCGATTACGCTAACCGGGTTCCAGATCGAGGGTACTGAGGGGAGAAGGCTCCTGGAGGAAGGCAGAATGACCATAGATGGAGAGGAGTACGAGATTCAGATGAAGGTCAACCAGCTCAACTTTTCCGCTCACGCGAGCGACAGCGGCCTCAGATACTTCGTAAGGCAGGTGGAGCCTGAGGCCGTCATGACTGTGCACGGTGAACTCTCAGAGAAGTTTGCCAAAGAGCTGATGGAGCAGTTTGGAATATCTGCGTTCGCCCCTAATGAGGGCGGAGAAGAGATCTTGGTCTGAACTCGCTCCTCACTCTCTTTTACCCGATCTCTTTGTAAGATACTCCAAAGGGTACTCCGCCAGAACCAACCTCTCGTCTAGGGGGGCCACCTCAACGAGCCCTCCCTCTACGCCTATCTCCAGAAGCAGTTCGGCCAGGTCCATGACCGCCTCTGGCGCCACTCTCACCTCTCCCTCCTCCACAGAGATCCTCTCTGGGGGAACTCCCCTTTCAAGAAGCAGGTCTAGTGCCTTAGAGATCGCTTCTGAGTCTCCTTTTAGGACCCCGTAGACGAGGGAGCCGCTCTCGTCCACAGACTCGTAAGGCTTGGCCACGTTCTTAGCCCGCCTCTTCCACCTCATCCACATCTGGTAGTCTTTCTGAGCGGCTGGGCAGAAGTAGCCCCAGATGGATGTCTCCCTCTCCAAGAACTCAAGCACGCGTCTAGCAGCCTCAGAGCTTCCCTGCGCAGCCACCTCACTGTCAGGCCTTGGCCTGAATCCCATCTCCAGCAGATTCTTCCTGTTCCCCTCTGTGAACTCCAGCTCGTTGAGGTTGAGGAACTCGGCTCCAACTCGGTCTAGGAATAGAGCCAAATCTTTCAGCCTGTTCTCCCACGGGCTGCCCGGTATTGAAGGCATCTCGGCGCCTACCCTGAACCCGTAATCGACGGCAAGCCTGATCTTCTCCCAGCCCTTCTCGTCCCAACAGTGGAATCTAATCTCGTCCAATCCCGCGTCTGCCCACATGGCCAGAGTCGCTTCGCTGACCCCCAGAGAGTTCGTGTAGAGGTGTATGTGAAAGTCAGCCCCAAATTCACTCTTTAGGAGCCTGACGAACTTCTCCACACGCTCTGGGAATAGAGAAGGCTCTCCACCGGTTATCCCAGCCCCCAATGCCTCGATGAGACGAGCCTCCCTTATGACGTCGTCGTCAGAGCTGACTAGCACCTCATCCGCCATCACGATATCCCTTTCTCTCTTCCAGGGAGTTATCGTGCAGTAGGGACACTCTTGGTACTTCTGACATAAACCGGTCACGAAGAGCACCATCTTGGCGCCCTTCCAGCAGATTTCACAGCCCTTACTCCACCCGCGCACTCTGAGCGCTCCGAACTGCAATCTCTCCAGGAAGACCCCCTCCTCCAGCCACGCTCATGCCCTCTTCCTGATCACTATCCTCCAGTAGCCCCCCTCATTCTTTGACATCACGATCTTGTGCCCGGTTCTCTCTGACCACCTGTGGATATCCTCCACGGACCTCAGGTCGTCTACGAGTACCTCCAAGGAGGTGCCTGCCTCTATCTTCTTCACGCACTTGGCTACATTCACCACAGGCAGGGGGGACTTCTCCCCCCTGAGATCCACCCTGTTGGCAGCTCTTTTGGTCATCGCGACCTGATCAGAAGGAGGCCAAGGCTCCTAATTTACTTGCCTAACCCTACGACCCAAGGTGTCCATTATCGCATCCCTCGTTGCGGCCTCTGACGTCGGCTTGTACATCAGATAGGCATCCTCTCCGTCGGCGTAGTACCTTGGGATGATCCCCAATATCGCGTACCCCAGCTTCTTGTAGAGGGAAATGGCTGGCTCGTTTGACACCCTGACCTCTAGGTACATCAGGTCAATCCCTCTGTCCCGTGTAAGGTTCTCCTCTGCTTGAAGCATGAGCTGTGTTCCAATTCCCCTCCTCCTGTAGTCTTTGTCGACGGCCACGGAGAGAACGTGACCCATCTTGATAGTCTCGTCTTCGGTGAAAGCGGTCTCAACCCTGCACATAATGTACCCAACGACCCTTCCCTCGACCTCGGCGACTAGGAAGCCCTCGGGGCACCTCCTATAGTTCTCAACGAAGAAGTAAGATGGGTAGTTCTCCGGCAGGAATACTCTGTTGAGCTTTACGACGCTATTTAGATCTGCTGAGGGGTCAAATCTCCTTATCTTAGGACGGCTGATTTCCAACCAATCCCCTCTCTTATGTCGTGCAATCCAGGTTTTTTAACCCCTCTCTGAAGAGATCCCTCCGAAGTAGAGATGTGGCCTCAATACAGACCTGATCCGCTCCACCTGATCTCGATGGAGTTCGAGGTCCTAGACTCGCAGGAGGTCCCTGGCGGCCTCGATCTGATAGTCTCGCCCAGGCCGGGAACAGATCCCAAGACCGCCTTCGCGAGGGTGGCAAAGGAGTTAATGGAGTACAACCTGGTACCCAAACTCCTCAAGACTCGCGATGGCAGACTGTATCTCTTGGTTAGGACCGTTAGGCGGCCTAAACCCTTGGAGGCTTGGAAGAGCTTGATCTCCCTCGCGATAAGCCTTGTGACCGTCTGGATAAGCGGGTGGCTGATGTCTCAGAGCCTATTAGATCTGGTATCGAAGGTAGATGTACAGTTCATTAGCTCGCTTGGCAGGTCGCTTAGGCTGATAAACCCAGTCTTCTTCGTCATACCTCTCTTCTCCATACTTGGAATCCACGAATTTGGTCACATGCTTGCTACTAAGCGTTGGGGCGGGGAGTGGGAGCCCCCAATATTCATTCCCGGCCCTCCCCCGCTGGGAACGTTCGGTGCGGTCATAAGGAGCGGGAAGATCCCGATTAATCGCGACGAGATCTTCGACTTAGGATTTTCAGGACCGCTGTCTGGCTTCCTTCCGGCTGTAGTGATGAGTGTGATAGGGATCTTAACCTCGCCCCTAATCCCAATAGAGGAAGCACTTCAGCTGGCAAAAGAGGAGGGACTGCAATTCGTCCCGACGCCTCTACTATTTGATGTAATTCAGCGGCTACTCTCCCACCCAGAGGGAATGACGATCATAATGTCTCCAATCGCTTTCGCTGGGTGGGTAGGCCTGGTTCTCACGTTTCTCAACCTCCTCCCCGCAGGTCAGCTCGATGGAGGCCACGTCGCTTACGCACTGTTGCCAAACCCCAGGGCCAGGCTAGCGCTCGGAGTAGTGGCCGTAATACTCGCGGTGCCGTACAGCCCTCTAATGGCACTGCTAATAGCGTTCTTCATGCTTACAAAACACCCTCCACCTCTTGACGAGGTGAGCCCACTATCCACGAGCAGGAAGGTAGCAGGGCTCGCGGCCTATATCTTCCTACTAATACTCACGTCGCCGCTCTCGATCTGAAGGAGAGGCCTTTAGAGTATGAGCCCCCTCTTCTTGCTCTCTGCCATCATGCACAGGCCCCAAACCACTTTCATACCAGCATCTAGACAGGTTCTTATCGCTTCCTCGTCCTCAGAGCCAGGTTGAAACCAGATTCGCTTCAACCCTAACTTAACAGCCTCCATAGCCACCTGCCTGGCGACCTTAGGTGGAACCACGACGTTAACCACGCCCGGAGGTTCGGGGAGGCTGGCTAGACTGGGGTAGGCGACATCCCCGTCGATGCTGTCTGCGCTGGGATTCACCGGGTAGACCCTCCTATATCCTGCCAGCTTGAAGTACCTGTAGAGCTTGTATCCCCACTTCTCCGGATTTCTAGAGGCTCCAACGACTGCAATGCTATTATCTCGATCGATGAACTCCTCTAAAATTTCCCTCAGATTCTCGGGTACAGGGGGTAACCCCACACTGCTCACCGAGCCAGCATGGAGCGAGGGGTATATTAGCACGAGCGAGCAGATTCACCCTACGCAAACCTCAAATATGGAGTGTCTGACGGAGAGGCTGGTGCATCATGAGCGCGCAGTCCATGGAGAAGAAGGTGCGGGCCATAGAGGTCACTCCCGAGCAGCTTGAGGAGATCAGGAAGTACGTCCAGAGGGCGAAGGTGATTACTCCTCAGTCGCTGGCGCTGAAATACGACATAAGGGTCAGCGTTGCTCGGAAGCTCCTGAGGGAGTTTCAGAGGGAGGGCCTAGTGGTATACATCGACGGGAACTCGAGGCTCAGGATCTACAAGGGTGCAAAGGCCTAGTTTGAGCATCACGCCGTTTATACCTCTTCAAATAAGTTCAGCATCCTTACAAAAACGGATTTATAGGTCCCCCCGGGCCGCTATTACTGGCCCCGCTTTTTGAGGCCTGGGGGAGGTGTGGGGCCTGGTTAACTCAATCGAGAGCTATTCTGTAGAGGTGAAATTGCCGTCAGGCAGCGTGGAACTCGAGATTAAGAGGCACCTATCGCCTCTCACAGCTGAGAGATTCTACAGAAATCTGCCGATGAAAGCCTTGGTGGTAAGAGACGGGAGTCAGATCTATCTGTTCGTTGAGATGTGCTCAAAGCTGGAAAAAGAGAAGAGAGAGCTGAGAAGAGGTGAGGTGGCTTTTGTCCCCTCCAAGAGTGCCGTGCTAATCGCTCTTGATAGGATAAAGCTGCCAGCCCCAGCTCTCCCACTAGGGAAGGTTGTTAGTGGAATAGAGATTTTAGAATCGGCAGTCACGGGTCAGACTGCTGAGATAAGGAGGAAGGAAGATTGAGTTCTAGGCTAGAAGATCTCAGGCGAGTGCTATCCACTCGCCACACGTTCTACTACAGGTTTCCAGCCTGCGTCCTCCTGAACATCGGCGAAGCTAAGGTACTAATCGATCCAGGCCAGACCTTCACGGCCGAAGAGGCGGAGGTCATAGAAGAGCTTGATGTGATCGCAGTCACTCACGAGCACACGGACCACTACAGCAGGGATATCGTGGTGGACCTGGCCAGGAAGACGGGCGCGGCCGTCGTCACGAATAAGACCGTGTTCAAAGATCTGAGAAGGCTTGTGGCGGACGAGAGGATGGTGAGGCTCAAGGCTGGAGAGTCTGTCGATTTAGACGGCCTCCGGGTGCACGCTCTGCGCTCGGTCCATCCAGGACTCCACCCGCTGGTCCTGCTCTTCGAGACGGATGATCTGGCAGTCTTCCACGGCTCTGACTCAGGCTTTTCAAACGCATTCGAGGCCTTCTCCCCAGTCGATGTAGCGTTTGTCCCTGTAGGGGGACCTTCACCGACGGCTAGCGTGAACGATGCCCTCAGGATGGTCAGGATAATGAGCGCGAGCGTGGCCGTTCCAATACACGGCTATCCAGAGGAGGTGACCCTGTTCAAGGAGCGCGCTAAGGTCGCTCTCAGTTCGGTCAAGGTAGTGATCCCGGAGGACGGCAGGTGTCACGAACTACCACTGTAGCTTCCCCCTGACGGAGTCCCACCCGCCCTCCCTCAGCTGGATCAAGCCAGCCTGCGTCTCGAGGAACACACCCGACCCCTCCGTAACCCTCCCGATCTTCAAGAGCTTGAGACCTCTCTCCTCGAACCTACTTGCCAAGCTAGGGAAGGCTCCAGGGTCTATGGCAACTACCAAGTGAAATTCCTCTCCGCCATAGAACACCGCCTCCACGGGATCCAATCCAAGGTTGAGAAGGTACTCCCTGAGCCTGTTCCCTATAGGAAGCTCCTCAACAACAATCCTAACGCCACTGGCCAGAGAGATGGAGTAGAGCGTCTTGTAGAGCCCATCGCTGCTGTCGGCGCAGGCGTGAACCCCGCTCGCAGTTCCCAGAAGAACCCCCTCGCTGATGGCTGCCCTCGGCTCATAGACGGATCTGATGGACTCTTCCCCCAGATCCCCCGGTGGGGTGAGCCTGCCGGTAACTACCCTATAGCCCAACCAAGTCAGTCCGAAGTACCCTGTTACCGCGACCACGTCTCCAGGCCTCGCACCCCATCGAGGGATGGGGCGTCCCTCACACAGTCCCATGCCGACGCCCGTCATGATGATCTCTGGCGAAGAATCTACGTCGCCGCCGACCAACAGGCCCCCAACCTCACTCAGCCCGTCGTCCAAGCCTAACGCAATCTCATCAATATCCTCTCTCTCCACCACCCTTGGGAGGCACAGCGAGATCAGGAAGTATGCCGGCTTTGCCCCCTTGGCCGCGACGTCGGAGAAGGTCTGCACGACGATCTTCCGGGCCAGCTGCCTCAGCGTCATCCCTGGGAGGAGGTCGCTGCCTTCGGTGACGGTGTCTACGTTGACCACGTACGTCCCCCTTAACTCCAGGGCGACCGCGTCGTCTACACCTAGGGGAAGAACACCGCCCCTCATAGCGTTAGTGATCGAAGATAGCTTTCGAATGACGTCTTCCTCTCTGACTGCTCCCACAGTATGACTCCCTAACGTTGCAGCTAAAGATTTTGAGTATCGAAATTGAGATGGCCTGGTGTCTCGCATGAGCGAGCGGGTTCGGCGAGTTGTCATCATGGGAGCTGCAGGTCGCGACTTCCACAACTTCAACGTGTTCTTCAGAGACAACCCGAAGTACAGAGTGGTGGCCTTCACGGCCGCTCAACTGCCTGAGATATGGGGGCGGAAGTATCCCCCTGAACTCGCGGGCAGCCTCTACCCTGAAGGAATACCTATACTCAAGGAGGAAGAGCTACCGGAGATAATCAAGAGGGAGAATGTGGATCTGGTGGTATTCGCGTACAGCGACGTCTCTCACCAGTACCTCATGGAGAGAGCGGCCATAGCTCAGGCCGCCGGAGCCGACTTCATGCTATTGGGTCCAAAGAGCACCATGCTGAAGTCTAACAAGCCCGTGGTAGCGGTGACTGCCGCCAGGACGGGCGCAGGGAAGAGCCCGACCAGCAGGAGGGTCGTCTCGATACTCAAGGAGAGGGGTCTCAAGGTCGTCGTGATAAGGCACCCAATGCCCTACGGAGATCTGAGGAAGCAGGTGGTCCAGAGATTTGCTTCACTCGAAGATCTAGACAAGCATGAGTGCACAATCGAGGAGAGGGAAGACTACGAGCCCCACATAAAGATGGGAAGCGTGGTGTACGCGGGAGTAGACTACGAGAAGATCCTCCGTGAGGCAGAGAAGGAAGCAGACGTAATACTCTGGGACGGAGGGAACAACGACTTCCCGTTCTACGTGCCGGACCTGTGGATAACTGTGGTCGATCCGCTGAGGGCTGGACACGAGCTGACCTACTGGCCTGGCTCTGTAAACGTCAGGGCTGCAGACGTGATTGTGATTAGCAAGGAGAACGTGGCCTCGGCTGATCAGATCGAGCTGGTCAGGGCGAACGTCAACCGCGTCAACCCGAAGGCGACCATAGTAGAGGCGGCGATGCCGCTGACCGTCGACGCTCCCGAGCTGATAAAGGACAAGAGGGTTCTTGTTGTGGAGGACGGTCCGACGGTGACACACGGAGAGATGGGGTTCGGCGCGGGCTACATGGCGGCCAAGAGGTTCGGGGCAGCTGAGATAGTCGACCCGAGGCCCTACGCGGTGGGCTCCATAAAGGAGGCCTTCGAGAAGTACACGCACCTCGGGCCCTTGCTACCCGCCGTTGGCTACAGCGATCGGCAGATGAGAGAGCTCGAGGAGACTATTAACAACGCGGACGCCGACTCGGTGATACTCGGAACCCCCACGGACCTCAGCAGGTATCTGAGGATAGATAAGCCAGCCGTGCATGTCAGGTATGAGCTGCAGGAAATTGGCAGGCCCAACTTGGAGGACGTTATTGACGAGTTCCTGTCTAAGGTCGGATTGAGGTGAAGTTTTTGGAAGAGGTGAGGAGAGAGAGGAGAGCTTGGCTCCTGACGTGGACTGACTTCGCAGAGGCGCTGGACGAAGTCGACCTGGCTATACTTCCGGTGGGGGTCGTGGAGGCCCACGGCCCTCACCTCCCACTTGGCACCGACTTCATCATCCCCGAGAGGCTAGCGCTGGACTTGGCCAGCAGGCTGAACGCACTCGTATTTCCGGCCATATCGTACGGCGTTGTCGGCTCTCTCTCCTCCTATTACGGCACTCTTGGGATATCCCAGGCGACTCTGGAGTCGCTGATTTTCGAGGTGCTGCGCGGCCTGGTCGAAAACGGCTTGGATAGAGTCGTCATACTGAACGGCCACGGAGGGTCAGAGCACGTTGAGGCGCTCAGGAGGGCTGTGAGGAGGGGGTGGAGGGAGCTTGGAGTAAAGAGCGTCGTTGTGCACTGGTGGACATACGCCGAGGACATCGCTCGAAAGCACGGAATAGGCGGCGGGCACGCCGGAGGAGTCGAGGGGGCTGCAGTCCGTGCCATAGATCCTGGGCTGGTCAAGTCAGACTCTCCGGACGCGGATGAGATTTACATGGTCAGAGAGGGAATAGACCCATTCCCCGCCCCCGGATCAGTACTCATGTACAGGGAGGAAGAATCAGCGGTCGTGCCCAGTGACGAGGTGTGCAGGGAGTTTTACATGGATCTGGTGGAGCGCCTGACGGAAGACCTCCTTAAGGTGCTAGAGGGGTGGGACCGCCAAGAAGTCTTGCCGGGTGAACCTTTTGAAGAGAGCTAAGATCGTGGCAACCCTGGGCCCAGCATCTGCCGACGAAAACACGGTAGCAGCCATGATAAAGGCAGGGGTAGACGCCTTCAGAGTGAACTTCTCTCACGGCGACGAGAGGGAATGGGGGCGTTACGTAAAGCTTGTACGTGCAGTAGAGGAGCGCCTAGATAAGAGGTTGGCACTGATAGGGGATCTCACCGGGCCCGCTGTGAGGGTAGGCGAGACAAGTGAGCCCATCAGAGTCGAGAGAGGTTTGCTTGTAGAGTTCAGGTTGAGCGAGTCATCTGACGGCTCCTTTGTTCCAATTCCACAGAAGAGGCTATTCGACGAAATTGAGGAAGGAGACGAGGTTCTCATCGACGAAGGTAGGGTCCGCCTCAGGGTCACCGACGTCGGGATAGATTCGTTTAGGGCTCAAGCCCTCATAGACGGCGTGATTAGGCCCAGAAAGAACTTGGCGCTCTTTGGAAAAGAGTTAGGCCTGCCCAGTCTCACCGAGAGAGACGTCGAGTGCGCGAAGTTCGCTGTAGCCGCAGACTTCGACTACTTAGCCATGAGCTTCGTCAAGACTGGCTCAGACGTGCGTCGCCTGAAGGAACTCCTAGAGCGCGAGGGCGGAGGAGACATCAAGGTCATAGCAAAGATAGAGACCAAGAGCGGGGTCGAGAACCTCGAGAGCATAGTCGCGGAAACCGACGCAATAATGGTGGCCAGGGGAGACCTTGGGAACTTCTTCCCACTCGAGGAGATACCGAGGCTTCAGAGGAACATAATCAGAACTTCTCTGAGCCTGGGGCGGCCGGTGATAATAGCGACACAGCTCCTCGAGAGTATGATCGTAAACCCGGTCCCCACGAGGAGCGAGGTAGTCGACGTGATGGAAGCCGTGAGGGAGGGCGTAGACGCCCTCATGCTGGCGGCAGAGACGGCGATGGGCCGCTACCCCGTTGAGGCCGTGAGGTGGATGAGGCGAATCATCGAGAAGATTGAGTTAGAGATGGGTCCCGCTAGGATTGAATCATATGGCGCCGAAACGCTGTATGATCGCTTTGCTCGAGGGATCGCCTTGCTCGCAGAGAGCATGGGAGCCAAGATAGCCGTCTATACTAGGAGTGGGAGGACCGCCATTCGAATATCTAGGTATCGACCTTCCACAGCAATCTACGCCGCCACGGGCGACCTCAAGGTTGCCAGGCAGATGTCGATGCTCTGGGGCGTGGCGCCCATGGTGGTCGAGGCCAGAGACAGGAACGAGGCGTTGGAGAATCTCCTTTCAAGGCTGAAGGAGGAGAAGCTCCTATCTTTTGGCGACATAGTTGTGATAGCCTTCGGCATCAGAGAAGGTGCCACTGAGGTAGTCAGAATAGTACAGGTCTGATCTGTGCAAAGAAAGGGCTCTCAATAATTTCTCAGTTCTTCCTCTCTAGGCCTATCTTAGCTTGCTAATCTCGAAGAACGGTTATATTTGTTCCATAATGGATCTGTTAACTTGATTAATTGGCCGGCCTCATGATAACACCCGAGTGTGCCAAGAATTGCTAGCTGGGAGTTCTCAACTAAATAGCCAATCCTCTCCCTTTGTTCATTAATGAGAGACTCTATTTCAAGCCTTCTCTATCTGATAAGGAGCGATCCGTCTATATAACCTGATATCGACTACTAGATGAGTTTCCACCACCATTGAGATAATCACCGAGTAACAATACATTGCAAATTTAATGCGATGCATTTTTAGTTAATTATTCATTTGAATATTAGACTGTTCCATTGATTGTTTCAAAATCCCGCGTATTGACTTCTTTCTCAGGATTAGTTATAGTATGATGTGGTATGGCTGATTGAGTCCGAGATGCCAATGCAAATGTCTAATACTCTTCCCTAACATGGTCAAAAACGAAGAGCTTAAATATAGAAGCCAAACAGGGGATATAGACCCCGTGTAAATGGGGTCAATGTATAACCCAGATGTAGGGGGTGTATGTATATGCCGCAGAGGTCTGCCAAGCACCTGCCCCTGGCTCCTGTCTACCGGATTATCAAGGAGGCCGGCGCCGAGAGGGTCAGCGACGCTGCCAAGGAGAGGCTAGCCTACTACCTCGAGAAGTTCGGGGCCGAGGTCGCCAAGTACGCGGCCGACCTGGCCCGGCACGCTAAGAGGAAGACTGTCACCGACAGGGACATCGAGCTAGCCGTAGAGGCCGTCTGGAAGAAGTAA
>CBEVRO010000003.1:0-56947 GCA_965552295.1 uncultured archaeon | reverse complement strand
CGCCTTGAACCAGTAGACGGCGTTGTCTAGCGATGGCGCCACCCAGACGTACTCGAACCTCCCGCCTGCCTCCACAGACACGCTCGCCAGCTTCGTCCAAGCTCCCCCAGCCAGCCTGACCATCAGGTCAACCTTGGTCGCGGATGTCGGGTAGATCGTCCCCCGCAGAAGCACGGGAGTCCCGGGCTGGACCTCCGTCGCGTTGACCGTGAGCGTCAACCTAGCGAAGCCGAGCCTCACCTCCACCTTGAGTTCAGCTGATCTCGCGCCTGAGACCTCGGCCCAGATGGACCAAGTTCCCTTCTCGTCGAGAGTGAGTGTGACGCTGAACCTGCCAGAGCTGTCGGCCTGCACGCTCTGCTGCCTTATGGCTCCGCTCGGTGACCTCATGTATATCGTCACCCAGGCCGGTCCGGGAGGCGAGACCTGGCCCTCGACCGTGACAGAACCGCCCAGCTTCACTCTGGTCGTGTCTGCAGTCAGCGTCACCGCGGCGTAGGCAGTTCCACCTCCCCCACCGCCGCCTCCACCACCTCCACCGCCGCCTGAGGTCACCTCAAACGTGGTGGAAGCCTGCTTCCCGGAGTACGAGGCGATGACCTTGTACGTCCCGAGCTTCGCGTTCGAAGCCAGTGTGAAGGACGTCGACCCCTTTCCGTCGGACCCAGTGGTCACCTGCCCGGTCCAGGCTGTACCCCCATCAGGGTCCAGCACTTGGAGACCCACCGTCTGCCCCTGGAGCGGCTCGCCGCCGTAGGTCAGAGTTACGGTCATGGTGACCCTCTCGCCTGGAGAGTAGGTCGACTTGTCCGTGGTGACGGTGAGTTCCTGAGCTAGAACCGAGACCGCTGGGACCAAAGTTAGGGCTATCAGGACTGCCGCCAGTCCCCGCGCGGCCCTCATCACGGCAACACCTCCAGCTTGGCCTGCGCGCCTGGCGAGTACGATCTCCAGTCCTTCTCCTTCGGCCAGCCAGACCAGACGTAGATCTGCACAGTGTACTCACCGTACTTGGCTGACAGCGGTATCAGGAACCCAGCTGTCCTGTAGACAGACTGTCCAACGCTAAGAACATCCTTGAACACCGCTATGCCAATGACCCTGCCGTCGGGATCTACGAGCTGGAGCACTATCAACACCTCGACAGAGTCTACGTAGCCGTTCGGCTGGAGCGTGTAGCTCGCTCCGATGAGAGCCACGAACCCGCGCTTGAACGAGTCCTGGGGCTCTCCTACGTCGTTCATAACCCGTATGCTCGAGATCTCCACGGTCACATTGTAGACATGGAGAGTCACGCTCGCCTCTCTTGCGGTGCCCCTCTCATTTACCGCGGTGAAGTTCAGTGTGTAGTCGCCGGGCTCCACGAATGAGAGGACCGTCACGTTGACCTCGACCTGCGAGGGCGGCTCCGTCTCGGTGGGGGATATCGAGACCTCGACGCCGAAGGGGGCCTCGCAGCTGAGGTTGACTGCACCCACGTAGCCCTCTGTGGCGTTCACGGGCATGACAAACGAGGTCTGCGTGCCGGTCTCTATCACCAGCTCTTGGGGCGGAGACAACCAGAAGTCGGCAACCCACCGCGTGACGGTGACCCAGCTTGGATCGAGGGTCTCGGTGCCAGCGAAGCTGACGTTGTAGCTGACCTGGCCCAGCTCGTTCTCAAGGAGCTGGAAAATGGCGACTCCGTTCTGGTCGGTCGTCGCCGTCCCTATTAGCGTGTAGTTGGTCTCCCCCGGCCCCTTCCTGCTCAGAGTTATCTGGGCCCCAGACACAGGCTGTCCGTTGGCGGTCAGCGTGGCCCTCAGCGTGAACTCCTCGCCGAGGTCTATGGAGTCTGGGAGGTCGACGCTCAGCTCAGTCTGGGTTCGGGTCGTGGACACCGGGAGCGAGGGGTCCCCAACCAGGTTGTAGGCCAGCACAGTCTTCCTCTGGTACTCCTGCGTCATGTCCCAGCCCTCTAAGACGTAGTCCGCCTTCGCCTTGTAGACGGCCTCGCCGACCGTAAGCCCCGAGAAGGCGTTCTTCCAAAACAGGATGTCCAGCTTGCCGGTCAGGCCCTCTAGGTTCCAGTCGCCGATGTAGTACCACACCACCCTCGTTGCCGCCACAGATGCGACAGCTCCTCCATCTGGGTCCTTCAGCAGAGCCTCTGAGAGGGAATCGTAGGTCCAGTCCAGACTGCCAGAGAGGCACGCCGACGCGTAGAATATGAAGGGGCTGCCTGAGATCGAGGGCGGGTCAGAGGTTGTCAGGAGAGCCTCCCAGTATAGTTCGTCAGACTCGTACAGCCCGCTGCCGTCCTCGTCAACGCCATAGTACCTCCATACGGCGTCTTCGCTCCCGTGCCCGTCGAAGTTCACGTAGCCAGGCTGGAGGTTGGCCAGAGCCTGCAGGACGTCGGCATGGGTCAAGTTCCCGTACTCCTCGTACAGCCTGGCTACCGACACGTCGGCGGGCAGGTACCCTGCTATGGCGTCCTTCACCTCGGATCCGAAGGTGTCGTCCGGGTAGTCAGGCTGACCGTCTCCGTCCCAGTCCTCGTTGGCGTAGTTGGAAACTGCACCAAGCCCGAGGAATATCTGGTTCAGAGAGAACGACTGCAGCTTACCTACTATGGCGGCCAGCTCATCGACCGTCTGCACCGGCAGCCTGCCAACGTACACGTCAGCCAGCCAGTCCACTTCGTCCTCCGTGGAGTAGTTGGGGCTCTCGCCATAGATTCCGTCCCCGTCTGAGTCCCAGGTGCCGTCTAGACCGGCGTAGTACGCGTCTGTAGGCGTGTAGTCGCCGTCCCCGTAGTAGTCGTCGGGGTTGTACACGTACCTAGTGGGGATCTCCCAGTCCTGATCCACGACTTCGGGTGAGCTGGAGTCTATGTCGCCCACCAGCAGCACCCACTTGACCCCCTCATTGAACGCCGCGTCCTTGATGGCGTTTCTGATCTTTTCGGCGGCGTCGGAGCCAGAGTAAGACGTCTCTATCTCCTCGAGGGTCTTCACGAGAACTGAGTGCCCCCTCGACTGGAGCAGGGAGACGAGGTCCGACATGGCTTGGGATGAGGCAAAGATGCTCCTCGTCACAATCAGATAGTCGTAGCTGGCCTGCGCCGGCTGCTCAAGGCTTGAGTACCATACCGAGTCCTCTTCGTTGACCGCGAGGGACGAGGCTATCTTGGGAGCCCCCCGCAGCACAGGCCTCGGCGACTCTTGCTCGTAGGCTATCGATACCGTAAGCCTCGTCGGGACCTCCAGCCTCCCGGAGTCTGGATCGTACCTGGCTAGTCTAACCCTTATGGCGGCTATTGAGACCCCTCCCAGCCTGTGGGTCTGGAGGAGCCTCGCGGCCTCTCCGCCTTGTGAGGTGCTACCCGAGGGCTGGACTGACACGCCGCTAGCGGTTCTGATGGGTGGGATCTCAGCCACCTCTACTCCCTCTGCCACGACGGTCCAGCTCTCCTCCACGACGCTCAAGCCTACGGCCCTGCTGCCGGGAGGGAGAACCACGTAGTACACCTTAGCCGGGAGGGCCAGCTCGCCTGGCTCTCCAGGGTACCCACAGCCCTCGCACGAGACAAGCACCCTCTGGTCCTTCTGCAGAACCTTCAGGGGTGGAATCTCAAGACTCACGGTCAGTATACCCTGAGGCGAGGCTGCCTGAGCCCCCAAGCTCGTCAGGAGACACAGCGTCAGTACTAGCCCTAGAAGTAGGAGGCGCCTCAACTCCCCTCCCAGGCAGCGCTAGGTACCGATCTTAAAAGTTGTGCGATCAGATGCAGTTAAAAATTAATTCTTGCAATCCCCCGTCAAATAATTACAAAATAAATCTGATTGTTGTAAATTAGTGTCTTAAATTGGAAATTAAAGCCCCTCGCTCGAACTCTATGTCCAGTCTAGACGGGTTGTGCAAAGAGAGACCGAGTCTCTGGCAGTCAGTCGCGCTGCACTTGGTTCTACGCTCGGGGAATCTGTGAAACGTGATTAAAATGAGCCGAAGTGGATCAGAATCTCAGGGGAGTGGTGCCGGGGGCGGGACTTGAACCCGCGACCTCCGGATGTCCCACCGAGCGCCGGGAGCCGTTCCGACCAAGGTTATGAGTCCGGCGCTCTAACCAGTCTGAGCTACCCCGGCACCCAGTTGAATTTGAGAGTCGAAAATTAAAGGTTCCGCGTCGAGGCCGCGCGGCCCCAAGACTCGACTCAGCGCAACGTTCATGTAAGATCGGTTAGTTTGACTCGGGTCGACCCAAATCGGTGAGTAGTCCCTTGAAGGAAGCTAGCCGAGGTAGTTCAGAGGAGGACAGCGAGGCTCTGCTGAGGGGAGTCACGTCTCGGAGGGCAAAGCTGACCAGCCTGATCTTAGGGCTCCTGGGCCTGGTGGCCCTAGCCCTCCTGTTCGGGGGGACTGATCCCCACCTGCTGTTGGAGGCTATCAAGAGAATAGGGCTCTGGCCCGTGGTGGCCTCGCTGGCGTGCTTCCACATGGGGTTCCTCCTCTACGCCTTCGGCTGGTACCAGCTCCTAGAGGGGAAAGTTCCGTTCAAGGAGATCTACGTCATATCCTGGGTCAGCGTGCTTGCCAGCATAGTGATTCCAGCCGGGCCCCTCTCAGCCGACGCAACGAGGATCTACCTAGCCCACCGACGCACCGGCCTGAGCATCGGGGAGGCCGCCTCCTCGATAACAGCCCACAGGATAACCATGCTGACGCCCTTCGTGGTCTACGTCGGAGGAGGATCTGCGTACCTCCTCCTCAGCGGGGTGGAAGGGTCTGAGGCCGGAGCCAGGGCTCTGATGCTGGCTGGCGTGAGCGGAGCGCTCGCGATCGTCGGGTTGCTTGCCACCACAAGTGAGAGAGTGCTGTCTGGCATCCTCAGAGCCGCTGGGAGATTCACCAGGAGAGACATGTCCACGATAAGGGAGCTGGCAAACGACTACCTGGAGGGGTACAGGAGGCTGAGGGAGAACGCCTCTCTCATGATTAGAGTGGTCGCGATCTCCCTTGGCGGCTGGCTAATGGACATGCTCCCAATACTCATACTCCTCCACGCTCTGAGGTCCGACTTCCCGCTTCTCGCTGGGGTCCTAGTCTACTCAGTCAACATAATCATGCTCAGACTGCCCTTGGGCATCCCGGGAGGGAACATAGGGCTGAGGGAGTGGGCCAGCGTGGGCCTTCTGGAGGCCCTCGGCCTGACCAGAGAGCTGGCCGCGGCTGTGACGCTTGTCGCCTCCGACGTTGTGGCTCTGCTCAACCAGACCGTGTGCGGTCTGATAGCCTACCTCTACGTCCTCAAGGAGGGATGAGGCTGGAGTCCCCAGGCGAGAAGTGGGCGAGGAAGGCGCACTCCTACCTGGCAAGGCGGGGAACGTTCAGGGGCTTCAGGAAGTTGACCGAAGGCCAAAAGTACCAGCTGATCAGGATAGGCCTCGAGGAGTACCTAAGGCTCAACCCCCTGCCTCCCGAGTTTGCAGATGAGGCGATAGAGTGGTTCCTCGCCCACAGGAAGTACCACGAGGCCAAGGCGCTGGCTAAGTTGATGGGGAGGCGAGTGCCTAGGGAGTGAGGACCCTCACCTCCCGACCCTCGGCCACGTAGACCTCGTCGGCCAGCCCGACGAAGAGGCCGGCTTCCACGACGCCCGGGATCGACTTGAGCTGGTTGAGAGTCGCCTCCGGATCGCTGATCGGCTCCTTGAGCTTGACGTCGAGTATGTAGTTCCCGTTGTCCGTGATGAATGGGATGCCGAACCTCGTCTTCCTGAGGGCGACCTCCCCATCGAGAGCTTCCGCGAGGAGCTTGGCTGTGTGGGACCTGCCGAACTTAACCACCTCGACCGGCAGTGGGTGCCTGCTGCAAAGAGCCTCCACCGGCTTGGTGTGGTCCGCTATGATCACGTAGAGGTCAGAGTGAACCGCTAGTATCTTCTCCCTAGTGAGAGCCCCGCCTCCTCCCTTGAGCAGGTTCAGCTCCGGGTCCACCTCGTCGGCTCCGTCCACCGTGAGGTCCACTGCCTCAACGTGATCAAGGTCCGAGAGCCTCAGGCCGGCGGCCAGGGCTTCCTCCTCGATCTGGCTGGATGCCGGTACAAACGTCAGCCTCCTGGCGATGTCAGATTTGGCCAGCTCCCTGACGAAGGCCGCCACCGTGGACCCGCTCCCGAGCCCCACGACTCTCGCGTCGCTGGGGATTCTCTCGAGAGCGAACTTGGCGGCGAAGACCTTCTCCTCTTCGATCTGGTTCAAGGCGAACCCCGGTTGCCGCTAGACGTGGATCTCTATTACGTCTCCGTCCTCGAGTTCGAAGTCCAGCCCCACTCTCATGGGGCTGTAGGGTAGCCTCTGGCTCCACACCTTAGCGTACTTGAACCGCCTGTACAAGTGCTCGTGGATCGCCTTGGCCGCGTCGGCTACGGTGGCTCCCTTCTCTAGGATCAAAGCCCTCTCTGATGGCTCCTTCCTTCCCACGGGCTTGGTGAATATCCTGATGAGCCCCGCCAGCTTGAGAACGGTCTCGCCCAGCTCCTCGCGATCCGGAGGGCTGGAGGGAGATATGGGAACCACTGGCATGAGCCTCCCGAACTCCGCCTCCACAGCCCTCAGGCCTTCCTGAGTCAGATCGCACCTGGTGACGAACACCAAGGCCGGCTTATACCTCTTCTCCCCAAGGAGGGCTTCCTCCACGTCGGCCAGCGTGACCCTCCCGTCTATCTCCACTATGACCCTGTCCAGGCCGTAAGACTCGAGGAGTTCCCTCACGTCCGCCTCGGTTCCGTCGACGATCACGCCCCTCCTCCTGACTATCAGGCTGTCGACCCCCCTCGTCCTGATGATCCTGACCCTGCCCTCTCGCCTGCCGACCTTGATTCCGGCCTCCTCCACCAGCGACAGCAGATCCCTAAGCTCGTTCACGGGATCGGCCGAGCCGTCTACGACGAACCCTATCACGTCCGAGTTGCCGGCCAGGCCTAGGGCCAGCCTCGTCAGGTGCCCTCCCTCCCTGACAACTGGCGGCGCCTCAACCACGTGTATCTGCGTCCCTCTGAACTCGAGCATGCCCTCCTCGGGCCTCCCCACCGTGGTGAAGGGGTTTGGAGATATCTGAGGCTTGGCGTTCGTGAGCAGGCTTAGCACGGTGCTCCTGCCAGAGTTCGTGAAGCCTAGGAGGACGACCTGAGCTGCTCCCTTCTTCTCGACGAAGAGGCCCACTCCCCTCCTGGCCTTCCTGGCCCTCCTCTGCTCTATCTCCTGCCTGAGCTCAGACATCTTCCTCCTGAGGAACTTCTCCATCTTCTCCGTGCCCTTGTGCTTGGGCATGAGGGCGTAGAACTCCTGGAGCTTCCTGAGCTTCTCATCTGGAGTCTTAGCCCTCCTGTACTCCTCGAACTTCGCCCAGGCTTCTGGCGGTATGTTGGTGGGCACGTCAGCCCACCCCCTTCTCTCCCTTCTTCTTGATGGTCAGAACCTCGCCCAGCGTCAGGGGCCTGTCCTGCTGGGGAGGAACGTAGCTCGGCGCCTCCTCCTCTGGTGGAGGGCCTCTGGATATTATCTTGACCTCTAGGATCCTCTCGAGGGTCCTGGCGACCCTGTAGCTGGGCGCTATCTTCCCAGCCTCTATCTTCCTGAGGAGGGACTCCTTGATGTTCGCCGCCTCGGCCACCCACTCAACGGTCAGTCCAAGCTCCTCCCTGGCCTTCCTGAGTATCTCGCCGAAGTTCTCCACGAGGGTGAACTCCTCTATCCTAGGCTCCCTCCTAGTCCTTGACTTGACCGGGACCTCCACCTTGGGCCTGGCTCCGGCGCCCTTCAGGGGCCTTACCTTCTCGGGGGCCTCCGCCAGAGGGGCCCTCACGGTCTTCTTCGGCAGGGGAACTCTCCTCTCTGCCGCCCTCCTGCTGGACCTTATCGTCCTGGCGCAGGATGGGCAGACTGTAGCTCTGTAACCGCCAAGATCGACCACGACAGGCCTACCCACGAAAGTGCCTCCGCAGATCTCACACACGTAGACCTCAGCCAAGGCTACCCTCCGAGCCTGAGATCTGGGGAGCGGTAATAATAGGCTTGCCCGACGCCGGACTATCGATGAACATGGAGAGGATCTGGGCCGTCTGGAGGGCCGAGTACGTCAAGATCGCGGCCAAGGAAGAGCCCGGGTGCATATTCTGCGAGCTGCCAGCAAAGGAAGACGACAAGGAGGCCCTCATACTGGCCAGGGGGAAGCTGGGGTTCGTCCTGCTCAACAGGTACCCCTACAACCCGGGCCACCTGATGGTTGCGCCGTACAGGCACGTCCCCTCGCTGGAAGACCTGACGCCTGAGGAGGCCCTAGAGGTGTGGGAACTCACGGTGAAGTCCGTGAGGGCGCTTAGGGAGGCCTTCTCCCCGCACGGGTTCAACATAGGCGTGAACGTCGGCAGAGTGGCAGGGGCTGGCTTCGAGGGTCACGTGCACGTTCACGTAGTTCCCAGGTGGAATGGGGACACCAACTTCATGCCCGTCATAGCCGAGACCAAGGTGATAAGCGAGTCGCTCGAAAGGATCTACGAGGAGCTCAAGGAGGCGATGGAGAAGGTCTGAGGTGCGGCAGATTCAGCACTTCGAGGCAAGAGTTAAGGGCTTGGAGCGGTATGGTAAGGAGAGGTTTGGATCGTCTATTTGGGCTGTCTCAAGAGGTAACTATTCCGCCCCAAGCCCCTAACCAACGGGGGTCGGGCATTATTACTTTTTTCGCCGACTAAGCCAGCTCGGACTCTTCCCTGGGGATTCAAGGGCTCCTCTATTCTTTGTTATCGAGGCACGGAGGCTCTATAACCGTCCAACTCCCTCTTGAACAAGTCTACAGCCGCCAGCCAGTTCAGCGTGGCGTGATTTTGATCGAAGTGTCCGCCACCATCCAACGGCAGGAGCCCTGCTGTGCTGAAAAGGAGGGTTGTAAAGCCTGAGGCAACCAGGCGGGCTTCCCTCTTGTTGGCGATGCTTCAGATGCCTATGAAGCTGGCCTAGCACCTTAGAACCTTGGCCAGTCAAGGGAAGGCGAGCAAGTCTTGCCGATCCAAGAGGCGTAAATGCCCAGATCTATAACATGCTCCTTTGGGTTCCCGCGCCGCGGCGGTGCGCAGAGCTTTTCTGCACCACACTGCAGCTGATAAATCCGATGGAGCCTCAGATTGAGCTGGGCACGTTCCTCAAAGTTGTTCCAATTATGCAGACGCTCCTGGTGGTCGCTGTTTCCAAGAGAATTTATAGAGTAGGACCAAAGTAGGGGGCGGCCATCTCCGGCTGGGTTCACTTCCTTCTTTTCTTCTACGGGCTTCTGTCAAGAGTAATCGTGGCCCTTAGCCCTGGATCCAGCCTCTGGGCTCTCTCTGTGTTACTTCACTCACGGTGATCTTAGCCTTAATGGTGATTTTCCTGGCATCTCAGAACCCCCGGGTCTACCTGACTCCTTGGGGATGGTTAGTGAGGTTGGTCGTGAACATGGGGCTCGTTCTCAACTTCGTCCCTACTGCGGCCTCTTTGCTCTTTGGGTTCTGAGCGGATCTCGAACTCCCCAAAGCTCCTACTGGTCTTCCTCTCCTCGGTAGCTCGTTGCCCTTAGCAAGAGTCTCATCCCGCTGGGACGGCTTTTCTGCTAACTTTATCATCGGTACTTCCGTGTAGTGAGGTAAATCAGGCCTTATTGCCTAAGCGTCCAATCCAGGTCAAGCTTTAATTGAGGGTTGGGTCAACAGGCCTCCGGTGGGGCCGTGGTCTAGCTTGGTAGGATGAGGGCTTCGGGAGCCCTTGGCCAGGGTTCAAATCCGAAACGTCATTTAGCGTTTCGGTGAAAATCCCTGCGGCCCCACCACCATACTGTTATATGTTTGAGGAGTTAGCATCAGAAGGCAAGTAGAACGCCTCAACGATTCGTTCTCAGGTTCTGCGCAGTTCTATAAGCGCCCTAGCTGATTGAATCGGCATTGGAGTTAAGGTCCTCAAGCCTGCGAAAACCATGCTTCTCTGTGTAGAGAATTAGTATGGTAAAAAGCGGGACATCATCAAGATCAGTCGATGCCTGCTCAGGACCCCAGATCCAAGAGGGTCATCCTGCTGACCCACTGCCTCCTGAACCAGAACTCCGTCGTGGTGGGCAAGGCGCGGAGACCGGGCCCCGTCAAGGAGATCTTGGAACTCCTCTCAGACGCTGGCGTCGGCATAGTGCAGCTTCCCTGCCCCGAACTCACGTACTACGGCCTGAGGAGGTTCTGGGCCGTCAAGGAGCAGTTCGACAACCCAGGGTTCAGAGGCCACTGCAGGAGGCTGGCTGAGGAGGTGGCTGCAATCGTCCAAGAGTATGTTCGCAACGGCTACGAGGTGCTTGGCGTTGTCGGGGTCAACGGTAGCCCATCCTGCGGGGTCAACGAGCACGGCAGCGCCCCGGACTGGATGGGGCCGCCGACTGAGGCGAGGGAGTACTCCAGGGAGCCAGGCCCTGGGGTCTTCGCTGAGGAACTCATGAAGGTGCTCAACGTCGAGTTCGGGGAGTGGGACTGGAGGGACGTAGAGGGCTCGCTTAGGAAGCTGGCCCGCATGGTGGAGCCGAGTCAATAGTTAAATTTCCAGATGGCATCGAGGCTGCGGGGGCCGTGGTCTAGCTTGGTAGGATGCCGGCCTTGGGAGCCGGTGGTCGTGGGTTCGAATCCCACCGGCCCCACCACCTCTCGTTCGTTATTTCTGACGTTGGGAAGTTCTGGATGGCTCTCTGATCCAAACAGCTGCCTGTCCTCCTTGGCTACTTGTACCAAGTCGTCTTGACGCCCAACACACGGAAGTGAGGGTCGTCGCTGACCACCACCCCTCCAGCAGACTTGGCCACGGCCGCCACGAGAGCGTCGGCTAGAGGAACGTCCTTGGCCAGCGCCATCCTTCCAGCCTCGAAGGCTACGCGCTCGTCTATAGGCTCCACCTTGGCTCCCCCCGAGATCCACACTCTGATCCTGACCTCTGCCGCCTCAGAGCCGAGCCTCCTCCCCGCCACCTTGACGAACTCGGCTACCTCGACCGAGGGTATTGCAAAGCCGTCTCTGGCCGACCTGGCGACGAACTCCCTGATCTTCTCTCTGTCTCGCTCTGTTGGAGGGAATGTGTGTGCTATCAGGAAGCGCGTGTCTAGGATCAGCGCCAACGCGCCCTCTCCTCCTCGAGCTCGGACAGTATCTTGAAGTACTCCTCATCACCCACGGCCTCTCCAGGCTCTGGGAGGCCGGGCTTCCTCAGTATTATCTTGTCTCCCTCGATCTGCGCGTATATCAAGTCGCCCTCCTCTATGCCGAGAGCCTCTCTGAACTTCTTGGGGATGGTCACCTGCCCCTTCCTGGTCACCTTCAGCACCGCAGGCATCGGTAGTACTCAACGGTACTACCAAATTAAAAGAGACTAGTCTGAGTAGAACTAGCCTTGACCGTTAGGCCGACGACCCTCCAGCAGTTATCCGATCTAAGGCCTCCAGAGCGCCTGACTCGGTACCTCCAGCCCCCCTAAAGACCGTGTGAGCCGATCTCTGGGAACTTCACCGTTTTATGCAAACCCCCACACTCAGCCTGGGTAACGCTGATGCCACTGCGCCTCGGCTTCGGCGAGCGGATGTGGCGTGCCAGCTTCGAGCTAATTCGTGAGCACGCGAGGCTGGTCGAGCAGACGGTCGAGTCGCTCGTTAAGGCCATCGAGGCCAAGGCCAGGGGAGAGGACGCGGAGGCCCTGAGGCTCATTGGAATGGTGAGGTCTGCCGAGGAGGAGGCTGATGGGATCAGGCGTGAGATAATGCACTCCTTGGGTAAGGGGGTGCTCCCTCCCCTGAGCAGGCAGGACGTCATCCACCTGGCCAGGAGGCTCGACCGCATAGCCGACAGCGCGATGGACGCGGCCAGGTACCTGTCGCACGTGAGGCTCCAGGGGGAGCTGGCCTTTCTTGCCGAAGATCTAATCCGAATGGCCGAGGCCGACCTCGAGACGACCAAGGCCCTTCGCAAGGCCATTGACACCATCGGGGCAGACTTGAAGGAATGCGAGAGGATGTGCGACGAGGTAGAGGAGGGCGAGAAGCTCTGCGACGCTCTCCACATGAGGACCTTGAGGACGTTTGCTGGGCTGAACCCGCCCTCCGGACTGGCCACGATGGTGGCCGAGCTGATAGAAGAACTGGAGAACATAGCCGACTCGTGCGAGGACGCCTCGGACGTCCTGAGATCCATAGTGCTCAGGATAAGGGGGTGAGACTAGGCCAGGGCTAGGTAGGCCCTGGCCAGAGCGAAAGACAGTATGCCAGCGGCCGGGAAGGTCACGACCCATGCGAACGCCACGGAGGTCAGCTCTGATACGTTGATCGGAGAGCCCTTCGCCAGCGCTATTCCGACCAGAGACGACACCAGTATGTGCGTGCCTGAGAGCGGGAGACCCAGCAGCGTGCCGATGAACATAACCGCGGCCGTTGATAGCTGCGCCACCATGGCCGAGGACGGCGTGAGGTCCACGAGCTTGCCCCCGACGGACTCCAGAACTCTCCTGCCCAGCGTGGCAAGGCCTATGGCCATCCCTAGACCACCCAACAGAGTCACCATCGGCGAGCCGCCCGTGGCGGCCTTAAGGAAGGCCGTCGCGTTGGCCACGTCGTTGCCTCCCCTCGAGAGGGCCGTGAGGGAGGAGGCTATCAGGAGAATGTAGGAGGCTCTGTACTCAATGCTTGACCTCGACAGGAGGCCCCTGGCCCTGGAGAGGACTATTCTTTGGAAGGCGAGGTAGGTGAGCCAAGAGCCGAGGGCGCCTAGGGCGGGAGAGATTACCCACCCAACTGCCACCTCTCCGAGGACGCCTAGGTTGACATCCATCCCCATTGCCAGCCCCAGGCCAACGGCGGCCCCGACGGCGGCGTGCGTCGTTGAGACCGGCCAGCCCCAGGAGGAGGCCGCGACCAGCCAAGTCGCAACGGCCAGTGATATTATGGCCGCGTCCACCAGGGACAGGTTGGGCACGAGGTTCTCTCCGAGGGTCTCCTCGACGTTGGAGCTGAGGAACGCGGCGCCGATGAAGTCGAGCGCGGCGCCGAGCAGGGCGGCCTGCCCCATCCTCACGACCCTGCTGCCGCCAATGGCTGCCATGGTCTCGTCGTTCGCTCCAATCGACCAGGCTATGTAGAACGTTAGAGTGCCTGACAGCAGGAGGAACACTATTGTCGGCATAGCCACCACCAAGAGGCTGGCTCAGCTTGAGGGGTGGGCCGTCATTCCTCTGCGGGTCCGATGTCCCCTCCCAGGCATCATCGCCGAGAGCCTGTGCGCCGAGGACAAACATAAGCATTTGGCCAGGCCTCTGCCGGCGCACCACGTCTGTAGCACCTAAGGGGCCGGTGCTTATGAGAGATCCACCTTCTGAGCGCGCCTCGCCGTCGGTCGTCGGGTGTAGGTCCAAAGAGGTGTGGTTGTGCTTTAGTGGAGCCCCGGGCGGGATTCGAACCCGCGACCTGCCGCTTACGAGGCGGCCGCTCTGCCGAGCTGAGCTACCGGGGCTAGAGGCACATGCCCCCGTAGGCTCTATAAAATTCCTGCGGGAATATTCACGAAGAGGGTCTCATGGAAGAGAAGGACCTAGCGCTGGCCGCCATGGCGGCAGCCGTCGGAGACGTCGAAGTCGCCAGGGCTCTGCTGGATCTGACCGCTGAGGGTGAGTTCCACGAGGTAGAGTTGGCTCAGAAGCTGGACATGACTCAGCAAGACGTTAGGAAGATCCTATACGCGCTCCAAGCCGCGAACCTGGCTCACCAGCTAAGGACGGAGGAGCTTGAGGACGGCGGGAGGAGGACGTACTGGAGGCTGAACCTGGCGAACTCGAGGGACTTCCTCCGGACGAGGCTCAGGAAGGTCAGGAGCCTCCTCTTGGGGAGGAGGAGCCTTGAGGAGTACAGTCAGTTCTACGTCTGCGCTAACGACCCCTCGCACTACAGGGTCTCGTCCGACGAGGTCCTCCCTCAACTCATGAACGGCGGAGACGTGACCTGTCCCAAGTGCGGGGCCTCGCTCGAGCCAGAGGACAAAGCCACGATGCTCGCCAAGATAGACGAACTCGTGAGAACGATCGATCACCTGCTTGAGGACTTGGGGTGATACTGCTGGTTCAGAGGGTGCTGCTCTGCGAGAAAATCTACGGAAGGTCACTGGAGAAGAGGCTGGAAGCGTTTGGCTGGGAGATAATGTCCCAGATTGAGGAGATGCACATAGGTAGCCTAGACCTAGATGTGGTGGACAAGGACTGGGTCCTAGCGACCATAGATGGGAGGGACGAAGTTGCGGCAGCGAACCTGCTCAAGCTCAGGTACGGCGAGGTCAAGAGCATAGAGGAGGTTAGGGAGGGGGAGGAGCTCAGGGGCTTCGTGACGGACCTCGGGAAGGTGGGCTACGGGATATACGTGGACGCCTTCTTGGAGGAGAAAGACGCGCTGGTCCCTCTCTACGAGTTGAGGAGTGCCCTTGTGGAGGGTAAGAAGCTCCCAGCCAGGATGATAGCTCGACTCTTCGGGATGGTCGACAGGATGCCCCTACGGATAGTCGTGGCGAGGAAGAGGGACGGGAAGGTGGACGCGGCCCTCGCGCCGAGGCAGGTCGCCATATTCAAGAGGTGGCTGAGGCGAAAGCTGGACGTGCTCATAGTCTCTGGCAGCACGGAAAGGGAGATCAGGCGAGCCTTGAGGAGGACAGGTCACGAGATAGACGTGATACGTATTGAGAGGCTCGCGTTCCTCTGCCACGCGCTCGTCTGCAAAGCGGACACGCAGGCGAAGGGGCTCGTCCCCGCCCTGGGGCCTCACCTGCCTGGCTCCCTACTCGGCGTCTTCTCGCCGGCAGGGATTGCGAGGGCAATCGCGGAGGGCCCAGAGTAGCTCAAGACAGGAACTCCGTCAGGTCTCCAAATTCCCTGAATCGATTGAGCTCCCTTGAGCCTGAGTCGAGGAGGAGCCTCCCGTACACTCCATCGTAGCCAGGGTCTATCAGCAGGTCACCCGAGTGCATCGCTCTCAGCACGCCGGCCACGGTCTCCCCTGCCAGCCTCTCGAGGGTCTGATAGTCCCTGGAGAGGAGGACCCTCATCTCAGAGCCGAACTCCTCGACGAGCTTCCTGTACACCACATCCGGCTTCTCTGAGAGCCTCCCCTCCTCTCTAGCGAGCGTCAGAATTTCTCTGAGGGGTATAAGCCTGTAGAACGGTCTGGCATTTGCCGAGATCGCCCCCTCAGGCCTGTCGGCGAGTTCCTCCACCCTGTGCAGGACGCCCAACGTGAGCTGCCTGCCGCAGATCGGGCAGATGTTCCCCCTCCTGATGGCTTCCTTGGGGTGCATCCTGACCCCACAGGAGCGGTGCCCGTCGTAGTGATACTTCCCATACTCAGGCGGAACCTCCACCGTGTATGCCAACGCAGCGTGAGAGGGTTCTCTCAGCGCCCTCACGATCTCCCGGTAGCTGGGCTCCTTCACGCTGAAGGCTGTCAGCTCCCTCCCCAGTCTCAACGAGTTCGCCGAGTGTGCGTCTGAGAAGCTGACGAGGGCGTACCTGTCCAGGGAGCTCAGCCTCCAGTTCATGGGCGGGTCCGAGGACAGCCCCGTCTCCAGCGCGTGGATCCTGTGGGACTGGTCCTGGAACGCCTCCTCAACAGAGTCGAACCCGCTCCTGCTCCCGAAGAGAGAGTACCAGGGCGTCCACACGTGGGCGGGTATGACCTCGACCCACGGGTCGATCTCGAGGATCGCCTCCAAGAACTCTGGAGGCTCCACGCTGAGAGTGGGCCTTCCATCGGCTTCCAGGTTCCCCCACCTAGACATAAGCGTCGAGGCCTCCTCGGCGACCTCGAAGTCGGGGGCCAGCACAACGAGGTGGATCCTGTGGAGGCGGTCCCCCCTCCTGAAGGCTAGGTTAACCTCGGTCTGCAGTATGAAGTAGACGCCTCCGTACTCGTAAACCCCCTCGTAGGGAGTCTCCTCGAGCCAAGACTTCAGCTCGCTCCTCCAGGCCGGGTGAGTGAAATCTCCCGTGCCCAGCAGGTCAATCCCCTTGGTAGCTGCCGCCGACGTTAGGTGAGGGATGTCCATGGCCCGGCTGGTCGCCCTGCTGTACTTCGAGTGAATGTGCAGGTCTGCTCTGAGCTCCATGCGTCACCCCTCCTACTCCTGCCTAAGGTACCTGCACAGGGCAGATTTGAGGCCGGGGAGGGAGGTCGCCAGGCCCACCCACCCCTCCTCCGGCCTGTGCTCCCACACGGCCGCCGGACCTTCTGACGCGCACACTCCACCCATGCTCCCACCGAGGTTGACTGTGAGTTCGACCTCTACCCCCCTCTTGCCCTCCGCAAGTCTCAGCAGCCTCTCCCAGAATGGAGGCTTTGGATCTCCGCTCATGAGCGTCACCCTACCTGTGGCTCTCTTGATTATGGCCGAGCAGGCGGCCTCGATCGCCCTAGTTCCCTTGAGGGGCACCAGCCAGGCTCCTGTTGAGACCTCGAACTCTATGAAGCCAGGCCTTGAGGCCGACGGAAGCTTCTCCATGAGTTCCGTGGCCGCCTCTATCGCTGACTCTATCGAACTTGAGAGCGCTGATGAGATTAGGTCGGCGGCGTGGCGGGCCCTGAAGATCATGGGTCTCCCAGGAGTCACCTCCACCAGCCCTTGGCTGTGGAGCGAGTTCAGGGCTCTGTAGACTGTCGATAGCGGTATGTTTGACTCTTCAGACACCTGATCTGCTGTTAGACCCACCCCAGCCCTCACCAGAGTGAGCAAGCACTCTGCCTCAGACCACGTGAGACCTAGTGACCGCAGCAGCCTGACAGTTCTATTTGACCCACCGGCCCGGGGCAGAGCTCAGGCCACCTCTGCTAGCACACCATCCTTAGTTATTCTCTTTACTACCGCCGTGACCACCTCTCCAGGGTCGGCGGCACCCCTGACTATCACTGCTCTCCCCATGTACTGCCCTACGCCCTCTCCTCTCCTAGTGACGTCGGTTATGAGGAGTTCTATTACGTCCCCTACGCGAATGGATGGTCCTCTGCTGAACTTCGTCGACCCAACCCTCGGCGCGTAGATGTCGATTCTGCGCTTCCTACCTAGGCGGCCTCTCCAACCGCTCTGCGCGGGCTCGCTGCCCTTCGGATTCTTCCTCGGCATCAATAACCCTCGTCGCTGAGCACAACCAACCTCCCGTTATAAATAAGGAATGCCCTCAGAGGGCAACCGCCACGAAGAGATCCATGACATTCGTGTAGGTGGGGCCGGTGAATATCAGGTCGCCCAGCCTCTTGAAGAACTCGTAGGAGTTGTTCTGCTTGAGGTAGTCCGCAGGCTTTAGGCCAAGCGAGATTGCCCTTTCCAGAGTACTGCCGTCGGCCACAGCCCCGGCCGCGTCGGTCACCCCGTCTATACCATCCGTACCTATCGACAGGAGAGCCACTCCTCGAAGTCCGGAGAGCTTCTCTACGGCGCCGAGGACTAGCTCCTGGTTCCTCCCTCCTCTCCCAGGGCCGGTGACCCTTACCGTGGTCTCTCCTCCTCCGACCACCGCGGCTGGAGTCGAGGCGGGGACCCCCTGCCTCTCGATTGCCTGAATCACTCCAGCCAGGGCCTTCCCAACGTGCCTCGCCTCCCCCTCTATGAAGGAGCCCAGGTTCACGATCCTCAGTCCGCTCTCTTTCAGGACTCTCTCAGCTTCGGAGACCGCCAGCGAGTTGGAGGCCACCAGCACGTTGTGGACGCCCTCGAACAGAGGGTCTCCTGGCTTCGGGGTCTCGGGGATCTCACCCCTCAGGCCCCTCTTCAGAACCTCGACGACGGAGTCTGGCATCTTGGGCACGATGTCGTACTTCTCTAGAACCTCCCAGGCGTCCTGGAAGGTGGTTGGATCGGGCGAGGTCGGTCCTGAGGCTATCGAGTCGATTGGGTCTCCCACGATGTCGGACACGATCAGCCCCACCACCTCGGCAGGCCTGGCTGCCCTGGCCAGCTGTCCCCCTTTCACTCTCGAGATGTGCTTTCTGACAGCGTTGATCTCCTGTATATCGGCTCCTGACTTGATCAGCACGTCATTTGCCTTCTTCAGGTCTTCCAGCGATATCCCAGGCTGTGGTAGCTCCATCAGAGCCGAGCCACCACCCGAGATCAGCGCAAAGACCGTATCTCCATAGCCCGCCCTCTCTACGAGTTCCAATATCCTGCGGGTCCCCTCTATGGTCCCCTCGTCTGGGATGGGGTGGCCCGCTGGGTGAATCGCTATCCTCGCCGTGTTGAAGACTGTCTCGGTTCCGCGCAGAACGTTGATCGTCCCGCCAGCTATCCTGTCCCTCAGCAGACCTTCTACTGCTTCGGCCATCCTGCCCGTGGCCTTGCCCGCGCCAACCACGTACACGCGACCGGTTAGCCGGATCTCCTTTCCCCCTATCTCTGCAGCGTCCTCACTCAGCCTGACTGACTTCCTGACGGCTACCCTTGGGTCTGCAGATCTGACCCCTGCTTCGGCTGCCATCAAAGCCAGCTCTCTCGCACGTCTATCTCCTTCGGCCTTGCAGTGGCTCAGGAGGTCCTCAAAATTCGTGACTATCCTACCTAGGCCTCCCAAACCCCTCTCCTCCCTACCTCCTCCAGCTCATCGCTTAACCGCACATGACCGAACTCTATCGCGCTAGGGACGCCATAATACTTCGTCTTGACCTTCGCCGACCAGGAGTCGAAGTCTATCTCCTGGAGGATCCCGACAGCAGAGCAGAGGCCTCTGTCGTCGAGCAATCCGACGTAGAGTCCCTTGAGGCTCTCCCTCGTCGTGTAGCGCGCCTCCTTCCCCGTTAGCTCTTGAACCGTTTTGAGCAGCTTGACGTCCGGTCTCCCCTCACAGACGAGCACTATCTGATCCGGCGCCTCCTCAACGTGGAGGAGGTTGCAGCCGAGGGCTTTCCCCATGGGCTCTATGAGGTCCGGCTTCCTCTCACCGGATCCTAGGGAGGTGCCCAACAGCCTGACCTCGCTCAGGTCGTAGGAGACGATAGCCGCACCCTCCAAGTACCTGGCGTAGGCTGCCCTCCTGCTGAACCGCCTGAGGGACCTGTACTTCTCCGAGGCGTACTCAGGGGATCTCATCCTCCTCAGCTTAGCCTCGGGAGGTATAAGCCTGACTAGGTGGCTGGTCTCTCCCTCCCGCTCGATGAGCACCACACGCGTCGGCCTAATTGCCAGGAGCTTGAACCTCTTCAGAGCCCTCGCAACCCCGCCGTGGATGAGGCCTGTCGTGTTGACCAAGATCACGTCTGCGCCCAGCTCCCTAGCAAGCTGAGTCATTCGAAGCGAGCCAACGACCATGGGCAGGAGGTGGCCGTGAGGTGAGATGTCGCCGACGAAGAAAAGGCCTGCTGGCTCCGCAAGCTTCGTGTGGAGTATAGGTGCCTTGATGACGGCCAGGCCGATGGTTCCGGGCGGTCCAATGTCCGACTGCCCCACGTCAGCGTCCACTATGCCGACTCGGAATCCCCTCAGCACGAGCCTGTTTGCCAAGAATGTTGTGAACCCGCTCTTTCCGACGTCGACGCCGCCCAGAACCACGAGAGTATCTCCAGCAGATACTTCAGAGGCCGCCTGCTCCCACTCCTCTGGGACTATCCCCCTCAGAGTCTTAGGGGGCTGAGGAGCCTTCACCTCGAGTCGAGAGGGGCTCAGGGCCCTCACCAAAGCGGGGACGTCACTCTCGGACAGCTTAAAGTGCTCCACAGGAGCCCCCCAGAGCTCGACCTCGCCCTCCTCAACTACAACCTCGACTGGACCGTAGGAGACGAACCCCTCATTCTCTCTGAGCCTGAGAACCTCTCCCCCCTCTCGACTCGAGGTCATCCCCTTCGACGAGAGCCGCAAACCATTAAGGAGTTTCTCAGGAGATCGGAGTCGGGGGATGAAATCACGACTGAGATAGTTGCCGTCTTATCTCTCGAAGATCCTCGGGCCGTGAGTCGGGCGATAGGTCACGTTCGGAACGCCCTGAAGGACGTAGGCGGACCTGCGCCATCGGCGGAGGCGGTAGAAGGTAGGCCTGAGATCGTTGTCAGAGTGCCGAGTGACTTGATTGACCCGAACGCTCCTGCGTCGCACCTAGCTCAAGTCCTGATGGAGGTCGTGAGGTCTGCTCCGGTTAAGTGCCGAGTTTCCTCCATCGAAGTCCCTCCAGACCTGTTCGCCGGTCCAAAGGTGGGGCTCCAGGGGATCAGGAAGCTGACCGGCACCAGAGGACCCCTTCTGGGGGTCGTGATCCGCAGCGAGAGCAGCGAGCCCTTCGACCAAGCGAAGAAGTTCTACGAATTGGCCGTCGCCGGGGCAGACATAGGAGTGGAGACCCCCTTCCTCCTCGACCAGCCGTTCTCGCCCCTGTCGGCCAGGGTCTCGCACGCGGCCGACATGGTGGACAGGGTGAGGGAGGAGGTCGGGAGGCGGGTCATCTACGCCGTCTCCGTTGACACCAGGTCCGACGCCCTCATGAGCCTAGTTGAGTCTGCGGCGGACGCTGGGATATCCTGCGTAGCTCTGGGCTCGCCGACCTTCGAGGCCATCGAAGCGATCGCCCGCTCCGGGCACAGGGTGGCCGTCTACGTTAGGGGTGGGGCCATGGACCCGGGCCTCTCGTGGGCGTCGCCAGAGGCGGCCGCTGCACTACTGAGGCTCGCGGGGGCTGACGTAGTCGAGAGACCCTCCGCCGGCTGGAGGCTCGGGAGGTCTGAGATAAGTTCAATTGACTCCGCTCTCCTCGGGAAGCTGGTAGAGAGGGCAAAGAAATCCCTCCCGGCGGCCGTCGGCATGGTCCACCCTGGCTCGGTCGAGACCAACGTCCTGCTCTTCGGAACCGACCAGGCCCTGATGTTTGACGAGGGGGTGTACGGTCACCCTTGGGGGTGCAAGTCTGGAGTGATTGCTGCGAGGGCTGCCCTTGACGCTGCGCTTAGGGGTGAGGGGTTCTACGAGGCTGTGGAGGGGAGCGAGGAGCTTAAGCTGGCGGCAGACAGGTGGGGGTACCTCCCCCCAGACGAGGTGCCATAGATCTAGTAGCCTGCAACGTGAGCGGGCCCCGGAGCTCCCATCAGGAAGTCGGGCAAGTTGGCCCTCGTGAACCACCCGAACTCTTCTCTTAGTATCATCAGAGCGCCCTGAGGAGGTATTACTCCGCGCTCCGTGATGATTATGTCGATGTACTCAGGAGGCGTCACGTCGAACGCTGGGTTCCTGACTCTGACTTTGGGGTGCTGCTCCAAGTATTCTTTGTCCACGACCTCCGTTGGGTCTCTCTCTTCTATCGTTATCAGAGTGCCTAGCATAGTCTCTGGGGAGAACTTGTAAGTCTCTGCGGCCACGAAGAAGTTCACTCTGGCCTCGTGAGCCGCCAGCGCTATAGCCGAGGTTCCTATCTTGTTCACCACCGCGCCGTTGGCAGCTACTGCGTCCGCGCCGACTATTACCGCATCTATGGACTCCATGAAGTATCGCGCGGCTGAGTCCACTATCATCGTCACGGGAATGCCAGCATCGGCCAGCAAGGCTGCGGTTATCCTTCCTTGGAATCTCGGCCTGGTCTCGGTCGAGAATACTTCGAACCTCTTCCCCTGCTCCCAAGCCTTTAGCAGGACGCTGACGGCCGCGGTGCTGTGGCAGTGTGTCATGACCCGGTCGCCGTCTCTGATACGCCTGGCGCCGAACTCAGCTATCCTCTCAACGGCAGTTCTAGAGTTCGCAATGAAGTCCTCTGCCGATGTCTTTATGGTCTCTCGCAGTTCATTGACGTCAGCTCCCTGCTCATAGGCGTTCAAGGCCCTCACGACGACGAACCTTATCGCGTTGGGGAGAGACACCGCCGTGGGACGCGTGCTGACGAGAATCCTGGCTGCCTCCAGCAGGGCGTCCTTCAGCTCGTCTCTATTGTTTGTCTCATATTTCTCTGCCACTAGCGCAAGACCGCTTGCCGCAGCCCTTGCGATCCTTCCCGCACCTCTAATTCTCATGGTGCGAATGTCGTCCGCTATCTGAAAGATCTCCTCTGGCAGCCTCAATGTTGAACACCCAACCTTAATTCTGCTCGGCCGACGGTAATAAATCGAATCTAACAGGGGGGATGCCCGTTTGCCTCCCGACGTACTCGTTGGATGCTGCGGGTTCTCGGTATCGCGGAAGAGGTACTTTGAATCCTTGAATTCCGTTGAGATCCAGAGAACCTTCTACAAGCTGCCTCGCGAGTCCACGGCGGAGAAGTGGAGGAGAGAAGCCCCTCCAGGATTCACGTACACGCTGAAGGCTTGGGCGGCGCTCACGCACAGTCCGGGGAGCCTCATCTGGAGGAAGAGCGGCATATCCTGCGAGGGATGCGGAGACCTAAGGCCAACTGAGGCCAACTTCAGAGCCTGGAGTATGGTGCTCAAGATTGCAAGGGCGCTCGAGGCAACCTTCGTGGTCTTCCAGTCGCCCCCATCATTCTCAAAGACGGACGAGAGAGTTAGGGATCTGGGAGACTTCTTCTCATCTATCGAGAGGGACGGCATGAGGCTCGGGTGGGAGCCGAGGCACGAGAGTTGGTGGGCCGAAAGGGAGTTCTTGACAAGTCTCATGGACGAGCTCGATCTCACCCACATAGTCGACCCAACCGTGGGCGAGCCCCTTGACTCAGGCCCGGTCGCGTACTTCAGGCTCCATGGGCGGTGGGAGGGCCGTAGGATAGTCTATAACCACCAGTACAGCGAAGACGAACTATCTAAGGTACTTGAGGCTGTGAGGAGGGAGCTTGAGAGGAGGGAGAGAGTCTACGTGATGTTCAACAACGGGAGGTTCATGTTCGAGGACGCTCTGAGATTCCTGTCGATGTTATCGAGTCAGTCGAAGTAGTGCCAGCCCTCCATGGACCTCCAGTCCCACCCGAGGTTCTCCGGCAGGAACAGCCCGTAGACCACGGCACCCCTCCACACGGAGAACTGGGGCTCTGACACCATCTTGGGCTTCGTATCGATCCCGAGGTCTCTAAGCATTTTTGAGAGCTTGGTTGGGCTGTCGGCGGCCACCTCCTCAAGCCCTGCTGGGACCGTCCAGTTGAACGCTCCACCCGAGAGTATTATGCTCCTGAGCAGCGTGGACTGAATCTCGACCGGCGTCATTGAGACGGCCATCCTTATGGCCTCGGCCAAGGAGGTCCTGCCCGAAACGACCCTACCCCCGACTATGGTGTCCCTTGGCGCCGGGAATCCCCTGGTGTAGTAGCTCTCGAAGACCTCGTGCGCTGGGTTGAAGTAAAACTCCCCAATCAGGAACCTCTGCCACGCTTTGTCCCCCATGTCCACCTCCACGGTGGTCCCTGGAAGTGTGAACTTGGAGGTCAGTGCTTCAGGGTGCTCCTTCACCCATGCTATTGCTCGATCTAGGTCGAGGGGAACTAGGCCGGCCATCTCCTTGAATATTCTGACGAACTTGTCCTCCCTTGCTAGATCTGAGTATCCCAAGTCCTTGAGTATCTGCCTGGCGATCGCGTCCGAGTCGGACCCGCCCCTGTTGAGGGGTATCACAGCCGCCCGAATTACGTCCCTACTTATGGGAGTTATCTGAGTGTTCCCGTGGCCCCCTTCCAGCACTACGCACGTCGTGGCCTTCTCGGCTATGGCCACGGCCAGAGGCTGAGGTATTATTGTCAGCGCCTTTACGAGCCTCTTTCCCTCTTCTGAGTTCAGCTCTCCGTATATCTCGAAGAGCTTCTCGTACATGTATGTGGGCGCCTCAGCCGCAAACGCCGCCACTACGAAGAATCCGTCAAAGGGAGCCCCGAAGGGGCTCTGCTCGCCGGGATAGTGCTTGCTGAGCGCGTACCTCGTCAGCTCCTTGACGACCTTCCACCCTCTCTCGTCGTCTCGGGGCACGACTCCGTTCCTCATCGGGTAGTAGAGACGCTCTAGATCCTCCCTTGACTCCAGATAGTTCGCCACTTCCGGCCCGACGACGACTTCCCTGGCCGGTATCCCGCGTATCTCTGCGACGACTTTGGATATCTTTGGGAAGTATCCCCTGTTTTCTAGCATCTCTGGGTACTTCCCTATCCAGAGGGGTCCAAACTTGAAGAACGAGGTTCCATAGTCGACTCCGAAGACAGGCCTAGCCTCCGACAATCTGCTCACCACCCAACAGTCTCCCTCAGCAGGTCAACCCTCCTGAGGAGCCTCTCTAGTTCTTCTCGCGTGATTAGAGCGCTCCTGTCGACCTTCCCGGTCTCTAGGTCCACCTCAACTCCCTCCCTCATTAGAATGTAGGCCTTGATCAGCTTTCCAAAGGAGTACCCCCCGAGCGTCATATCCGCTCTCACGACGCGATGACAGGGCACTATGAGTGGGTAGGGGTTCTTGGCCATGTAGCCCCCAGCCACTCGAGGGGACGTGCCCAGCACCTTTGCCAGCATGCTGTACGTGATCACTCTCCCTCTGGGCACTTTGGAGACCACGTCGAGAGCTCTCCTCATCCTGCGGTCCCTCGGAGGGACCAGCTTAATTCCCTCTAGCGAAGCTGGCTCGCCCAGGAAGAGCTTGTTTATCTCCGCCGCAACCAATTCGGACTCCAGCCCGCAGAACCTGGTCCTCTTCAGAGGGACTCTGCCCCAGGCCCTCTGGCAGACTGCCCTGAGGAGGCCGAGGGCTCTCCTCTCGCTCTCGACGGGAATTGTGTTGCAGAGGAGCCTGCTCCCTTTGAACGCCATCGCAACATAACCCTCAGACACGCTCTCTACGCAGACTTGGACGTGGGACATATCCAGAGAACCTCGCTACAGTTGCGCTGAACCTTATTTAAGACGTGACTCCGCAGAAATCCAGATGAACCTTGTGAGAATAGATGGGAGCTACGGCGAGGGAGGAGGATCGATCTTCAGGTACGCTCTCGCACTCTCGGCGGTGTCCCTCAAGCCGGTTGAGGTGTACAACATAAGGGCGAAGAGGAGCAACCCCGGCCTGAGGCCGCAGCACCTGTCCGCGGCGAGAATCTTGGCTGACCTCACCTCTGCTACTGTGGAGGGCCTTAGGGTCGGATCGACGAGGGTCAGGTTCGTGCCGAGGGAGAGGCGTGGGGGCAGGTACCGGCTCGACATAGGAACTGCCGGCAGCGTGAGTCTGGTTATTCAGGCGCTGCTCCCGGCGGCGCTGTTTGCCGACTCTACGGTTCAGGTAGAGCTGATAGGAGGGACGGACGTTCCCATGGCGCCTCCAATAGACTACATGAAGCACGTCTTCGCTAGGAACCTCTCCCTGATGGGGGCAAACATTGAGATAGAGGTGGAGAGGAGGGGGTACTACCCGAGGGGGGGCGGGAAGGTCAAGCTTACAGTTCATCCCACGAACCCACTGCCCCCATTGAAGGTGACCGAGAGAGGTGACGTAAAGAGGATAGGGGGTGTGGCGCACGCCGTCAAGCTGCCGAGGCACGTGGCTGAGAGGATCAGGGCTGCAGCCATTGGGAGGCTCAGGGAGGCTGGGCTGGACGCCGACGTGGAGTTGGATTGGTCTGCTGACTCACGCTCTGGACCCGGAGCGGGGATAACCCTTTGGGCGGAGTGTGAGGCTGGTGTCCTGCTGGGCGGGGACTCCTTGGGTAAAAGGGGGAAGCCCAGTGAGGTCGTTGGTAGAGAGGCGGCCGAGAGGCTCATAAGGGAGCTTAGAATCGGCGCTGCTTTCGATAGGCACACCGGAGATATGATAGTTCCATACCTGGCCCTGGCCTCTGGGGAGTCGGAGATAACGGTCACGGAGTACACATCCCATGCCGAGACAAACGTCTGGCTGGCGAAGACAATGCTTGGAGCGGAGTTCGACATCCAGAGATCTGGCTCCGGGTGGGTGATAAGGGCCAAGGGGGTTGGGCTGAGTTGAGCGATGAAATAGACGAAGTACTCGAGAAGAAGATCTCTACCGTTGCTGAGATGGCCGGCGTAAGCAGAAGCGAGATACTAGAGAGGATGATGAAGTACATAGATGACTTCAAGGGTCTCCTGAAGCCGGACGCGGCCCTGATACTAGTCGCGACGGATCTCGGAGTGAGTCTGCAGGAAGCCCCCACGGAGAGGGCGGAGTCTGTGCTCTCCATCAGCAGTCTCTACTCCGGTATGTCCCGGGTCAGGGTCAGGGGAAGAATCACGAGGATGTTCGGCGTGCTGAGGTTTGTCCGCAAAGATGGTACCGAGGGCGAGAGGGCAGAGTTCAGACTCGCCGACGGGTCTGGCGTAGCCCTTGTGGTGGTCTGGGCTCAGAACCTGATTGACGCTATAAGGTCAGGGGAGATCAGAGAGGGAGACGTTGTCGAGATCGCCGGAGGGAGGGTTAGGGCTAGGAGGGGCGCCATCACGATTCACGTGGATTCCAGGGGGTCAATCCGCAAGTTGGAAGGGGACTTCCCTGAGTACCCAATCTACGATGTGGAGACCCTGACGGTCGCCGAGGTTACAGAGGATCTGGGCGGCCAGGAGATCGATGTTAAGGGCGTTCTCTCGGGGGTGAATCCACCCAGGTCTTTCGAGAGGAGGGATGGAAGGCCGGGCACAATAAGCAGCGCCATGCTGTCTGACGAGAAGGTGGACGAGGAACTTCGCCTCGTCCTATGGGACGACAAGGCTACGCTCCTCGAGCAGATACCCTTGGGTTCGTTGATTGAGGTCCAGTCGGTCAGGGTCGTAGTGCGAGATGAGACCATCGAGCTCCACAGCACTCCAAGAACCGCAATTAAGGTTATTCAGCCTGGCGAAGGTGGTAGGAGCGGTCAGGCCATAGAAGGCAACATAATCTACGTGTTTGAGCCCGAAGAAGCCATAGCAAGGGGACAGAGGAGGACTGTAGTTGACTTCGTGCTCACAACTCCAGATGGTCCGATCCTCGGGAGGGCTTGGGGGGAGAGGGCTGAGGAGATGCTCCGGATCTCCCTTCCGGCTCGAGTCAGACTAAGAAACGCGTTCTGGAGCGTGAGGGATGGGGAGAGAGTGCTCAACGTGGGGGACTACGGAGAGATTGAGGTGCTCGAGCAAGGTTCAGGGGAGGTACCTCCCTCGGCGGTGAGGATTGCCTTCTCCTTGAAGTACAAGAGGACGTGGCTGGAGCTGACTGAAGGAGAGGGTTTCAGGGAGATCAGGGGAACTGTGATCTCCGTATCGGACCCAATTAGAGTGCTGTGGTACTGCCCCGAGTGTGGATCGAGGGTCAGCAAGGAGTACGGCGTATTTCAGTGCCCCTCCTGTGGAGAGATCCCGGAGGCTACGCCCAAGCCAGTCTTTCACGTCACCGTAGACGACGGAACCGGGGTCGCCAGAGTGGTGTTCCTCGGCAAGAGGGCCGAGGAGGTTCTGGAGAAGTCTGTCGACGAGATCCTAACTGAGATAGAGCAACAAGGGTATGAGGAGGATTCTTACCCAGCCGATGAGCTGGCTAAGAGGCTCGTTGGCAGAGAAGTCGTAATCAGGGGCAGGTTGAGGTATCAGGAGGATACGGGGGTCATCAAGTTGTTTGCAGACTCAATAGAGGATGCCAACCCAGACGTGGAGGTTAGGAGGCTTCTGGAGGAGATAGAGATTATGAGAGGTGTTCTCAGTGCCGGCCAGGGTGATAGTTGACTCTAACGAGCCCGACGACATATATGAGGCTCTCAAGGATCTGCTCGAGAGCGTAGACAAGAGGAGGCTCATGCCTTGCGACTACCTAATCGGCGGGCAGATATGCGTGGAGAGGAAGACTGTCAGGGATTTCTTGAAATCAGTCTTCGACGGGAGGATATTCGATCAGGTCGCGCGAATGCTGGAGACCTATGAGTCGGCCGTCGTGGTCATAGAGGGGGTTATTCCGCCTCTAACTCCTCGGGAGGAGCGCATCCTGGCTGGAGCGATCGCTGGAATCGTCAAGATGGGCGCCAGCGTGATCAGCGTTCGAGACAAAGAGCAGACGGCCTGGTTTATCGCGTCTCTGGCTAGGGAGGGGAAGAGGGGGCCCGTAGTGGCCAGGAGGAGACCCAAGCTCGCGAGCATGAGAGAGGTTCAGCTCTACGTCCTGACCAGCATTCCCGGAATAGGGCCGAAGAGCGCCACAGCTCTGCTGAAGAGGTTCAAGACTCTCCAGAGGATCTTTCAGGCAAGCCTCCCTGAACTCAGATCCGTAGTTGGCGAGAAGAGGGCAGAGAAAATAAAGCAAGTGTTGGAGGCGAGGTACGATTCGGAAGAGTCGGTTAGGGCGGCCAGCCTAGAGTGAGCCTAAGGCGTGAGCCTCGTGGGGGTTCTTGGAAACGCTATCGCGTCCCTTATATGAGACAGACCTGCGATCCAGCGGACAGCGCGCTCTATTCCCAAGCCGAAGCCGGAGTGTGGAACCGAGCCGTACTTCCGCAGGTCCAAGTACCACTCGTAGTCCTCTTCTCTGAGCCCGTTCTCTCTAATCCGCTCCACGAGTTCTTCGTAGTTGTGTATCCTCTGCCCTCCACCGACGATCTCTCCGATCCCCTCTGGAGCAAGCAGGTCGGCGCAGAGCACCACCTCGGGCCTGCTCGGATCAGGAGCGTGGTAGAAGGCCTTGGCCTGCCGCGGATACCGGTGCACGAAGATCGGCCTGTCGAACTCCAGCGAGATGACTCTCTCGGCCTCTGTGGTCAGGTCGTCGCCCCACTCTATCTGGACCCCCTTACTCTGAGCGATCTCTATCGCTTCGTCGTATGATATCCTCTCGTAGGGCCTCTGTGGAGGTTCAAACTTCCTTCCCAATAGCTGCAGCTCGGCCTGCCTGTTCTCATAGACTCTTTGGGCTGCGTGGTCTACCAGAGCCTCCACCACGTCCATCATGTCGTTTAGATCGTGCCAGGCCATCTCTCCTTCAGCGTGCCAGAACTCGGTGAGGTGCCTTCGCGTGCGTGACTTCTCAGCTCTGAAGCTCGGCTGTATTGTGTATACCCTCTCAAAGGTGAATATTGCCGCCTCTAAGTAGAACTGGGAGCTCTGCGTCAGGTATGCCTTCCTGCCGAAGTACTCTAGCTCAAACAGAGTGGCCCCTCCCTCCACAGCGGCGCTGACGAACGTTGGCGCTTCCACGGGGACAAATCCGTTCTCGTCGAACCATTCTCTGACTCCAGCGATGAACTCCGCTCTTATCTTCAGGGCAGCCCACATCCTCCTGCTCCTTAAGTCAAGGTGCCTCTTGTCCAGCCTGAACTCAACCCCCGAGTCCTTCTTTATTGGGAAGTCCGGCGAAGGTCCGACGAGGGTCACGCTCCTAGCCTGGATCTCTATTCCTCCGGGAGCCCTTGGATCTGCCTTGACGACGCCTCGTAGCGTTACCGAAGCCTCCACGTCGACTTTCTTCGCGGCCCTCCAGCTCTCCTCGTCAACTTCCTCCTTGCGAACCACGGCCTGCAGGATGCCGGTAGCGTCCCTCAGGACGATGAACACCACTGATCCGAGATCTCTATACCTGTAGACCCAGCCAGCAAGGCCCACCTCCAGCCCCTCTAAATGCGGGCCCACCTGAGAGATCAGATGGGTTCTCAGAATTCCAGTGGACCTTTGTGACATGCTCAGATCGCATACCCCTCATTCGCTTATTTAAAACGTTCTGAGATGTTCGGTCGCTGGACAGATGAGGTCGAGAGGTCTGAGGGGATCTCTAGAGATTCTTGAGGGTGCTGGCCTCCTTCGAGTCTTCGAGGAGCCTCTCAGCGTAGACTACGAGATCGCGAAGAATCTGGCGCGTGTGGAGGGCTCCGCCGCGGCGCTGTTCAAAACTCCAGTCTTGAGGAATGGATCCAACAGCCGATTTCCCATCGCGGGTGGGGTGGCGTCCAGTAGAGAGACGCTTTCCTCGCTTTTGGGTGTGTCTCCAAAGGATCTGTGGATCGTACTCCGTGACTCGATCCGCGGGGGGCCAAAGCCCGCGCGGGGCGGGACTCCAGAGTGGGACATCACCATAGAACCGGTCGACCTAGGTCAACTACCGATACTCAGGCACTACACCGGCGAGGCCGGGCCTTACATCACAGCAGGGATAGTGATAGCCTACGACGACTCGAGGGAGATATACTCGGTATCCTATCACAGGATGTTACCAATCTCGAGGAACAAAGTGACCCTCAGGGCTGTAGAGGGTAGGAAGCTCCACAGGCTCATAACGGAGGCCGAGGAGGAGGGGTCTCCCCTAGACGTAGCTGTCGCGATTGGGGTGGGGCCCGGAATTATGCTGGCGGGAGCAACTCCTGCTGAAGACAGAGACAAGCTGGAGATAGCGGGGGCTATAGAAGGAAGGGCCGTAGAGCTCACTACGTGTGAGACCGTCGAAGCAGACGCCCCGGTCGAGGCTGAGATACTGCTCGAGGGAAGGATCCTGCCGGGAGAGAGGGCTGACGAGGGGCCGTTCTACGAGATCTTCGGGAAAGACATCGTCAGAAAGCAGCCTGTCATGGAGATAAGAGCCATACGGGCCAGGAACGACGCGATATACCAAGCTATACTGCCCGGCGGGAAGGAGCACGAGCTGCTAATGGGTCTGCCCGTTGAGCCCGTGCTTTGGGAGGCTGCCTCGAAGTACGCGAAGGTTGTAGGCTTGGCCATGACTCCTGGAGGCGGCCGGTGGATAGAGGCCGCCGTCGCCATTGAGAAGGAGTATGAGGGACAGCCGGTTCAAGTGGCGCTGGCTATGATGGCCGCACATAAGAGCCTGAAGCGAGTAATAGTCGTGGACGGCGACGTGGATGTCTACGACTACGAGCAGGTGATGAGGGCTGTCGTCCAGCGAGCCTACCCACCACAGGACTACGTGATCATAGGAAACGTCCTTGGGTCATCGCTGGACCACTGCAACCTCAGGTTGATCGAGGTGGATGGGGAGAAAAGGGCCGTGAGGCTCCCGTACGCCAAGGTGATAATAGACGCCACAGTGAAGGGCCCGCGGGAACTCTACGAGCGGCCTAGCTTTGGATGATCTCTTAGGCAGAATTAATAACCCGGAAGGCCAGCCAACCTCGAGAGAGGGAGGAGCGAGTGTGGGAAGGAGACCGAAGGTAGTCACGGTGATGGTCAAGACGAATCCACACGACCATTACCTCTACAAGATACAGATGAATGAGCTTGAGAGGTTGCTGGACACCCTGGGGTACGCGCCAGTCTACCGTATGATTCAGGTCAGGCCCAAGCCCACTGTCAACTATGTCTTAGGCAGAGGGAAGGTTGAGGAACTCAAGGAGAAGGTCAGGCAGCTGGAGCCGGAGTTGGTGGCGTTCTACAACACCCTCTCGAGCAAGCAGAAGTGGAATCTGGAGAGAGCGTTGAACGTCGAGGTCGTGGATAGGTACGAGGTCACTCTTCGGATATTCCGGGAGGCTGCAAGCGACGTGATCTCCAAGCTGCAAATTGACCTCGCGACCTTGAGCAAGGCCCTGCCCTACATCAAGCTGGCCGCATCCAAGAAGTACCTCAGGATGAGGGCTGGCTTCCTAGGAGGAGGTGAGTACGCGTACCACAGGGCGGTGAATGCCGTCCAGAGGCGTATGAAGATCCTCAGACGGAAGATAGAGAAGTTGGAGAGGCAGAAGCTCGAGCAGGTCAGGAAGAGGATAGAGGCCGGTGGAAAGATTGTGGTCATCACAGGATACTACAACGCCGGCAAGACCAGCCTCTTCAACGCGCTCACGGGGATGGAGAAGCCTGTGAGTCCCCAGCCATTCACGACCCTGTCGAGCAAGTACGCGGCTCTGCTGGACGGCAGGGTCTACTTAGTGGACACCATTGGGTTCGTGCTGGACTTGGACCCCAGGCTGATACACTCGTTCAGACTGAACGTCATAGACATGCAGTACTCTCAGCTGGCTCTGCTCGTAGTAGACGTTTCGGAGAAGCCTGAGATAGCTGAGGTGAAGATCTCTGAGTGCCTTAGGCTCCTCAGGGAGCTGGAGAAGGAGACAGAAGATCTCCTAGTTGTGTTCAACAAGGCCGACCTGGTGGATGAGGAGACCCTCCGGGAGAGGGTCAGGGAGTACTCTAGGTTGGTTGAGGAAGCTCCGCACGTGGTGGTCTCCGCCAAGACTGGTCGGGGTCTTGATCAGCTAGTTAGAAAGATGGCTCGCATGCTGGAGGAGAGGGTGGCCATTCCACCCAAGCCCCCGTAAAGTTTATCCGATAATGGTCTTTTGACCATTTATGGTCAAAATGACCTCGAGGAACCTGAGCAGGTACGCGGTCCTCTCCGGAATGTTTGGAGCCCTTGGGAATGCGCTTGCCATTCTCTCTATGGAAGTAGGGAATCTGCACCCTCAGATAGCGTTGGATCTATCGCACATAGGCACAGTAGCGGCGGCCTTCACAATGGGGCCGTGGTGGGGTGGCCTAACCGGGGCGCTGGTCTCCCTCGTCCCCTTCGTCAGGTTCTCCCTCATGGGCTTCATTCCGATCCCGGTGGGCCTGCTCATATTCCCGGGAAAGGCAATGACTGGAATCTTTGTGGGCTTAATAGGGAGGAAGCTGAGGCCCCTGCTAGCCGTTCCGCTAGGCTACATACCCGAGTCGGCCTTCACCTACTTGGTTCTAGTGCTGACGGCCAAATACGTTCTGCCGCCTGAGCAGGCAGTCTACCTGTCAAGAGGCGTTATCTTAGGTATACTAGGGAAGGCCTGGGTGGAGATACTCGTTATGGCCGTCATAGCAGAGATAATCATTCCCCGGCTGAAAGAGGTTGTCCAAGGGACTCTATGACCGCAATTGCGTGCGCGATGAGCTTAGCCACCGTGTACGGAGCGTCGTGTCTACCAAGGCACTCTCCCAGCTCTGTGAAGTCTAGGGCCACTGGCTTCATGGCGGTAAGCACCCAATCCAACGCCCTGACAACGTGGTACCACCCTAGCCCTCCTGGCTCGGGGCAGCCGGTGCACGGAATGACCGAGGGGTCGAATACGTCGACATCAACGCTGACGTAGACTCTAGAGCCCCTCCGCTCCCCAAGAACCTCGTCTAAGATGGAGGGGCTCTGAATAACCTGCCAAGCCCAGATCACAGTGACGTTGCGGTCTCGGGCCAGCCTTAGCTCTTCAGTTCCAGCTGATCTCACGCCAATCACAGCTGAGAAAGAAGCAATCTCAGAGCACCTGGCGGAGACGGATGCGTGACCGTACCTCGTCCCCTCATAGATGTCATACATGTCTAAGTGCGCGTCCAGCGATATGTACGCCAGAGGGGACGCGGAGTTCGCGCCCCTAAACGCCCCTATTGTAATGCTGTGCTCTCCTCCAATTACTATGGGAATCTTCCCATCCGTGACTACGTCCGATACGACGCCTTGAATTAAGGAGAGGATTTCCTCATGATTCCCCCTCGGCAAGTCTAGCTCTGGAAGTGTATGTATTCTAACCTCGGATAAGCTCGCTCCAGTATGAAGATCGTACGGCTCTACGAACCTTGATGCGTCTATGATGCTCTGCGGGCCAAACCTGGCTCCAGGTCGCCAGCTAGCTGTCGAATCGTAAGGTACTGGGATTATCACGTAGTCCGCTTCGTCGTATGGCACACTAGATCCTAAGAAAGCCCTCTCGGGAGCCCAAGGGCCACGTGGTTTCGGCATTAAGCGGCTAGCACCCGTTGTCAGCCAGTCAAGACGGTTTCTTTAACCTTCTGCCCAGGCTCCTCAGAGGGTTCGATTGATTCGACCTCAAGAATGGGCTCTACACTCGGCTGAGACGCCAAATACAGGTACTCTATGTACAGAGTCGTGTCCCAATCATCGGCGAGCACGGGGAACCAAACATCGATGGGATCGTTCATACAATCACCCCCCACTGTGTATATTTGGGAGGCAGGGGGCTAATAAATCATGCTTCGGCAAAAAGCAAGAATCAATTTACACTAGACCGTATAAGCGATTCAACAGCTAATCAGCCCGAGACGGGAGATCTCCGAGAAAATCAATCTGCTTGGGATCAGGAGACTTGAGAAGGCCTTATTTTACAGAGATAAAATTTTGTGTGGCAGTGCAAATCTAACGATGTATCGATTCTAGAGGGTTGTTAAGCAAGTTTCTTGCTGAGTATAGGCAATTTTCCAGAGTTGAATTTGGTATTAGCAGGCGCTAGACCTCGGCAATATGCGCGTGATTACGCTGTTCTAACTGTTTTGAGAGAACGATTTTATATGGGAGAGATCCTCTCACTAAGGCCCAAAGCTAGAAGTGGCAGAGGGGTGTCACTATGTCTGCGAGGCGTGTAGGAGTTCCAATGACTGACCGGATCCTGGAGTTTCTGGAGCAGAGGCAGCCGGGTCTCAAGTCCCAGGTCTGGAAGATCTTCTACCCCATGAGGGAGACCGAGCCTATAGAGGTGAGCGTCCGGCCCGGCGCCTTAGGCGGGAGCACCCTCGAGCTGCAGTTCGAGGGTATGACTCTCCTCGTGAAGGAGGAGGCCGTGCCCGAGAGGGGGACTCGGCCTGAGAGGGGCCTCTGAACAAGGGCCCCATCCCTCTCTATCTAAAAAAGCCCGCTGAGTTTGCGGGCTCCTCTTTTTCGTTTCGCTGGCGATGAAACACAGTTATCTCGTCCGAGGTGCTCCTAGGTGACCTTTAATTGGGGGGAAAAGATTTTGTCATTTACATAAACCGAGCCCTACTTGGGAGCTGGTAGGCGATCGGTATGCCTACTGAGATAGTCGTGCCGGTTTCTCCGCCCTCTGAGGCTGTCGTCGGGAAGACGGGGCTCTGGAGGGTTTTTCGGCCTGTCATCCACAAGGACAAGTGCGCAAAGTGCTGGACGTGCGCGCTCTACTGCATGGAGGACGTGATTGACGAAGGTCCAGATGGATATCCCACCATAGACTACGAGTTCTGCAAGGGCTGCGGCATCTGCGCGAACGAATGTCCGACAAAGGCCATAGAGATGGTTCCGGAGGTGAGAGAGTGATTCAGAGGGAAGAGGCACGAGGTAAGTGGGATATAATAACAGGAAACCACGCCGTCGCTCACGCCGCTCGCCTGGCCAGGGTTAAGGTCGTTCCAGCCTATCCCATAACTCCACAGACGACCATCGTAGAGTACATAGCCGACTTCATTGCAAGGGGAGAGATGGACGCAGAGTACATCAGAGTTGAGAGCGAGCACAGCGCCATGGCCTCTGCCATCGGCGCGGCCGCCGTTGGAGCCAGAACCTTCACCGCCACCGCAAGCCAGGGCCTGCTCCTCATGCACGAGGTCCTCCACTGGGCGGTGGGAGCCCGACTACCAATAGGGATGGCCGTTGTCAACAGAGCCGTCGGTCCCCCCTGGAGCATCCACGTAGACCATCAAGATGCAATATCGCAGAGAGACACCGGCTGGATGATAATGTTCGTCTCCTCGAATCAAGAAGCCCTCGACTCGGTCCTCATGATGTACAAGGTTGCAGAAGACGACAGAGTGCTCCTCCCCTTCATGGTGTGCCTAGACGGATTCGTCCTGAGCCACACTTACCAGCCAGTGCACATACCGGATCAGGGGGATGTGGACGCATTTCTGCCAGAGTACAAGCCGAAGCACTGGATCATGGACCCAGAGGATCCGATCACTTACGGCAACCTCGTAATGCCAGACCAAGACTACATGGAGATGCGCTGGTCGATCCACGAGTCGATGATTGAGGCCAAGTCCGTCATCAAGGAGGTCTCTGCCGAGTTCAGAGATCGGTTCGGTAGATTCCACGGAGACCTCGTTTGGAAGTACCGCGCCGACGACGCTGACGTCGTGATAGTGACCACCGGCACGTTAGCCTCTGAGGCTGAAGAGGCCGTGGACGTGCTCCGAGAGAAGGGCGAGAATGTTGGTCTGCTCAAGATACGGAGCTACAGGCCTTTCCCAACAGAAGATGTCGTCGGGGTTGCCGATGGGAAGAAGCTTCTGGTCGTGATCGACAGGAGCATATCCTTCGGGCAGGGAGGGCCCTTGGCTACGGACGTCCGGTCGGCCCTCTTCACGTATGGAGTGGATACTCCAGTGGTGGGCTTCGTCACGGGGCTTGGCGGGAGAGACATCACGTACGAGGACATAGCGAAGATGGTCGCAATAGCGAGGGAGAAGGCCAGCGCCCGAGAGTTGAGGCCGGTAGAGTGGTACAAGTTGAAGAAGGGGTGAGTGACTATGGCCAAGACCGTTATGGACCTCGCTAAGGGTCCGAAGTATGTCCTCCCGGGGACTGCGGCGTGCCCAGGCTGTGGCGCTCAGATCGCTCTAAAGTGGGTCCTAAAGGCGCTGGAGGGTAGGACGATATTCGTGATACCTGCCTGCTGCACCAGCGTGATACAGGGGCCCTACCCTAAGAGCGCGTTCAAGTTCCCTGTATTCAACATGGCGTTCGCAGCGGCTGCGGCGACTGCCTCCGGAATAGCCAGGGGGCTGAAGACTCAAGGTAAGACGGGCGTAACCGTGGTGGCCTGGGCCGGCGACGGCGGAACCTACGACATAGGAATTCAGGCGCTGTCGGGAGCTGCGGAGAGAAACGAGGACATCCTCTACATATGCTACGACAACGAGGCCTACATGAACACTGGAATCCAGAGGTCTGGGGCCACCCCGCCCGGCGCCTGGACCAAGACGACTCCGAGAGGAAAGGCTGAGATGAAGAAGAACATGGCCCTGGTCGTGGCGTCTCACGGAGTGCCCTACGTCGCCACAGCCAGCATAGGATACCCTGCTGACTTCCTGAAGAAGCTGGAGAAGGCTCTGAACATGAGGGGCTTCAGGTACATTCAGGTGTTCGCGCCCTGCCCCACTGGGTGGAACTTCCCGGTGGACAAGACGATCGAGGTGGCCAAGCTTGGCGTGGAGACGTACGTCTGGCCGCTCTTTGAGGTCGAGAGGGGGAGGCTCAGGATAACGATGCGGCCTAAGAGAAAACCGCTCAAGGAGTACACTAAGCTCCAGAAGAGATTTAGGCACCTGACCGACGAGCAGATAGAAGAGTTGGAGAAGGCCTTCCTCGCACGGTGGGAAGCGCTGGAGAAGCTGGAAGCTCAGGGGACCATATTCGTCTAGATCCACTGAGGCTCCAGTCCGCTAATCTCCGCTCTATCCAGAGCCTCCATCAGAGCGCGCTCGTAGTTCCTGCTCTTGGATAGCCTGAGAACCTCGCGAGCTAGCTCCCACCTAGTCACAGGCTTCTCGAAGAGCAGCAATACTAGCCGCCTCTCTACCTCTCTAGCTTCGTCGCTAACTGTTCCTCCCCTGGCTAGGAGGCTCGCAAGGAGCGTCACCAAGGCTGAGACGAGTGAGACCGATACCAAGGGCCCCAGCACCGCCAGCGCCATGGCCTCGTCTAGAGCCTTGGAGGCCGCATCCAAGTCTCCTACGAGTCGGTATCCCCTCGCCGCGTCGATCAGGCCCCTAACTTGGGGGGCCAGCGGGTTGAGGTACCTAGTCCCATTGAGAATTCGCATTGCGTAGGCTGTCTTAGCCTCAAGAGGGTCCACCAGCAGCGGTTGGAGTGGCACGTTGAACCCCAGCTCTCTGAAGTAGGGGCCAAGATCCTCACCTGCGGCTTGACTCAAGTAGTAGACGAGTTCACTCAGTTCGTCTACCTCTGCCCTATCTTTCCTGATCAGCTCGAAGAACCTCTTGTAGAATTCGAGTCCCCCGTACTTCTCTCCGAGATTCCAGAACACGTAGAGACTGGCGGCATAGTAGAGGCCTGGGTCTCCGGGCATCTCCCCTCCTCTCCAGTCCTCGAGGAACCCTAGCCTTCCGACCTCCTCGTAAACGAGGATTGAGAGGTTGATGTCCTCTTGGCCAGCCTCTGGGTAGCCACGCGGTCGGAGGATTAGGTAGCTCAGGTACTGGGCCATCCCCTCGTGCGCCCACCTCAGCTCGGTAGAGAGCCCAGCTCGCAGCATGTACTGGTGCAGCAGCTCGTGGACAAGCGTTTCGGGCATGTAGCTCTTTGGATACCTAACGAGCATGAGGTTCAGAGAGACCTTCCCTGGCGTTATTACGTCCTCCGTGAGGGCAGCTGGATTTGTAACGCTTGTGAAGCCAAGCACCGCGATCTGATCCGGATCCGATGGGATGAAGAACCTCAGGGTCACTGGAATCTCTGGGATGTTCGTGACCTCTGAGATAGCGGGCTGAAATTCGAGGTAGAGCCTTGAGACGTTCTCCGCCACGTCCAAGTACCTCTTCGGGGACACTATTGTGAGCTTACCCACGGTTATGTTGGAGAACTCTGCATACTCCACGGGAGACTTGAACACCACCATTATCCTGTGGCCTGGAAGCTCCCCCTCCCCTATGTCAAATTTGAGAACTCTAACGTCTCCTCGAACGATCTCTCCGTCTGGGGCCCTCCTGCTGCCGTCCAGATAGGTAGCCTCTACGGTGAAGTATGCTGGGAGGTTGACGAAGACCTCGCCCGGGTACCTCGGGTCGTACCCGACCAGAGTAGAGAAGAAGACGCCGTTCGGCTCGACTATGAAGGAGCCGAACCTGTAGGAGTAATTAATCGACAGCCAGGCTCCCTTCGAGAACCTGAACGTGAGGTTGCTGTAGAAGTAGTAAGGAGTGTCCACCTGCAGGCTGGTTTCGGTCACCCCCTCGTAGGCGAGCCCGTACTCCCGCCACTTTGGGACCATTATCCACGCCAAGCCAGCCTCCTTCGCGGTGAAGTTGGCCCTCATAGATATAGACCCGTCCTCGTGCACCGTGAATGAGTAGACGAACTTCCCAGCGGCTGGCTCGGCGAGGGCGGCCGGCTGAAATGAGAGTAAAGCTAGAGCAATTACGGCTATCGCTGCCAGCAGACGCCTCTGCACAAGCCGACTCATCGCCACGGTATTAATTAGTTTCACAGTGTGGCTTGAGCGGTGTCGGCCTTGGAGAGTATTCTGATAAAGAGTCTGCTCGCTGTGGTCACTCAGGACGAACAAAGGAGGGTTTTGAGGGATGCGGACATAAGAATAGAGGGTTCCGAGATAGCGGCCGTCGGTAGGGACTTGCCGAGCCAGGCTGACGTAGTGATCGATGGAAGAGGGAAGGTCGCTATTCCCGGGCTCATCAACGCGCACACCCACATCCCCATGACCCTCTTCCGAGGGGTAGCCGACGACATGGATCTGATGACTTGGCTAAAGGAGAAGATATGGCCAATGGAGGCCCACCTCACTGCAGAGGAGGTTGCCGCCGGGGCTGCGCTAGGGATGCTGGAATCCCTGAGGACAGGAACCACAACTTTCGCCGATATGTACTTCTTTGAGGACTCAATAGCCGAGGAGGCGATCAAGCTTAACATCAGGGCTGTGTTAGCTGAGAGCTACATCGGCTTCGGCAGCCCCGTCGTTAGAGACGGTTGGAAGGCGTTCGAGTACGCGAAGGAGTTCGTCAAGAGGTGGAAGGATAAGAGTGATCTGATCGTTCCCTCTCTCGGGCCTCACGCTCCTTACTCAGTCGAGCCTGACCTCCTCAAAGCCTCGGCCGATGCAGCCAGAGAGCTGGAGGTCCCTCTTCAGATCCACTTGGCCGAGGATTACTCCGAGATAGTCCAAGTGAGGGAGAGGTATGGGAACACTCCCATCAAGCACGTGGACTCCTTGGGGCTATTCGACGGAGTCAAGGTGATCGCAGCGCACGTCGTGTATCCCCAAGAGGAGGAGGTGGAGATCCTGAGTAAGAAGGGGGTGCTCGCCGCACACTGCCCCATTAGCAACTTGAAGACTGGGGCTGGATTCGCTCCGGTGCCGAAGCTTTTGGATGCTGGCGTCTACGTAGGGCTCGGCACCGACGGAGCGGGTAGCAACAACTGCCTTGACATGTTTGAAACGATGAAGTACGCGGCGTTGATACACAAGGGCTACAACAAGGACCCGAAGCTCGTCAGCGCGCAGGAGGTTCTCGACATGGCTACTGTAATGCCAGCACGCGCTCTGGGACTGAACGTTGGCTCCATCGAGGAGGGTAAATTGGCTGACATCGTCCTAGTCTCGACGGAGTCCCCGTGGTGGCAGCCGATTCACTCGGTGGTCTCGCACCTCGTGTACTCCGCCAGATCAACAGACGTAACTCACGTCATAGTCAACGGGAGGTTGGTTATCGATGACGGCCGCCTCACGACGGCGGACGAGGGAGAGATCAAGAAGAGGGCCAGAGAAGCCGCATTAAGGCTGCTCGAGAAGGGTGGAGTCGAATCATTCCTTAGCGAGGTCTCCTGATCAACATCTCAGCGTAGGTCTCTCGAACGCTCCTGTCGACTAGATTCAGCTTGACTATGAACTCTCGCACTTTCTCCTTCGGCCCCTCAACCTCGACGAACTCCCCCAGCCCCTCCACTCTGTCCAAGTATATGTGGAGATCGCTTCCCTCAAGCAACAGAGGGGTTCTCACCTTGCGAACCTCTACAATCGGGATGAGCCCTGCTAGCCTGAGGGATTTCTCGACGTCCCCGCACTCCGGCTGGATCCCAACGGCCCTCAGGGCCTCCAAGGCTTCTGGGAACCCAGGCTCTCCCTCTAGCTCCAGCCTCGTCTTCACGCCCCCCGAGTAGACCCTGGGCCCCTTATACGTGATGAGCGTCCTCCCCGGCTCTACCCTGATCCTGAGGGCCACGTCGGCTCTAGCCAGCCTACCATCCGGGAAGTCGTAGAATAAGTCCCTCTGCTCCAGAGGCTGCCCGACTTGATACCTGATACCCGCTCCATCGAGCAGCGACAGGAACTCTCGATGCGATACCCTCAGCTTGGCCTCTTCTTCCAGAGACAATGGAGGTTCCTCCGAGTGGGGATAGGAAGGCGGCGGGGCCTGGTGCGGGGGGTGGGATTTGAACCCACGAACCCCTAAGGGAGCGGATCTTAAGTCCGCCGCCTTTGACCTGGCTCGGCCACCCCCGCCCGTGAAGGGAGCCTCCCCGCACTTATATAGGTTAGCGACTCATGGAGCGCGCCGAGCCGCCTCGGGTGTCAAGATTGAGCGAGGGCAGGACGGAGGAGATCCCCCTAGCTGTGGTGGACAATGAGATCTTAGCCCTTGGATTCGAGATGGTTGGCGTGAGAGCCAGGGTCATCAGGGGACGGAAGAGCCTGCTGGAGTTCTTCAGGGAGCACGAGCGGAGCTTGCCTCACGTGGTATTCGTTAACGAGAGGGTCTTCGAAGAGATCGAATCTTACCGGACTGACCTCCTGAGGAAGGGAAAGCTCAAACCTGTGTTCGCAGTGGTTCCAGACCTGGAGAAGCCCAGGGGGGTCAGGCTCCGTCAGCTGAGGGAACTCCTTCTGAGGGCCCTCGGGACGGAGGAACTCAAGATATAGGGGGGTGAATTTGCGTGCCTAGGCTCATAGAGGTTGTCCTGAGAACGGAGGAGGAAGCCCGTAGAATCCTTGAGGAGGCTGAGAGAGAGGCAGAGAAGATCCTCAGGGAGGCCGAGGAAGAGCGGGAGCGTATCCTGAGGGAGGCTAGAGAGGCAAGCGTCGAAGTGCAGGTTAGAGGAGATGTGGAGAGGGAGATCTCTGAGATCCTCGAGAGGGCAAAGCGTGAGGCGGAGGAGCTGGAGAGGAGAGCTCTGCAGAACATGGAGAAGGCTGTGGATTACATACTGAAGGAGGTGCTTGGGGTTGGTGGCTGAGACCAGAGAGGAGGACGCTGTGGTCGCTGCCCTCCTCGAACTGGCCAGGAGGAGGGCAGAGGACAAAGTGGAAGAGGCCAGGGCTCGAGCTCAAGAGATAATTGAAGAGGCAAAGAAAGAGGCGGAGCGAATACTCGCCGCCAGAAGGGAGAAAGCCCTCCGCGAGATGGAAGAAGAGATCAGCAGGCGAAAGAGCGCGGCGGAGGTAGAGGCTAGAAAGCTCATCATGGACGTCAAGGCTCGCTACGTGGGGGAGGCCATCGAGAAGGCCAGAGAGATTCTACACGACATCGTCGCAGGGAGGGATTCTAGGTTCAACTACGCGGAGGTCTTGGAGAGGCTGGCAGAGGAGGCCGTTAAGGGCATGGGATCCGATGAGGTCTACCTAATGGGAAGAGAAGCCGACAGGCAGCTACTGGAGCAGATCGCAGAGAGGCTGTCTAGCAAGCTGGGCGTAAAGGTTGGAGTGGACGACAACCCCATACGCACGGTGGGAGGCGTCGTGGCGAGGGACGTGCAGGACAGGAGGAGATTCTACAACACGCTCGAGGGCAGGCTGAGGGATGTCCAAGAGACTAAGATTCACGAGATATCCGACATCCTGTTTGGGAGGTGATTGATGTGGTTGTAGAAGAGTCCGTCGCCGCAGGTGTTGTCTCCCACATCAAGGGACCCATAGTAGTTGCCGATGGGATGAGAGGAGCCAAGATAAGGGAGATAGTGCTGGTTGGAGAGGAGAAACTCATTGGAGAGATCGTTAGGATAGAGGGAGATCGCGCCGTAATTCAGGTCTACGAGCCGACCAGCGGAATGAGGCCGGGTGAACCTGTCGAGAGGACTGGTGAGCCCCTGTCTGCAGAGCTGGGCCCTGGACTGCTTGGCCAGGTCTTGGACGGCCTTGGGAGACCCCTGCCGAAGATCGCCGAGATGGTGGGGCCTTTCATAACTAGAGGCATCAAGCTGCCCACGCTCCCTAGGGACGTCAAGTGGCACTTCACGCCCACCGCGAAGGTCGGAGACAGGGTTGTGCCAGGCGATGTCCTTGGGACGGTTCCTGAGGGGGCCGTCACTCACGAGATAATGATCCCACCCACGGTTAGGCCTGGAAGGTTGGTCGAGCTGGCCAGCGAGGGAGACTACGCAGTTGAAGAGGTAGTGGCGGTGGTGGAGTCCGCTGGAGTCAAGCAGGAAATCAAGATGTACCACAAGTGGCCCGTTAGACTTCCTAGGCCGTTCAAGGAGAAGTTGGAGCCCACAATGCTGCTGGTCACAGGTCAGAGGGTAATCGATACATTCTTCCCAATAGTGAAGGGAGGGGCTTCCGCCATCCCAGGCGGCTTCGGCACCGGGAAGACCGTTACTCTCCACCAGGTGTCCAAGTGGGCCGACGCCGACGTGGTTGTCTACGTGGGGTGCGGGGAGAGAGGAAATGAGATGACTGACCTGCTCCAGCACTTCCCGAAGCTTGTAGACCCCAAGACCGGCAGACCCCTGCTCGAGAGGAGCGTCCTCATCGCGAACACGAGCAACATGCCGGTCCCAGCCAGAGAGGCCAGCATCTTCATTGGAATCACGTACGCTGAGTACTACAGGGACATGGGGCTTCACGTTGTCCTCACAGCGGATTCCACAAGTAGGTGGGCGGAGGCGCTTAGGGAACTCTCCTCAAGGCTTGAGGAGATTCCGTCGGAGAGGGGGTTCCCCGCCTACCTGCCGGACTACATCGCAGCCTTCTATGAGAGGGCTGGCAGAGTGAGGGTGCTGGGCAATCGTGACGAGACGGGCTCGGTTGCCGTGATAGGCGCAGTCAGCCCATCCGGCGGAGACCTCAACGAGCCAGTCACCCAGCACACCATGAGGTACGTCGGAGCTTTCTGGGCGCTCGACAAGGATCTGGCCTTCAAGAGGCACTTCCCGGCGATAAACTGGCTGAAGAGCTTCTCAAAATACGTAGAGGAACTCAAGTACTGGTGGATGGAGAACACGGGATACGACATGCTTGAGTACAGAGAGAGAGCTATGGAGATCCTGCAGAAAGCTTCAAGCCTTGAGGAGGTTGCGAGAGTCGTGGGAGAGGCGGCGCTAAGCGACGAGAACAGGCTGATCCTGCTGGCGGCCGAGATGATCAGGGAGGGGTTCCTCGTGCAAAACGCCTACCACGAGGTGGACACCTACTGCTCTCCAAAGAAGCAGGCCCTCTTGCTGAAGACGCTCGTGGAGTTCTACGACAGGGTTAAGCCTCTGATTGACGCGGGAGTGCCAATCTCCTCGATAAGGGAGATGAGTTCCGTGGGCCTCCTGATGAGGCTGAAGTTCGTGCCCGAGGACAGGTTTGAAGAAGCCCTGAAAGAGGTCCTCACGAAGCTCGAGACAGAGGCAAGCATGCTCATGGCGGAGGTGAGGTGATATGGCGGCCATCCACGGGCTGGCGGTTAAGGGTGTCAAGCTCGTCAAGGGGCCCCTTCTGTTCATGGAGGGAGTCCCCGAGGCCTCGTTTGGAGAAGTCGTCAAGATATTCTCGGAAGACGGCAGGGAGTGGATAGGCCAAGTCCTCGAGGCAGGGGTTGACGTCACCGTAATTCAGGTGCTGGGAGACACCGAAGGAATCGACTCCGGCGTGATCGTCAGGTTCACTGGCGAGACTCTGAAGCTGCCTGTCTCCGAGGAGATGCTCGGGAGAGTGTTCAGCGGATCCGGAGTCCCGATAGACGGCGGTCCACCTGTTAGAGCAGAGGAGTACAGGGACATCAACGGCGCGCCGATCAACCCGTCCATGAGGGACTACCCAGACGAGTTCGTGGAGACTGGCATCTCCGCGATCGACGGCATGCTCAGCCTTGTCAGAGGTCAAAAGCTGCCGATATTCTCAGAGTCAGGACTCCCACACAGCCACGTGGCCGCACAGATCGCCAGGCAGGCCGTGGTGCCTGGCAAGGCCGAGAGGTTCGCAATAGTGTTCGCCGCAATAGGGCTGAAGCACGACGAGGTGCTCTTCTTCAAGAAGCAGTTCGAGGAGTTCGGCGCGCTGAGCAGGTCGATCTTGTTCCTGAACCTGGCCAACGACCCGGTGATCGAGAGGATAATGACCCCGAGGGTTGCGCTGACTGCAGCTGAGTACCTAGCCTTCGACCTCGACATGGATGTCCTAGTGATTCTAACGGACATGACCAACTACTGTGAGGCCCTGCGAGAGCTCAGCGCGGCGAGGGAGGAGGTTCCAAGCAGGAAGGGATACCCTGGTTACATGTACAGCGACCTAGCTAGCATCTACGAGAGGGCTGGGAGGATCAAGGGTAAGACTGGTTCAATAACGCTGATGCCCATCCTAACCATGCCTGGAGGAGACCTGACCCACCCGATACCGGACCTGACTGGCTACATAACCGAGGGCCAGATCTTCCTAGACTTTGACCTGTTCAACAGAGGAATCTACCCCCCGATCAACGTGCTCCCCAGCCTCAGCAGGCTCATGAAGGACGGTGTGGGCAAGGGTAAGACGCGTGAGGATCACATGGAGGTGTCTAACCAGCTCTACTCCTCCTACAGAGAGGGAACCAAGGCTAGGGAGCTTGTGCAGATCATAGGAGAGGCCGGCCTGAGCAAGAGGGAGAGGACCTACCTCCGGTTCGCCGACAGGTTCGAGAGGGAGTTCGTGGCTCAAGGCTTCAAGGAGAGAAGGCCGGTAGAGGAGACTCTTGAGATCGCCTGGGACCTTCTCGCCATGCTCCCAGAGGCTGAACTCACGAGAATAAGCGACGAGACCATCAGGAAGTACCACCCCAAGCACAGGAGGGAGGTAGAGGCAGAAGCCCGGTGAGGCGGGTTGTCCTCTAGATCTGTAGGCAGGGTCGTCCCCACCAAGGGCTTTCTGATCAGGCTGAGGGAGAGGGTCTCTTTCCTCGAGAGGGGCGTCGAGGCCCTTAAGATGAAGAGAGATCAGCTAGTCAAGGAAGCTCAGGCGCTCATAAAGGAGCTGAGGATCAGGGAGGATGCTGAGAAGAAGATGGTGGAGGCCTATGAAGTGCTCAGGCTAGCCTACGCAACCGCAGGACCTAGGGAAGCTACGAAGGCGGCTCTACTCGCCAAGCCCATGAGAACCAAGATGAGAGTTCGAAGCGTCATAGGCGTTGAGGTCCCCGAGATAGAGATCAAGGAGCTAGAGATAGTGACAACCCCCTCGCTGAATGCGGCCGTAATCGCAGCCGCTGAGAAGTTGGCTGAAGCTCTAAACGAGATAATCAAGGCAGCCAACGTAGAGGCGAGGTTTGAGAGAATAGCCGAGAGCTTGGCCGAGACCATGCGGAAGGTGAACGCCTTGGAAAAGCTGGTGATACCTGAGCACAAGGAGATAATCAAGTACATCGAGGAGGTGCTAGAGGAGGAGGGTCTGGAAGAGTTCCTCCGCGTGAAGAAGTACAAGGCTGTGAAGGGGAGGGAGTAGTTTGGGCAGCAGGCTGAAGTACGCGATCGTGAGGGCCCACGGACTCAAAACGCACCTCGTGCCAGAGGAAACTATCAAGTCCTGGGCCTTCGTGACGGACGATGCAACTCTCTTCTCGGAGATCGTGAAAACCGAGTACGGCCCGTTCTTCGACGGGCCTGAGGACCTCCGGAGGGCCGACAAGATAGAGGAAGCCCACGTAAGAGTGATGGGCAGGCGAGCTAGGCAGCTCATCGCGATGCTGAGTGGAGAAATCGCCGAGTTCTTCAGAACCTTGTTGGTGAAGTACGACTTGGAAAACGTCCGCAGGCTTATCTACGCATTGACGACGGGGGCCGAGACTTCGCCAGAGGAGGCTTTACTGCCGATCGACGGCTTCCTACTTGACACCAAGACTCTTGCCAAGGCCAACGCAATTGAGCAGCTCATCAGCCTGATCAGAGTGGAGAAAGTGAGGGAGACTCTGAGAGAGTGGTATGAGGCTGAGGAGAGGGACCTTGTGTCCTTAGACCTTATGCTTGACGCTGCTTACTGGGACATGGTGATTCAGAAGGCAGATGAATCCAAGGCGCTCAGCAAGGATCGAGCGTTCTCAGAGATGCTTCACGTTTACATGAATAGGATCCTCCTAGCCTCTGCCCTGAAGACCATAGTCAAGGGTGAAGTTGAGGTCCTGAAGCTGTTTGAGGGGAGACTTGAGCCAGCCGCCTACAAGGCGGTCTCTACCGCGCGTAGCCTTAGAGAGGCTCTCGAGTCGTTAGCACGGATTGAGAGGTACAGAACCCCTGCCACCGAGATCTTGAAGTCCTACGAGGAAGTTGGTCAGCCCTGGATACTGGAGCTGGCCTTATTCAGAGACGCCGCCATGTGGGCCAAGCGGTACGGCGCCAGAAAGCCCCTAGCCCCCGCCTACCTGCTGACTTACTTAGTTAACGTCGAATGGGAGGCCATCAAGATCAAGACGCTCCTTCTAGCCAGAATTGCAGGGTTACCTGGCGACAGAGTGTATGATCTCGTTAAGGAGGAGGGTTAGGAAAAAGGTTGTTCTCTCCCTCCCTCCTTTCTCTTTATAGGTTCCTAAAAGCTCTCCAAGCCAGCGAGTGAGGAAGTATTAAAAGAAAAACAGCAAAAGGATGTATTGAACAGCCTTCCTCCATGCGTTCAAAGCTTTCCGACGATTAGGTAGCCTATCAGGAAGCCGTAGATTGCGACACCTTCTGAGAGACCGCCTAGCACAATCACAGCTGTGAACATGTCGGGTCGCTCAGCCAGAAGGGCGCTTCCTCCTACAGCAACGCCGTAAAGCGCTATAGCGGCTGCAAAGGTGCTACCTATGACCGCAGCAGCGGCTGCAAAGTAGCCTAAGTTGGTCGGCACTTCCTCGCCAGCTCCGGTCTCTTCAACCACCTGGCCTGCAAAAGAGACGGATGCCGGCAGAAGGAGTATGGGGAGTGAGAATACTATAGCAGCCACAATCTTGCTTCGACGAGATCTCCTGGCCATATATAACACCTCGGGACCGCTCATGCTCATATAGCGTCCAAAGGGACTTGCCGAGCCCCTCTCCATGGGAAATATTAAAGCATTTGAGAATCCGTCAGAGAGGCTAGTCGAGGAGTTCGCCCACCTTGATGAACTTCCTGCCGCTGGCTGAGAAGAACTTGGTGAATAGCTCGTAGAACGTGAGCCTCATGGCTTGGATGAATGACACCATGCCCTCTAGGCCCATAGCGAAGATGTTGAAGAACACCATGGGCAGGATCCTCCCAGCCGCAGAAGTCGCGTGCTCAGCGAGTTCGTGCGCTAGAACGCCAAACGTAGCGTGGGATATCGCGAAGCCTGCCAGCCTTAGGAATGAGAGGCTGTTGCTCAAGAGAGATAGCGTGCTTTCTAGAAATGTTATCACGCCCTCTATAACTCCCTCAGCCACGCCGTGTCCGTGCATCATGGATTCGAACACGGGGTATACCACAGTGACCATAACGATGGCAGCTGCTACCTTGAAGAGAGGGTCTGCAGCCGTTGCACTTATGTCGGCCCCGTTCCTGTAGGCCGCATAAACGACCAACATGTACGCGCTGAATGTTCCGAATCCCCTGAACTTGAAGAGAGCTCCCATTGGGTCGCCTTCAATTAGCATGTTTATTCCTTGCAGTATGAAGGAGATAGCCAGCTCAGCAGCCCCGAACACGATTGCCAGCGTGATCAGGCCCAGTGGATCCTTGGATGGAGAAGGCAATATCGTCTCATGGAATATGTGCACGAAGAACATCTCCCCGTACATGAAGCCAAAAGCCGCAGCCGCGATTCCAGCGGACAGCATCACTCCGCCGAAGTCCTTCATGTTATCGCTCCTAGCCTTCTTCAGCAGGAGCGCTCCCAATGCGGCAAGTACTAAGCCGTGACCTAGGTCGCCGTACATGAAGCCGAACATCAGGGAGAACAGGATCGCGGTTATCGGGGTCGGGTCTAGCTCTCTTGGTTTTGGCAAGCCGTACATTCTATGCGTTAAGAGGCTGAACGGTCGGAAAATCCGACTCAGCTTTACGTACGTAGGGGGCTTATCGTTCTTGCTGGGATCTTCAAGCTCGAGGCCAATAAAGCCTGCTAGCTTGCTAGACAGCTTCTGCTTAAGCTCCTCCGACTTATCTTCAGGCACCCACCCCTGGATTAAGACGAGTTCGACTCCCTCCAACATGTACTCCGTCTCTAGCTTCTCCGCCGCCGCCTTGGGCCTAATCTGCCTAAGTCCAACGACTATCTTGGAGAACAAATCCTCTAGAAGTTTGATTACGCCCTCCTTCTTTTCCTCGAGCTCTCTCTTGAAGCGCTTTTCCGCATATCTCGTGAGCTTGTCGATCTCCTCCTTCAGCTTTGATAGTTCGGCGAGAAGAGGCTGCGCCTCCTTCACAAGTTCGGATATCCTGTAGCTAGCCTCTCCAGCCTCGACGGCCCTCACGGTTATTGCCTTTGCCCTGAACCTTGCTATCTCGTCCCTGAGTCCCTGAGCGACGTTACCAGCCTCTTTAAGCTTCTCCAGCCCCTCTTTGACTAGTTGATCTCTCTTCGCTTCTATAGCCTCCATCTCCTGCTTCAGACGCTCTAGCTTGGGCTCCCTCTCTGCTAGTAAGGGCGCTAGCTCAGGGACTTTCCTGCTAGCCTCAACGATCCTCGACCACATCTGCTCGACGAGTCTCATCTCGGCCAAGCCCTCCTCAGCAGACTGAGCATCTGAGAACTTCGTCAATGCTACCTTGAGGAGTTCCTCGAGGCGGGAGAGGGACAACTTAGCCTGCTCAGCCTCCTCCTCACTCATGTGGGGGGTTATCTCTGCCAGCTCTGCTGTGAGCGGCTCTATCGATGACAGAGCTCGCTTTGTAACCTCGGTTCTGTCTGAGGTGGACGAGGAGGGAGCGAGTCCAGCCTCTACCAAGTAAATGATCCTCGCCAAGTTCCTGTCGGCCTCCAATAGGGCTCGGGCCAGCCTCAGCTTCCGTGGATCCGTCTCCAGAACGGCAGCCGCCGCCTCGTAGTACTGCCTGATCATCTCCTCTATCTCGGCTACCCTGCTCTCCAGCTCTGCCCTCCTCTTGGACAAATCTTTCAGCATTCTCTTCGCCGACGCTGCTAGGTCTAGCTCCCTCTGAACTTCCAGCAGCTGGCCTATGGCGGTATCCACCTGGTCAGGCAGCGATCTTATCTCGTCGAGGCTCAGATCGTAACTGGACTGCTCAGGAGTGGGTACTCTCCCCAAATGAGCTATAACTCTCTCGGCGGCCCTTCTGAGCTCGGTGTAGAGTCTAAGATGCTCGATAGAAGCATCTTCCGGCGGCTTGAGCCCTGGGATCCCCTCAGGTCTCTCCATATGAACCTCATCAAACTCTACGAGTGCCTCCGCCAGCTCGCGACGGAGGTTCTTGGTCGTATAAGCGTAAAATTTCTTCACGGGTTTTGGAATGAGCATCTAGATCCCCTCTCCCGCCTATTCTGCCCTGTATCGAGGCCGTGCTCGCCGGGAGGCGGGGTCACGCCGACTTTAAAAAAGGTGGCGCGGGCCTGTCAGCGAGAGTATGCCAAGAAGCCTTCTATTCTTTGTTGGAACGAGACCCGAGATCATTAAGGCTGCGCCCGTCATCCACGCCCTCCAGAAGAGGGGTCTCCCAGTCGACATAGTTCACGTAGGGCAGCATTACGATAGGGAGCTCAGCAGAGTGTTTCTCGATGAGTTTCGACTGCCTGAGCCCGTCGCAGAGTTGGGTGTGGGGTCTGGAAGCCACGCCTACCAGACGGCAGAGACGATAGTCAGAGCGGAGGAGATCTTGGGCGAGCTACTCCCAGAGGCTGTTCTGGCCGTGGGCGACACGAACGCCGTACTCGGCACAGCGCTGGCATGCACGAAGCTGGGGATTCCTTTCCTACACATCGAGGCTGGGTTGAGGAGCTTCGACTACACGATGCCAGAGGAACTCAACAGGAGGGTTGCAGACCACCTCGCGGCTCTAAACTTCGCGCCCACTAGGAGGGCCGTGGAGAACCTGCTCAACGAGGGGATACCACCCTCCAGAGTTAAGCTCACCGGAAACACGGTCGTTGACGCCGTTAAGACGATGCTCCCCGTCGCGAGGGAGAAGTCGAAGATCCTCAAGAAGCTCAGAGTCGATCCCTCTAAGCTGAACCTGCTGGTCACGGTGCACAGAAGGGAGAACTTGGAGCACTCTGAGAGGCTGGCCGGCATCGTTCAGGCCCTCTTAGAGCTAGATGAGGCCCAAGTAGTTTGGCCCGTCCATCCACACGCAGCCAGAGTCCTGAGAGAGAGGAACCTGCTAAACGACCTGCTGAGGGCTCCTCACGTCAAGCTGACGAAGCCGCTTGGGTACCTGGACTTTCTAACGCTCCTCCACTCGGCTACGGCCGTCGCCACAGACTCAGGGGGCGTGCAGGAGGAAGCTCTCACCTTGGGCGTGCCCTGCGCCGTTCTTAGAGACAACACAGAGAGGCCAGAGATCGTTGAGCTAGGCGCGGGTCTCGTCGTGGGGGCGCACCCCGGGAGGATCGTAAAGGCTCTGAGAGATTTCTTCTACAATCCTGTGTGGAAGAGAAGGGTCAGAAAAGTGACAAACCCATTTGGAGATGGGAGAGCCGGGGACAGGATAGCTGAGATCGTAGCATCGATCGACCTCTCCAAACTCGAGCCTAAGTCTCCCAAATTCGAGGAGGGAGCTCCTGTCTACGCAATTGTGCCAGTCAGAGGAAGGCTCGAAGGGATGCTGGTGTCGCAGGTAGAGCAGTCCATGAACGTGATCGTGGTGGCCGTCTACGATAGGAAGGGGAGGACTGACTACCCACACCCTAATAGGGAGTTGAGAGGGGGGGAGATGCTGAAGGTCTTAGGTGAGCGGAGATTTGTTGGGAGGATCGGAAGTTCGGTGAGGAGGTGATTGGATGAACGAACTCCAAACGCTTGGCTTGGTCGTGTTGTGCGCAGGAGTTCTGCTCGTGATTCTATCGCTGCTACTGCCCCCCAGAGCAGAGAGAAGAGAGGTAAGAGAGACCAGCGTAGGCGGCATCATATTGATCGGACCAATACCAATAGTCTTCGGGAGGAACCTGACTCGAGGGATGCTGCTGTTGCTGATGGTAACTGGGCTCGTTATGGTGATAACACTGCTCGCTCTCTATGCATTCTGGGGGGGATAATGAGTGGTTTGGAACGCTTCAATTTCTGAGGAAGTCCAATCAGCCTTCTACAGGGCTGTAATACTGCTGCTAGGAGTCTCTCTCATATTCATGGGAACACTTCTGCTCGCGCTCGGATCACTTAGAGCCGGTGAGGCCAAGGGTGGTTTTGTGATAATTGGGCCCTTCTTCTTTGCTTACGGGGAGGAAATACAGCCATGGGTCGTCCTCGCCCTGCTATTGATCGCAGTCGTCATGATGGCCGTCTTCTTGATCTCAGTTAAGAAGGCGCTGATGTTCCCCATAGAGCCTACAGGAGCCTCCTCCTAATGGCCTCTGACTCTCTCCTCACGAGTTCTCTGAAGAAGTCGTCGTTGACCGTCGAGTGCTTTAGGAGGAGATCCCTGAGATCTTCGGGGTCTACCCCCCTCACAGCGGATGCGACGAGCGCGGTCTTCCCGAACCTCTTTGTCAGGAGACCCAGTCTGAAAGCACGATCGGCTAGCTCTGAGTCCGGCACGGACGGTCTACCTGCCTCCCTGGCAGCCTCCACGGCTTCAATCGCCCTCTGGGCCCACCTCCCTGAGAAGGCAGCCAAGGCCTCTGAACCGCACGCTGGGCATCTGAGCCCTTGGGTCGACTCTAAGAGAGTGCTCACTCTGATCGTGGTCCACCATGACCAGCAAGAGGGGCAGACCACCACTAAATCGGTGCTAAGGATCCTGGCTTTGGCGGTTCTAAGGAGGATCTGCTCGAGTCTCTCTGGTGGGAGTATCTCCAGATAGAATTGGGATCTTTGGAGACCGAGCCAAGCTATTGGGCTGGGTTCGCGTCTCTTCACCGTTATCAATTCAATCTCCCCAGAGGAGAGTCTTTCCAAGAGAGTTCTGAGGCCCTGTATGTCGTAATCTTTGAGCAGCGACTCGGAGATGGCTTCCTCGTATACCGGCGTTCCTTCGTAGGCCTCTACGATTTTCTTCAGGCTGAGTTCCCTGACGCTTGCCCACTTGGAGACCAGCCCCATCCTCTTCGCGACCTGTAAGACTCTTACTGCAAATCTCCCCGTTCTAGGCAGCACCTTAAGCAGCAGAGATTCCAAGTCCTCCGCCTTGAGCCTCTCTAGAGCCTGCATAACTACCTCGACGCTGGCTGGGCGCAGGATCACTCTGTATGGGTCCTCGTTCGACAGGACTCCAAGCCCGGTTGACTCGACTATGATGTGTGAGAGGAGCCTCGACAAAGTTCTGTTAACTAGGGTTCCAGCGCAGGCGTGCACAACGACGTAATTAGAGAAGCCTTCCAGCACGATCTGCCTATCCGTGCCTGTGGGAACTCCTGAGTTGACCTGATCCTCAAAGATAGCGAGCGCCCTAGTAGCATCCTCGATCGACGCGAATGGGTATTCCTCTATCACTCTCCTAGCGGCTGCCTCTACCCCAGATCTCCTCGTCTCTTCTAGGACGAGTCGACGAATCCGGCCGACCTCGAGGGCCACGTCCATGGGCACTGGCAGATCCTCACCAACCCAGCTTGGAATGGCCCCAGTAGGGTCATCAGCCCTCGATACGATTACTCTATTCGCCTCTATTCTCCTGAAGACCCAAACAGCCCCCTTGAATACAAATTTGACCCCTGGGTACAGGTGATCAAGCACGAAAGCCTCATCGAGATATCCGATTAGCATGCCTGAGGCTTCGTCGACCACCGGGTACCTCCTCTCGTCAGGTATCGTCGATAGATTCTCGAAGTAGTACCTGTAGGTGTTTTCCCTCCTGGCGGGGAGCGAGACAATTTCTCCATCGTCGGACAGCCAGAGGGACCTATTCCAAGTCGAGTGGATGTATCTCAGCGTTCTGAGGAGTTCTTCCCCGCTGAGTGTCCTGAAGGGATAGGCCCTCCTGAGGGTGACCAGCGCTCTCCTCGTTGGGAGGCTCCTGTACTCGAGTAGCATCCCAACGACCTGGTGAAGTGCCACGTCGAGAGGCTTCTGCGGGACCTTGGGTTCCTCTAGCTCACCCGACTTGGCTCGCCTGCACAGCGCTAGAGCTTCTAAAAATTCATCCGGATCCGAGGCTATGATCACTCCTCTGCTAACCTCCCCAACCCTGTGGCCGCTTCTCCCAACCCTCTGCACGAGCCTAGTGGCCTGCCTCGGCGACATGTACTGGATCACGAGGTCCACATGACCCACGTCGATGCCCAGCTCAAGGGAACTTGTGGAGACGAGTGTGTCCAGCTCGCCGCTCTTGAGGGCTTTCTCTACCTCTACCCTAATGTCTCTCGAGAGTGAGCTGTGGTGAACCGCAACAGCCAGCTTGGGGAACCACCTCGAGAGCCTGTGGCCGAGAGCCTCGGCAGCAGATCTTGTGTTGGTGAAAAGTAGAGTTGATTCGCTCTCGGAGACTATCGACATGATGGTCCTTAGACGGGACACAACCCCTGGATCGGTCGCAGCGCTGCTCGCCACCTTAACGTCTTCGTCCGTGACTTCTGGGTAGAGGACTTTGAGCTCCATCTCCTTCGTTGCCGTCACGTCGACTATCTGGAAGGGCTCTCCATCAAAGAAGACCTTTCCAACGAGTTCAGGATCTCCTACCGTTGCTGAGAGCGCCACTATCTGAAAATGCCTTCCAACAAGCTCTTTTAGCCTCTCTAAAGCTGCCGAGAGTTGTACTCCTCTCTTATCATCGACGAACTCGTGAACCTCGTCTATAACGACTGCTCGTATTGCCTTCATGTGAGCACGCAGTCTCTTGCCCACTAAGAGGACTTGGAGCGTCTCTGGAGTTGTGACGAGGACATCCGGTGGTTGGACAGCCTGCCTCCGCCTCTCGGACTGAGTCGTGTCTCCGTGCCGAACCGCGGTAGACAAACCGACGCTCTGGGCCATCCACCTTATCCTGTCCTCCAAGTCTCTATTCAGAGCCCTCAGAGGCGAGACGTAGAGCAGCTTGATTCCCTCTCCTCGAGACGACTCTCGGGTTATTCGCGCGAGGAGAGGAAGTACTGCCGCCTCCGTTTTTCCATAACCAGTCGGGGCGATCAGCAAGACATTCTTCCCGCTGAGGATTAGGGGGATGGCCTCCTCCTGCGCCGGAGTAGGCTCCACTATCCCCCTGGCAGCCAGCGCAGACCTGATCTCTGGCGGCAGCAGGTCAAATGCTGATGTCAACGAGACTTCTGACACCTGATGGTGGATTAAAACAGCACTATAGCCACTCTTGAGGTCTCGAAGCTATTGGTAAATGGTTTTAAATGGGGTACAGTGCGATAGTCACGCCAAGCCCTTCGCATATTGAAGTGGCTGAGAGAGCGTATCTAAGGAGGGAGGTGAATCATATGGCGGTAGCTGGAGGAGGGGCAGGAGGAGCTATTCCAGTACTGATACTGAAGGAGGGTACCTCTAGGACGAGAGGACGAGAGGCCGTGAGACTCAACATCACGGTAGCCAAAGCTATCGCCGAGGCCGTGAAGAGCACCCTAGGTCCAAAGGGCATGCAGAAGATGCTCGTCGATCCGTTTGGCGACGTCATAATCACCAGCGACGGGGCCACCGTGATGAAGGAGATTGAGGTGGAGCACCCAACCGCGAAGATGATGGTAGACTTGGCTAAGAGCCAGGAACAGGTCGCCGGAGACGGAACCACCACCGTGGTCATGCTCGCTGGCGAACTCCTCGCCAAGGCTGAGGAGCTGATGGACCTTGGAATACACCCGACTCTGATAATAGAGGGCTACAGGAAGGCCGCCAGGAGAGCCTCCGAGCTGATCGATGAGCTGGCCATCGACGTCCCCTGGAACGACAAGGAGATCCTGAAGAAGATAGCCAAGCTCGCAATGGGCTCTAAGGCCGTGGCCCACGCCAAGGAGCATTTGGCGGAGATAACGGTTGAGGCAGCCTTGGCCGTCGTCGAGGAGAAGGATGGCAAGAGAGTCGTGGACCTTGACAACATAAAGAGGGAGAAGAAGGAGGGTGGCTCGATCTTCGACACGGCTCTGATCAGGGGTCTGGTCATCGACAAGGAGGTCGTCCATCCAGGGATGCCGAGGCTTATCACCGACGCCAAGATAGCCCTCATCGAGAGCGCACTAGAGGTCAAGAAGCCAGAGATCTCTTCCAAGATCAGAGTCGTCTCGCCGACCCAGATCAAGGGGTTCTTAGAGCAGGAGAAGGAGATGCTCAGGGAGTTGGTGGATAAGATAGCTGAGGCTGGAGCCAACGTGGTGTTCTGCCAGAAGGGCATTGACGACGTAGCTCAGCACTTCCTAGCGAGAAGGGGCATACTTGCAGTAAGGAGAGTTAGGAAGTCTGACATGGAGAAGTTGGCGAAAGCGACCGGTGCCAAGATTGTCGTGAATGTGAAGGAGATTAGGCCCGACGATCTCGGCTACGCAGAGCGCGTTGAGGAGAGGCGGGTCGGAGAGGACAAGATGGTGTTCGTCGAGGGGTGCAAGAACCCGAAGGCCGTGTCCATACTGATCAGGGGAGGCTCCAAGCAGGTCATAGATGAGACCGAGAGGACCGTGCACGACGCTCTCAGTGTGATCCGAGACGTTATCGAGGACGGCAAGATCGTCGTTGGTGGCGGAGCCATACAGATGGAGCTGGCTCTGAGGCTGAAGGAGTACGCTCAGCAGCTAGGTGGGAAGGAGCAGGCCATCGTTCAGAAGTTCGCAGAGGCCATAGAGGTGATTCCGAGAACGTTGATCGAGAACTCCGGAAAGGACCCAGTGGTTCTCATGGCTGAACTCGTCAAGGCCCACACCGAGGGCAAGACCACCTACGGATTCGACGTGTTCACGGGCGAGATAACCGACATGAAGGCCAAAGACGTGATAGAGCCAGCTAGGGTCATCAAGAACGCAGTCGAGTCGGCTGCCGAGTTCGCAGAGACCATCCTTAAGATCGACGACATCATAGCTGCTTCTGCCAAGAAGTTCGGCAAGGAAGGTGAGGAGGAAGAGTAAATTGAGTGAAGGCGATCTGCTGGGCCCAAGGAGGCTGACGAAGTACGAGAAAACCAGGATCATCGCGTTTAGAGCCCAGCAGATCGCCGCCGGCTCCCCTCTCTTTCTTAAGGACGATGAGATTCCTGAGGGCGTCACAGACCCTGTCGAGCTCGCAGAACTAGAGTTAAAGCTAGGGAGAATTCCTGTGAAGATAGTTCGCCGAGTTCTGGGCCGTCAGGTGATCTTAGATCTCGACGAGCTGATCGATTAACG
>CBEVRO010000002.1:0-71335 GCA_965552295.1 uncultured archaeon | reverse complement strand
ATGTTTATTATATGAGGACCGCATATCCCGATCGCTGCCAGGCGGAGTGCTACCACGACCTGGCGGGTCATCATACGAAGTGTTTAGGGGGTGTATGTCATGTCTGCCGAGGAAGGAATTGTGTACGTGGGTAAGAAGCCTGCCATCAACTACGTGATGGCTACCACGCTCCAGATTAACCGTGGTGTGAAGAAGATCGTTCTGAAGGCCAGGGGCAGGTCCATCTCCAGGGCCGTCGACGTCGCCGAGATAACGAGGCTCAAGTACTTCCCAGGGAAGCTCAAGATCACCGACATCAGGACTGGCACTGAGGAGATAATAGACGAGGACGGAGGCAGGAGGGACATCAGCGTCATCGAGATCGAACTCACCCAGGTGTGAGGCGATCTTATCCCCCTGTTTTTAGACAATCCCCTCTCTTTTCTCTCTCCATCTACTTTTTGGCTGATCTCTAGAGTTGGCCAAATGTTCGATCGAATAGAGGAGGCATCGCTTGGGAGGGTGTGGACTAATAAGCCAGCTAGGGTCTCGTAGCAGGCGGTGAGGCTGCTGGCGAATCCGGAGAGGCGCATGTTCTGGCTCGACAGGATAGCTAGAGAAGTCGTAGATAGGGAGGAACGTCTTAACAGAGGCTTCTCTGTACTAACTGTAGAGTCGGGCATCGGTGCCAGCGGCTTCCCACACATCGGCTCTGCTGGCGACTCGCTCAGAGCGTATGGGGTTAAGCTCGCACTAGAGAACCTGGGTAGGAGATCTAAGCTTGTGGCATTCAGTGATGACAGAGACGGGTTGAGGAAGGTACCGATAGGAGTTCCCCCAGGGTACGCGAAGTACCTGGGCATGCCAGTGACCGACATACCCGATCCGTGGGGCTGTCACGGGAGCTACGGCGAACACATGAGTTCCATGTTAATTGACGCTCTCGACAAACTCGGAGTCGAGTACGAATTCTACTCTGGCACTCAGGCTTACAGATCTGGCCTCCTAGACGAGTACGTAGACAAGATCCTGCGGAATCACGACAGAGTTGAGAGGATAGTGCGAGAAGAGGTTGGAACAAGCAAGCCAGAGGGGTGGATCCCTTACTGGCCGATCTGTGAAGAGTGCGGCCGCATCTACACCACGCGAGTTGTTGAGCTGGTTCCTGAGGAGCGAAAGGTAGTCTACGTCTGTGATCAGGAATTCAAGGGGGTCAGCGGCTGCGGCCACCGAGGAGAGGCTAAGTACGTGAGAGGAACTGGAAAACTCCCCTGGAAGTGGGGGGAGTTTGCGGTCCGATGGGCCGCCCTTGGCGTGGTTTTTGAGCCTCACGGGAAAGATATAGCCGACAGTTTCAGGGTTAACGCTAGGATAGCCAAGGAGGTCCTGGGGTACGAGCCCCCATTGACAATAATGTACGAGATGTTTCTAGATGCCACGGGCGAAAAGATCTCAAAGTCTAAGGGTAACGTCATCACGCCTCAGGATTGGCTGAGATACGCCCCGCCTGAGAGCCTCAGGCTGCTAATGTTCAAGAGGTACAAGGGAACTCGGGCCATCTCACTCGAGAGGGCACCGGAGTACGTAGAGGATCTCGAGAGGCACCTCAGGCTCTACTGGGACTTGGATAGGATACCCTCGGAGAGAGATAGGGTAACTGTGAAGAGACTCGTTGAATACGCCTATCTGCTCAAGGGAGTCCCAGAGCCTCCAAAGTTTACATTCCGATCGTTAATCAGCGTCATTGAACTCCTTCCATGGAGAGAACTCCCTCTGGAAGAGCTGTTTGCGACCGCAAGCGAGATCATCGCTGACTACTATGACTTAGATCCCGAAGAGCTGAAGAGAGATCCTACCTTCGAGTCGTGGTTCCACAGAGCGTTAAACTACGTGAAGGACATTCGCTCACGAATCGAGGTGGAGCGACCTCAGATAGATCCCTCGTGCATCGAGGCAATAGAGAGGTTCTTAGAGAACATAGATGAAAGCATGTCTGGGGAGGACATACAGGTGGTGGCTTTCGAGACCTGCAGATCCACTGGGCTCTCGCCGAAGAAGTTCTTCGCGGCCGTGTACACGCTCTTGGTCGGAGCCCCGAGAGGGCCGAGGTTGGGACCACTGATTAGGAGGTTAGGAGTAGAGAGAGCCAAGTCCTTAATACGGAAGTCAATAAACCACTACTTAGGCGGGTCCATTGAGCCGAGACGAGAGGACAAAAACCCTCCTTGAACTCAGAAGCATGCTCAAGGCAAGGATAGACAAGCTGGAGAGGGAACTCATCAAGCTGAGGAGCATGTTAGACGCGTTGGACGAGGCTCTCTTAGAGATCACCATAACAACAGCGGACCGCGTAGCCCCAATGAGGCCAGAAGTCCTGGAAGTCGAAGAGAAACCGACTCCAGAGGCGGAGAGAGTAACGCCGGAGGAGGTGGCGTCCGTCGAGAGGGAAGAGGTTCGCGTAGAAGAGGTAGAGGTCACGTCGGCTGGCAGGAGCATAGGTCGAATTCTCCTGAACAAGGATGTTGGCATCCTGATCCTTGAGGTGGCTGAAGAGGTTAGAATACCCTTCGATCTCCCCCCTCTCAGGTGGCTAGAGGGTAGATTGCGCAAGCTAACGGACAGATTCTCAGAGGCTGTTTACAACATAGAGACGGATGAGAGAGGTATTTTGAAGAGGATCGTCGTCAAGGGCGCTCCCGTGAGGGAGCTTGTTAAATTGAGTGGAGAAATTCGATGGGCCCTTGACAGGGCTTATCGGAAACCCTAGGTACACTCCGTGAGCGGAACCCTGCGAACAGGTCCTAGCGGCCTGATCTCGGAGAACACTATCGCGGTAAACCTGTACACTTGGACGTCTGGCCACCTCCAGCACCCGGGCGGTAGGCCAGCTTTGAGGCAGGTTTGATCCAAGAAGATCTCTGAGTCCCACCTGAGTTCCACCGGAACTTGTGGAAGGAGGAGTCCGCTCCAAGGGCCCCTCTTGATCATCAGTCCATCTCTTCCGACCACCACCTCTCTCGGCAAAGCCCCCCTGTCATCTACTCGTATCAGCTCGGGAGGAGACAGCACGCTAACCTCGACTATCAAGTCGGGCAGTTCTGAGGCTTTCACGGGGAGGAATCTTGGGTCCTCTGTGGCCGAAGCTATGGCGGCCCTGACGACCGCCACGTGTAGAGGATAGATCGGCTCCGGGAACCCTATACACCCTCTGAGGTCGCCCGAAGGATACCGCTTCAGCGTGACGAATGTTCCTGCCTCCTTCTTAAGGCTGGGATAGGGGGGCTCCTCTTCTATCACCTCTCCCTCGGTGAGGTAAGATGTTATTGCCTTCCTCGCCAAGCGAACCAGATACTCTCCCTCGGCATCAGACAGGTCGAAACTCATGGCTCTCCCTCACAAGCTTACGAAGCCGGCTCTATTATGAAGTACCCTCCCTCTGCTAGGATCCGCCTAAGCTTGTAGACGGCCCTCCTAACATCGGCCTCCTTCTTAGCCCCTGTGCAGACGAGGCTCCCCGAAGCGAAGACAAGAAACACCACTGGCGGGTCATCCATTCTATATATCAAACCCGGGAACTGTTCTGGTTCATACAACGTGTTAGGCATCTCCATGGCAAGCTTCTCGATATCTACCTTCCTGAACAATTTGGCAGAGGCGACTATGTTCTCAGCTCGCACCAGTGGCCTGTTCTTAATCTTGATACCGTGCTGCTTCATGAGATCGATCGCTTTGTTTACAGCAAGAGCCGATTCCTCAACGGATTTAGTTCCTGTGCACACGAACTTCCCACTGCTGAACACAAGTAAAGCCGCTTTGGGGTCTTTGAGCTTTAGGACGAGTCCTGGAAATTTATTGGGCTCATATCTTGACTCCTTGATCTTTTGAGCTATCTCCTTCAAATTGAGCTTCTGCCTTATATCGGCAGATGAGACAACGTTCTGTATGTTTATCTCAGGTTCTCGAGGGAATCTGACGCCCGCGACGACTTCGCCCTGCTCCTCCTCTTTCTCGGGCATTGGGGATCTCACAGCAATGTTCCTGAAGTCCTTTTAAAAATGCGGTCTGTTAAGGAGTTTCCACTACATCCGTTTCGGCGCTAGTTTTGGATTCTTCTTCCTCTTTCTGGGCTCCCTTCATTGAAGAAAGTGCATCGCGGATGAACAAGAGAGCGAGTGCCGAGATCAGTATAACTCTTGCTACTGGCTTCTGCAACCACATAAGCAAGTGTCCAAGTATTGGGATGGGTATATGGAGCGCTGGTACGCCCACAATCATATCGGGCGTCACAACGACCGTATCGGGGCGAGGATTCGTAACAGGGTTGTCGCCCTGCGTTATGAATGTGAGGCCCTCTGGCCCGCTCTTTATCTCCACTATGCGATGGACAACTAGCCTGCCTCCTCTCAGTGGATTCCTGTAGACTATCACGTCTCCCACGCTTAGTTCTTCTAGTTCGACGTGTTTGATTATCAGAATGTCTCCGTCTTCGTAGGTCGGCTTCATTGAGGGTCCCTGAACCACGGTAATCGGCGAGTCGACTCCTAGAGCCCGGGGGAGTAAGACCCTAAATGTCAGAAGTAGGATTACGGCTATGACGCCAAGAACTAGAAGCTCTCTGAGCGGGCCTGGCAGGCGCACCATCCTGCGATCACCGTGTCAAATCGCTTTAACTCTCTTTGGGGTCTCGCGTCTCGCCTTTCTAAGGATCCTGTAGCCGCATCTGGGGCACTTGTAGACATTGAAGTACTCTTCCATCTCTTCCCTGGTGAAGACGTAGCCGCACCTAAGGCAGACGTACATTTTCCTGCTACCCTCCAGTCAGCTGAGCTGCTCGGCGTAAAAATCTGGCGGCCCTTACTCTACCTCTCCGGACTGCTCTCGGAAGGACACCATCTGCTTCTTCAAGTCATCTGGGAGCTGCTCCAGCCAGAGCTTGTGTACTTTCGCAAGCAGCTCCTTGTATCGGTTCCTCACGGTAACCTCGGTAACGCCAGCAGCCTGAGCAAGCTCTCTCTGAGTCTTGTGTTCTCCGAACTCTTGACTTGCCATGTAAATAGCGGCCGCAGCCACTCCCACAGGCTCTCTGCCCATCGTGGCGCCCTGCTGTCTAGCTATCTTCAAGATCCTAATCGCTTGAGTCGCCACCTTCTCTGGGAGGCCCAGCTTGGCGCAGATGGCGTACACAAAGTTCTCAGGCTTTGGAGGAGGTATCCTTATTCCTAGCTTCCTGAAGAGGAACCTGAAGCTCCTGCCTACTTCCTTCTCCTTGAGATTGAATAACGCTGCAACTTCCTCTAGCGACCTGGGGACGTCGGTTCTCCTGCAGGCAGCGTATATTACGGCTGCCACCATCGCATCCATGCTCCTTCCCTTCACCAAACCCTCACCCGCAGCCTTCCTGTATAGCATCGCTGCATCTTCCACGGTCTCAGGGGGCAAGTTAAGCGTCTCGGCTGCCAACCTTATCTTCCTCAGCGCGGGTTCAACGGCCTTCTCTCTAGCGTCGCTGACGTGCCTGTGAGTCCTCCTTAGGGTCTGGACGGACTTTCTACTCAATCCACTAGTCATAGCGATGTCTGAGTCCAGCCCAAAGCCAGACCTAGTCGGCGTGACAGGCGCGCCTGTGTGTGCCCTATCCATGTACTCGTCGGCGTCAAATGCCCTCCAGTCCTTGTCCGTATCTACCATCCCGGTGCTTAGAATGAGTCCGCAGCTGGCGCAAACAAGCTCTCCAGTGTTAGGATCTCGAATTATCTGATCACTTCCACAGCGTGGACACGTGAATTTTACCTCAGTAAACAGCGGAACCTTCTTCTCGTTCTTCTGGCCACCCTCCAAGGGATCCCCTCATCAAGCCCCCTGTAAATCCATATATAAAAGTTTCGCATTGATTATAAGGGACATCGGGCTCGAAAAAAGGTCGGGTTCTTACTAACTCTCAGTACAGAACCCTTCTTTTCTACACTAAAAGGGGGTGTTATCTTAATTTTTCAGTTTAGTAACTGTAATAGTATTATCGCGACTCTGCCAACTCCAAGCGAGAGCCAGAATTCGACCAGCGTGCGGCAGGCTGAGCCGTGCCGTGAAAGGAGTAAGCTCGCAAGAAGCCATAGTGGCACTAAAGCTCCTGTTGCATGAGGGCCGCAAAGTTGGGTCAATAAGGATCCTAAACCGGCAAAAAGAAAGCCAGAAATCTCGCCTAAAGTCAACCCCCCTTGGCTTCTATCTTGATCCATCTCAGCGTAGTTTTCAGGTTTATCCCGTACTTGGTGGGGCCTTGATGGAAAACTATTTTGTAGAAACTTCTTCTGGGACAGCTGGGTAGGGAGGGGTTATTTTCTGTTAGGAGGAGGCGATAGATCTCGATTTGTGGCCAACTCCATGGAGTCCTGAGGGAAAGTTTGATGAAAAGAATTGTGTGAATCCCTAGGCCTAATCTGCAGATCACTAAGTCCCGTCACAATTATAGCTACCTCTCTGGCGTCTCAGCCGGTGCCTCTACCGTACGAAGAGAGGTTCAAAGATCGAGTCGGAAAGCTCGTTGCAGTTGGGGAATACAAGCTGGAGGAAGAAGTTCCTCTAGCGGACATAGTACTCATAAAGTACTCGAGAGAAGCCAAACTCCTCTCAGGAGAATCCGCTGGAAAAATTGTGTTGTGGGATGTTCCGGGGATTGGTGCTTGGAAGGAACTTCCTCTCCCAGGAACAAGGGCTAGAGTCTACGTTGAGAAGAGAGCTTACAGAGTGAGGTGGATCCCCTACAGGACGGTCGCAGAACTTGCTGAACTTGGGGTGCTGATTGGCGGAAGGTTTTTGGTGGGGCGCCCCCAAGAGAGCGGGGCTACGCTCTTAGTCGCAGACAGGCGGTTTAGGGAGGCTTGGGCATACGGACCAAGGGGAAAGCGACGCCTCTTGTGTAGCAAGAGGTCAGAGCCTCCCTAGCACCGCTCAGCGCGAAAACTGTTATAACCTGAGAACTGTGGGGAGAAGAGGGGCCGTGGTCTAGCTTGGTAGGATGCCAGCCTGGGGCGCTGGTGGTCCCGGGTTCAAATCCCGGCGGCCCCACCACCTCTTCTAGTTTACTTCCACTTCTACGTTAGGCTGGACCGACGTAATGAGCAATCAACGACCTATCAGACCTAACGCCTGTTATCTCCACAAAAGCTCGTTCACCTAGCGAAACTCTTCTCGAGACACCCTTCACGAAGCAAGTTGGTCCTTCCCTAAACGGGTATGCGACCCTATACTTGCCGACGACATCACCAGACATTACCACCTCAAGCTTACTGCCGACCATCTCCCTCTTTCTCCTCAGGTTGAACGACCTGGCGGTCGACTCAATCACTTTTGACTGAGGGTTCTTGGCCGCGGGCGGCCCCGCTGGCATGCGCTCGAAGGCGGATCCTGGTAGGGGCTTGAATCTGTACACAGTCACTTTCTCGACGCCAGCATAATAGAACCTCTCAATCATGGAGACTGTAGCGGCAGCGGTCCGAGCAGTTTGGCCCGGCAATCCATGGATGAAGTAGGCGTACACCCTGAGGCCAGCTTTAGCGGCAGCGATTATTCTCTCAGCAGCAAGGGACGAAGGGCATGGTCTTCCCAGCAAGCGCGAGTGAGCGTCGTCTCCGGTCTCAACCCCCACGTGAACAACGCTGTCCGGTAGGTATTCTAGGATCAGACTGATTGCCTCGTCTGTTAGCAGGCAGGGCTTGACGTTCTCTATCCCTACGTAGACTTCACCCCTCCTCACCCTTGGAATTCGGCATATCCCATTGAGCAGTCCCTTAATCGCGCTCAGATTTGGACCGGGCTCGCATGGGTGGAGAGGAGCCTTTAAATCGTCCCTCCCATAATCGAGGAAATCCGCGCCGCTCAGTATAATCCTCTGGACACCACGCGACACGAGTTCCGTGACCTCGGATATTATCGTCTCCTTCCTCCTAGATTTCGGGAAACCATACACAGCTGGAATGGAGCAGTATCCACACCCTGGAGGAATCCCCTGAGGGCACTCTTGAGCCGGAGCCCTGCCAAAGCAAGAGCCGCATCCACTACATACCTTGCGGTCGGCGTTCAGAAGAGGCCTGAAGTAGTTCGAGCATCCTCTCTCCACTTCAACGTACACCCTGGCATACCTGAAGTGCGGTGTGGATTTGTAACTCTCTACAGCTTTGGTGGATGGTCTGTAGGCGTCTAGCTCCTCTCTAGATAGCCTCCTGACGGGCCCCAAGACGGCCCTGCCCCCCTGAATCCTGATGATGTTTGGAACCTCCGCAGGAATGCTGGAAGGATCGTTCAAGCGCCCGGACTTGATTAGAGCGTCGAGGGCGGCTTCACCCTCCCCCCACACACCCAGGTCGTATCCTAAGAGAGCGACTTGGGCAGGATCCGTCGTTATTGGTCCTCCCAGTATCTTGACTGCGTGTCCATATTTTCTCGCGAGCTTTCGGGCGGCAGACGCATCCATAGTCATAGCACTGACCATTAGGACATCCACGTCCCTGGGGGGCCTGCGGAGTACGTCCTCGGCGGTTTTTAGATCATACTGGATGTTGTTGCTCTCTAAAACCCCAGCCACGGCTCTGGGGCCAGCTCCTATTACGTCTAAAGATGATCTTCGCCTCCCGGAGCCAGCTGCCAGGGCGTCAACCAGTAATACTTTCATTCGAGCCAACCCGATCGTGGGGAGATTATATCCTCCTGCCCTTCATCTGAGGGGATGCTGACTGGCGAGGGCTTCCTCGAGAGAGACGTCAGACTTAAGGAGGAGTGCAGAAATATTCTCGCAAGACCGAGAGGAGAGGTGAAGCCTGATCTCCAGCCTGACGATCTTTGCGGGGCAAGTATGATCATTTCAGTGGGAGACAGGGTGACATTAACTCTTCTCGAGCTGAGCACACAACCTCATGTTGCGGTGATCGACCTCCGAGAGAAAAGGGAGTTCATTGGCATGCCAAGGGACCTTAGCCAGTATAGAGTCATAGAAACAAGCAATCCAGCTGGAATAATAACAGCTAGGGCCTGGAGAGACGTCAAAGAGGCCATTGAGAGGGCGACTGAGGGCGAGAGGGTCGTCGTCTTGGTGGAGGGCGAGGAGGACTTGCTGGGCTTTCCCGCTGTTATCTGCGCTCCTGACTGTGCAGTAGTTCTATACGGCCAACCGGGACAGGGTATAGTAGTCATTCACGTAGATGAGGAAAGGCGGCGAGATGCAACTTCTCTTCTAATGCGCTGCTTCGATCCAGTGGAGGGCTGATTGAAAATGCTGCAGATCCTACCTATAGGGCCTGTAGACCCGCCCTTAAACATTGGCGAGGATTTCGTTGAGAGGCTGGAGAAGGAACTCAACGTGAGAAATCTGCGGTTAGAGAATGGCGATGTTGTAGCCGTGGCTAGTAAGATAGTATCCTATAGCCAGGGTAGAGTAGTGCCACTCCGAAAGTGGTGCAAAATAGACGGTAGAGCTGAGGCGCTGGCCAAGTATTACGGAGCGGATAAGTGGAAGGCTGCAGCGGTTCTGGCAGAGGCTGACGCCGTTCTCGGAGGGCATCAGGGCTACATTCTCACGTACAAGAATGGGATCGTGGTCGGCACTGCTGGAATAGATAGATCTAACTCTCCTCCAAGCCACGTCGTCCTTCACCCCCTCGACCCAGACTCCCAAGCGAGGAGGGTCGTGGAGTGGGCCAGATCACGATACGGCGTGGCGGTGGGAGCCATAATCGTCGATAGTAGGCTGACGCTCCTCAGGAGGGGGGTCATTGGCGTAGCTCTAGGTGTCTGGGGACTCCGCCCGCTGAAGGACTTGCGAGGAGTGCCAGATATCTTTGGGAAGCCCCTCAGATTCACCGTCGTCAACGTTGCAGATAGCCTCGCGGCTGCCGCCGCGTTGGTCATGGGAGAGGCTGCTGAACGCATACCATACGCGTTGATTCGATGGAATGGGGTCGAAGTCGGCGTAGATGAGTGTGGGGAAGAGCTAAGGATAAGTCCTGAAGGGTGCTACATCTACAACTCGCTGCTTAACCCGCCTCCTGGGGCTCTCTTGGAAGGGAATGATGCCTGATCCTAACGAAGGGGTGCCTCCTATATGACTTGTACTCCTTAGCTGAAAGCATGGCTTTTCCTACGGCCAGCACTCTGTCGTGCTCGTCTACTACAAAGACCTCGCTGCCCGGCCTGATGCTCGGGTCAGCCGTCTTAACGAATTTCACAAAAACCGTCGTCCCCCTGGCGACTTTCTCTGCATACTTCTCGCGAACAACAACCCTGGCACGCGGCCAAGGCAGTACGGACACAAGCCTCTTGGCCCCCTCAAGCGATGGAATGAACATTCCATCGGCTGGCCTTATGCTGCCTACCCTCACGTCTCCATCGTATACGTCACGAGGCATCCCTGTTGCCTTGGATCGAGTCAGGCGAGGGGAGGAAAAGGCCCGTTCGGCCCCTTCACCGTAGAAAAACTGAATTGTGTGAATGATGAATTCATCGTCCGCAGGATCTTCGCCTGGCTCCTCCCATCTTGGCATGTGGGTCTGGCCAAATGGATACGTGTATCTAAGCCCAAGGGGGACCTCACCATAGAGTGGGTGCCTGAACCGCCTGCCAGGACCGACTCGTAAGAGCGTCTTCCTAGCTCTAACGACCTCTGGCCGTAAGGCAGTCTCAGGGCCGGAGTAGAAGAGCCCATGAAACTTCGTGAGAGGTTCCCGCTCCTCTAGAAGATCTCCATAGGCTTCAAAAGCCAGCTTAAGGGCGGCTAAGAGTTTGGGGTGTGATCTCACTCTCTGCTGAACCAGCTCCCACAGCCACTGGCCCCTAATGGCCTCCCTGATCAGCTTCATCTCAGATAAGAGTGTGTAGAGATTATGTTTGGAGAGTAGTCTCACTCTCTCAGGCTTGGGCAGGGAATTCACCTCTCTTGGGGACCATTTTGAGCACACCGGACAGGTGCAAGGGAACTCCTCCAGCTCTCTTAACTCAATTGTGCCGTAAACTGTCATGTATCGGTCTCCCTCAGCGTAGAGCGCGTAAGAAGCCGAGTCAAAGCTGTCGGCGCCCAGTGCCGTGTAGAGCGCCAGCGCGGCTGGAAGGCCTATCCCCCAGAAGTGTAGGGGCCTGCCGGATGGGATCCACTTCCTTACTCTCAAGAGCAGATCGACTTGAACCTCGAAGTCATACGTCTCAAGGGCGACCTTGAGCGAACCTGCTCCGTAGTAATCAAAGTTCAGTGCAGACATCTCCCTTGCAGTGAATTCAATCAGATCCCAGTGGGTCGAGCCTTGGGGAGTTCCTATCCAGAGGGTACCCTCTAGCTCTTCTCTTAACGCCCTCCACTCCCTAGCACTCTTCAGAGTGGTAGCTACGCCGCTCAGCGCTTCTTCTCTGGATAGCCCTGCTGCCATGGGAACATCTACTATAGATGCTACGTCAGCTCCAATCGCGTGTTGAAACCTCAACATCTCGACGTTCGTGGCTTCTATGCCCCCAAACCTGTAGATCTGGTAGGCCCCTGAGTCTGTGAATACGACCCCGTCGAAGTTCAGTAGCCGATGAACTCCCTCTTCTAGAGCAACCTCGCGAAGCCAACGCGACCTCCAAATTATGTAAGAGTTCGTGAATATTGCGTTAGCCCCCATGTCCCGCATCTCTTTGGGAGTGATGTATGGTTTGTTTGGGTTGTAGACCGGGAGGAAAACTGGTGTCTTCAGAATTCCGCCCTTGGTCTCCAGCTCCCCAAGCCTAGCCGATGCATCGACTGCCCTTACTCTAAAGTCCCCCAGCATTCCCGCTTCCGCGCGGGGTGTTCATGAAAATAAATGGAGGAGGGGGCGGGGGATCAGGCGTCGTAGCCGTCGCCGTGATTCTCGAGAAACAGGAGCCCCTTCTTAGTTATGAAGACACGTTCACCTCTGAATCTCCGTTGTCTCGCTATCCACCCCATTTCTGACAAAAAGGTTAGAACCTGTTCCCTGTCCACCCTGCTGGGAATTAGTTCAGAGGCGACAACGCCTTCGTCACCCGCGTAAGCCAAGCGCCGTAGGATCTTCAGATGCGCATTCAGTATTATCCTCAATTTCCCCCACCGGGCACAGTTTTTTAGACGGTATAGCCCGGGAGATATGCGTCCGCCTAGGCGGACGCTCAAATAATTCCCTAGCAAATAAAAACGTTCACGCAGATCGGCTATAGACTTGCACGAGCTGAGTTACTCGGATTCTTTGTAATAATTGGCCCACGGAACTTCAACGCTGAGACGCGTGTCCTGTGTCTGGAGTCGAGTCTTGAGTCGTCTCTCGACGAAGAGATCCCACGATACATGTTTTTGATCCATCCTCCCCAATCACTTCGTAATGAGTGGAGAGATAAAGGAAGGGGATCTGGCCCTCCTCGTATTTGAAAGAAGAAGGAAGGGCTACAAAAAATACCTAATCAAGATAGAGCAGAACAAAATATTCCATACACACTTTGGGCCGGTAAATGTGGGCGATCTTGTGGGAAAGCCCTGGGGGACTGCTGTGGAAACTTCGAAAGGAGCTGTAGCCTGTGTTTTTAGACCGAGCACTGCGGACATCATGGAGAAGCTGGCTAGGAGGACCCAGATAATTTATCCAAAAGACGCCGCTTACATGATCATCAAAGCCGGAATCAAGCCTGGAGATTTGGTTGTAGAGGGAGGAACTGGGTCAGGCTCGCTTGCTTACGCACTGTCGCTGGCAGTAGGGCCATCCGGTAAAGTCGTCAGCTATGAGATCAATCCTAGGTTTCATGAGAAGGCAAAAGAGAATCTTGAGGCTCTTAAGGCCGAAAACGTAATTCTCAAGTTGGGGGATCTCAGAACAGATGTCGAGGAAAAGGATGTTGATGCAATGTTCCTAGATCTAGCGACTCCTTGGGAGGTGGTTCCAAAGGCCAAGGAGGTTCTTAAGCCCGGCGCGCCGCTTGTCGCCTTCGTGCCGTCCTGTGAGCAGATCAAGAAGTTCGTGTTGGCTGCTAGGGAAGGTGGTTTTGGCTTCATAGAAGTCTCCGAGGTTCTCGTTCGAGGTTACGAGGTGAACGAGCAGAGGACAAGACCTTCTCCAAGAATGATCGCTCACACGGGATTCATAGTGGTCGGGAGGAAGTTGGCGGACTAATCAGAGCGATCTGCCTCTCTAACTAGAAGCCTAAATCTGCCCACTCCTTCCTCTGTAAGCTCTATCGGGAACTCGAGGAGCTTCTTGAGATCGACTCTGAATATTCCGGGTTCCAGCTCTTGAATTGGTGCAAGCTTCTTGAGCTTTATTGCAGTTGGGGGGTTAAATCTCTTCTTTGCAGGTCGCTCTCTGATTGCCGTCCTGACAGTTTCAGAGGAGACGCTGCTTCTGTAGGCCATTATCAGCATCTCAGTTGTTCCACAAACTGGGCAGGTCTCAGGGGGTGTTTCCTCTGGCTCAAATACCTCGGAGTACCCGCACCACGGGCACAGCACAACAAGTGTGTAGTTCAAGTCTCGCCCCCCCTAAAGCCGGATAGTCAAGCTGTCCTTCCTCCTCTTCAGTCTGGCTGACTTGGGGGCAAAGACTATTGGGCCAGAAGCCCCAAAAGCCTCTATCTTAACTCCAAATCCACGTTCCCCGTCGCCTCTCGTCAGAGCCTCGCTTATCAGGCTCATGACGACTTGGGGGCTCGTACTCAACACGAATACGGTTGTCCCCCTATCCACGGCCGAGAGCACTTTTTCTAAGCCCGATTCTTTCGTCATCTCCCTCAGAACCAATATCTCCTTTCTCCCGCTCAAGCTCCACCACCCTTCACAAGCTCGTATATCTTGGAGTAGAGGAGGTGGATGTGCGTCCCCTTCAGAGCAGATAGCGGAACCGATATCTTGTCGGGGTATGCTTCTGCTACCCGCCACGGCCTCGCGTATGGCAGATCAATCTTGTTGGCCACGAGGATGTGTGGAATGCCCTTAGACTCGACATGACCCAAGAGCAGCAAATTCACCTGAGACAGAGGGTCTTTGGCTGAGTCTATCACTATCAACGCGATATCAACGTTTTCTAGGGATTTTATAGCCTCCACAACTCCTCTAGCAGCCTCCTCCGCTCTCCTTATTGCCTCTTCCTTTGTGAACCCAAATCTGAGAAACGTTCTGTAGCTTATGTGGGTAGCGATCCCAGGTGTGTCTATTATGTCCATGACGAACTCTTTGCTCCCATTTCCGGTTAACCTGGCCTTCACGCCCTTCGCGATCTGAATGGTCCGGGTCTCATGAGGAACTTTGCTGACTACTCCAAGGTCTCGACCTGTGAAGTCTCGAGTTATTCTGTTGGCTAGCGTCGTTTTTCCAGAGTTGACTGGCCCGTAGATCCCGATTGCAATCCTCTGTCTATCTTCTGATCCAAGCAACAAGTGTATCAGCCTTCTGACGGCATCGCCTAGCAATCCGCTCCCCCTGAAAATCGGGCAGGAATCCGTTCAAGAGAGAGCCAGGGTTCTCGAATAATTAGGTAACAGCTCGCACGTACTACCCCGGTCGGACGAGGTCACCTGCTAAGCCTCACCTTCTCCCCCACGCGAGGTACATAAGCTAGCAATTTCCTGGCCTCGAGCTTGGATTTGAGCTGACAGGACTTCTCAGGTTCCCCGTGGACCACCAATACCTCTTTTACGCCAGGTACGTGGGAGATGAATGAGATCAGCTCACTCTGGTCAGAGTGAGCGGAGAATTCCGCCAATTCCACTCTGGCCCTTATTCGGATAGTCTCTCCGTCTGGCATCACGATCTCCCGCGCGCCTTCGAGAAGCGCTCGCCCTCTAGTACCCCTTACCTGATATCCCGTGAGATAGATGAGGTTCCTCTCCTCGCCGCCTAGCCTCTTCAGGTACTCAATAACCGGGCCGCCCTGCAGCATGCCTGACGTGGTTACAACGATGTAAGGTTCCGCTATCTCGAATATCTCCTCTCTGTTTCTGACAGGCTCCACCAGCTCGTGGTCGAAGGGGCTGCGCTTGGACAGCCTGACCCTCCTTTGCAGTTCCGGTCTTAGCCAGCTCCAGTACAGGGAGTATATCCTATTCACTGTGACGATCATCCCATCTACGAAAATGGGGATCGGAGGCATCGCTCCACTGTCGATGTGGGCCAACAGAGTTAGTATGACCTCCTGTGCGCGTCCAAGGGCGAAACACGGAATGATCACCTTGCCTCCCCTCTCCACTGTGCTCTTGATGTCTGAGATGAACTTCCTCTCCACCTTCTTCCTAGACGGGTGCACATCGCCGTCTCCGCCGTAAGTCGATTCGATAATCACTATGTCTGTGTCTGGAAGGTCTAGCTCGGCTCCTTTGAGCGTTCGCGTCCCTCCGAGATTTAGATCTCCCGTGTACAGTATGCTTGGACCCTCCGGTAGCTCCACCCTTATCATGGCACTCCCGAGCACATGGCCAGCGTCGTACAGAGTTATCGCAAAATCTTCTATCCAAAAGGTGGATCTGAGATTTACCATCTTCTCGACGCCCCTTAGCCTCATCACATCCTCGTTGGTGTACGGCCTGTGATCCTCTTTTTGCAGTGAGAGGTAGTCGAGGAGGAGGAGCTCGGAAACGTCCCTTGTCGGCGGGGTGCTGAATATCGGGCATCCATGATCACGGACTACGGCGGGAGAGAACCCGCTGTGATCTAGATGAGCGTGAGTTACGATGAGTCCCTCTAGTTCTCCCTCTGGGTCTAGAGGAAACTGTTCTTCAGAGGTTTGCGCCCCCACATTGACTCCCGCGTCTAGGAGTATGGACTTTCTCCCGAACGTCAGCTCGATGCTCGAGCGGCCAACCTCACGAGCCCCACCGAGGAATCTGACGTAGGCGACTTCAGACAATTTGCCCACCGTTTATTCGCCGTCATTCGGATTCGGCTAGGATAGCATTTGCGAGGGTTTCTGCCTTTTGAAATACTGCCTCCGCCAGTTCAAAGCTCTCCCCGAGGTACGTCTCCGGGTTCAGTAGACGTTCTATCTCCTCTGGAGAGAGGAGAGATCGGACCTCTGGACTATCCATGAGAGCTTTGGCAAAATCTAATCCTTCAGAGATGCATCTCTGGGCGATCTGTCTGATCAGCTCGTGAGCCCTCTGCCTGCCCATGCCTCTCGCAGCCAGCTCGAGCATAACTCTCTCGGCCATTATGAGGCCACGCAATCTCTCTAGATTGGCCCTCATCGCCTCGGGGTGAATCTTGAGGCCGGATACAACGCGGATCATTATGTCTATCTGCTCGTCCAGTAAGAGAAATGCCTCCGGGATTATTATCCTCTCAACTGAACTATTCGTGAGGTCTCTCTCATGCTCCAGGACTATATTCTCAAGTACCGCTACAGCTATACCTCTCATGACTCTCGCCAGACCGCACACCTTCTCTGAGAGTATTGGGTTCCTTTTGTGCGGCATAGTGCTGGACCCCACCTGGCGGCTTACGTCAAAGGGCTCCTCAACCTCGCCTATCTCGGTTCTCTGCAGGTTCCTGACCTCGTTAGCCGCCAATTCTAGAGTCGAGGAAATCAGAGCCAGCGTTACGACCAGCTCTGCTAGGGAGTCCCGCGGTACGACTTGAGTGGAGATCTCTGCTGCCTTAAGCCCCAGCATGGACATCACCCTCTCCTGAATTATCCTTCCCTTTCCGCCAAGCCCAGCCATCGTCCCGACAGCGCCGGAGATTTTGCCCCTAGCAGCTCTGTCAGCAGCAGAGTCAAGCCTCTCCAGATCTGTGAGTAGAATAGAACTCCAAACAGCGAATTTGAAGCCAAAGGGGATGGGTAGCGCGGCTACGCCGTGAGTTCTACCCAAGGCTACCAGGTTGATGGTCTCTCTACCCCTCCGAACCACCTCGATCAAGAGCTGGGCAAGCTTGCGCCTCAGAATCTTTACGGCCTGCTTGATCTGCAGCGCCATTACAGTGTCTAGTATGTCGTTAGAGGTGACCCCAAAGTGTACATACTCGCCCAGCGGTCCGACAGCCTCTGACAGGGCCAGGACTACTGCCATAGTCTCATGTCTGACCTGTCTCTCAAGTTCGACGATCCTCTCCAAGCTGACCTTGCCCTCCCTGACCGTCCGATCTATTGCCTCCGCAGCTTCGGGGGGGATTAGACCTACCTCCGCCTCTGCTTTAGCTAAAGCCGCTTCTACCTGCAGCATGAGTCTGTACCTGTTCTCTATCTCGAATATCTTCCTCATCTCAGGCGAACCGTATCTGTACTCGATCGGATGTACTGGCAAGGGGTCACCTCTCCAACAGGTCTCTTGCTTCCCTTATGATATTCTCTGCCAACTTCGGTCCTATACCTGGGATCCTCTGGAGCCTCCTGGGATCTGCCGATGCCAAGTCCGAGATGGTGTGGTAGCCCGCCCCGTAGAGGGCCCTAGCCCTCCTCCTGCCTACTCCTGTGACCGCCGTAAGCTGGAGGAGTTCTTGTTTGACTCCTACCTTCATCCTAGCGGAGAGTTGCCGCAAGTACTTGGCTTCTCTAATTCGGCCGAACAGTCTAGCTATCTCAGAGAACGCGTAACTTAGCCATGTGGCAACTTCGGTGAAGCTCCTGAGATCTCCAGGCTCTACACCGTAAGTCTCCTCGATGAGGCCTTCTGGCGCCTCACTAAGCCACGCTCTCAGAACAGCCGCCATCTTAACAGCAGAGAACCAGTTCACAGCGATCTCTATCGGGAGCTCTTCCGGTGGCAGTAGCGGCTCTAGCTCCTCTAGAATCTCCTCTACCCTCTCCGACTCGCGAGCGCGGACGGGAGCGCGATACATGTCTGGTAGGAGCCCGATTAAATGAAGAACTGAGACCTCCAAGCTGTCCTCCCTGATGGATGCCATTCTCTCCAGTCCCTTAGCCATCATGACCGCGGAGACAGGATCTATGTAGAGTTGCGACGTCCTAACCCCGAATCTGGTGGCTGCAAGGCGCCCACCCGAGGTGCTCTCTACGAAACCTTCTCTAATTAGGAAGTCTAGTGATGATGGAATTAGGCCAGCCACAGCGTGCTCACCTCTCTGGATGTACAGCAGCGTCTTCTTGACGAATTCTGCTAGATCTGACGACTTTATCGGCGACTTCAGCACTATCAGGGAGAGCAGGTGAGTCCTGAATTTACCTGGATCGTCTAGCTTCGATGTTATGGGTTCCAGATTGTCAGCCGCGTAAATTACCAACAGCTCTTGGGCCTCTTTTTTGCTGGGCGTCAGGACAATAGCCTCGCCTATCTCGTCAAAGCCTGGCCTGCCTGCCCTACCTGCCATTTGATGAAATTCCATGACAGATATTGGAGCCGATCTCCCCTTAGTTCTGTCATACCTTTTGTGGCTCCTTATGATGACCGCTCGTGCCGGCAGGTTTACGCCAGCCGCCAGAGTCGGCGTGGCTGCTATCGCGAGAATTATCCCCTTTCGAAAAGCCTCTTCAATTTTAACGCGGGCTCCGTGACTCAAACCTGCGTGGTGAAATGCCGCACCCAGTCTAACAACCTCAGCAAGCCTCTCAATCACCCTCGATTGTGGTTCCTCTTTCAGAATAGACTCTGCCAGAGACTGAGCCGCTTCTCTATCGAATTGGACCAGCGTTGACGATATAGCTCTAGCTATTTTCGCGGCGCCTGCTACGGCAGACCTCCTGGTCGGATAGAATATTATGGCCTGTCCTCCGCCCGCAATGGTTCTTAGTGCCAGGTCTACCTCGGGGATGCCGGTCGCTTTACGAATTCTCTCATTTTCTCCATCCGACCATAGTATCTGGCCTGACCCGTATGCGTAGGCCCCTACGCGGAGGGGGACGGGTCTCCAATCGACTGCCACGGGCTCAGCATCTAGCCAATTTGAGACCTCTTCTATGTTGCCAATAGTCGCACTCAGCGCTATCCTTCTGACCGAGGGGTTTGCGTCCATCAGTTTTGCAACGGTCATCTCAATTGTTGGGCCCCTCTCAGAGTCGTGGACGAAGTGGATCTCATCAAAGACCGCCGTGGTCAGCTCACTAATCCAAGAGGGCCCGTGCCTGAGTATTGAATCCAGCTTCTCGTAGGTTGTTATTATTAGATCGTGACGCCCCAAGGGTTCTTCAGATGAGTCGTAATCTCCCACCGAGACCCTGACGGAGAAGCCTAGATCTCCGTACCTCTTCTTGAACGAGTTGTACTTCTCCGAGGCTATGGCCCTGAGAGGCACTACATAGACGGCCTTACCCCCCTCGAGCAAGTCGTTTACCATGGCCATCTCCGCCGCCAGGGTCTTTCCGCTAGCCGTGGGAGAAGCAAGTACGAAGTTTCCGCTCGTAACGAGTCCTCGCTTGGCCACTTCCTCCTGCGGAGGGAAGAGCTTGGTTACCCCCCACTTAGCGAGCACCTTAGCGACGTGTTCTGGGAGCAGTTCGCTCAGATCCATTTGTAGCTCCCTAGCTACCTGTTAGGTACGGGCTGCCGGCCTCAGAAAGCCCGGCCTAGGCGAGTATATCAGCCCATTCTCCTTGAGCACCCTGATTTCCCGCTTGATTATGCGCTCCTCAATCTGGAGCGCTTCAACGGCCGATTTGATGAATTCTTCTTCCGATACCATTCTGGACTCCGCTTTGAAAGCCATCTCGTTCAGCAGCTTCAGCAGCTCTTCTCTCCTCTTCACCGCAGACATGAAGGGACCAACCATGACCCCGCTTATGTCGTACACGCCAGCCACGATGTCGAGGCCCACCTCAGTTAGCATCTCTCTCATCAGCTCCACAGCAACCCTAGCGTCCTCTTCCGTTACGTATAACCTAAGGAACATCCTGGCGCGGGCCTCAGCAAGGCGTATCAAGGCTTCAAGCTGCCTAGCCGTCAGAGGGATTGGCAGCGGCCCCTCTGTCTCAGCTGACAGCTTTCCTACCTGTCTTCTCATTTCTAAGTAGAATTCTTTGATCACCCTCGATGCTTCCTCAGTCATCTGGGGGCGAACTCTCTGCTTAGCATACGCTATGTACTTCTTTAGGAGATCAGGCGGTATAGCCGGTTCAACGCTCGGATTTGTGCCCATCCTAGCCCTCAGTATGTGGTCTGCCACCCCAGCGTCCAAGTCCTCTTGAGGTTCGTCTCTTATGAGGAATATTAGGTCGAATCTCGAAAGTATTGTCGCAGGGAGGTTAATGTTCTCGGCAGGACTTCTGAGCGGGTCGTACCTCCCGTACTTGGGGTTCGCCGCTGCTATGATCGTCGTCCTTGCGTTCAGCGTGGCCACGATTCCTGCTTTAGCGATCGAGATAGTCTGCTGCTCCATGGCCTCGTGTATGGCCCGCCTGTCATTCTCATTCATCTTATCGAACTCGTCGATGCAGGCAACACCCCTATCTGCCAGCACCAACGCGCCCGCCTCTAAGGTCCAACCACCTGTGGTAGCGTCTCTAACGACGGCCGCCGTGAGACCAGCAGCTGTGGCTCCCTTACCAGTCGTGTAAAGGCCTCTTGGGGCTATCTGAGCGGTGTACTTCAGGAGCTGGCTGTTATGTATTATGAAGCCGTTCGCTACGAAGTTCCGATTGTTGGGCACCTCCACATCGTAGACCCACCCATCCCCGTGCACTACCCTGATAGAGGCTATCTCGTCCCACGCCACGTCGGATTCGGCTAGCATGCGGAGATAGGCTAGCTCCCGCCGTATTTCTCTATTAGCCGGGAAGGTACCTAGATCCTTAGCGGCCTTTTCCAGCGCTTCAAGAACTATCCTCAGCCGGTTCCTAGGGATGTGAGAGAGCCCCTTCTCGTATCTAATGAGAGTTGGGGTTGGGATCCCGATCTTAGATCTTGGAACTCCAAGGTTCTTCCTAAGTTTGGACAGCAGCGCGCCGACGTAAGGAATCCTATCAGCCTGATCGTCAGCCTTCTTCTGCGTGGCCGCCTTTGCTAAGGGTTCCGGTATTGGCCCTCCAGTGAGTCCGTTCTGAAGAGTGTCGGCCTGAGCGGGGGATATCAGGATCCGGAAGCCCGACTTAGACCTCGAGATCTTGGGGTGAGTCACGCCAAGGCGTGTGAGCATCAGCCTAACTTGGTGGAGGATCTGCGCGTTTCTCGCGAGTATCGCGGCGCACTTAGATTTCTGCAAGTAGGAGCCTTCCACCGAGCAGTATCCCCGGAGAAATCCTCGGATCACCGGCATGTCTGCGGATATAAGCCACTGAGGAATCTCTCTAGCCTGAGGATGATTCTTCAGGGTTGGGAGTAGCGACAGCAAGTCGCTTTCAATCTTCCTCTTCAGTCGAACGACTGCGTGTACGGCGGCGCCGTGCCTTTCTAGCCTTACCGATCCAAGCGGGTCGGCCAGCTCCTTGAATCTATCTACCAAATTTGCTGGAAGCATCAGGCGTAGGTAGAGCCTCCCGCGTTCCTCAAAGAGCCGGGCTCTAGATAGCATCATGCCTATAAGCTCGGCCGTGTTCTCGTCAGGCCTCAAAGCATTGGTGACTGGCGGCTGAACCTTTGGGGGCTGAAAACTACCCACAACCGCGACAAACATGCCAGTCTTCAGCTCGCTAGCTGGTAGGAATCTCACGTACCCATCCCTGCCTATGGTGAGAAACGGGTGTGTGTTGGTGACCCTAATCCTCAATCCACTCTTCGTCTTGATCTCTAAGAGGTCGCTGTTTTGAGTCCTCTTTGCTGCCACGGCGGGGACGGCCCACTCGAGAGAGAGCGATGAAGTCATGGACAGAACTCGGGTGTCCAAAGGACTTACACAACCGTCTGACGTCTCTACTGCCTCCCCTTCCTTTATCAGCCTGTCCGCTCGGACTAGCCCGGTCGATGTGAATACTAGGGTGTCGCCGGATATGCACTTCGCCGTTCCTGGGTCTCCGACGAGGAGTAGATTTATCTCGCCCCTTATCCTCGTCCCGTCCGGCAACAATACAGGATTTCCACCAAATAAAGCCAGGGCTATAGCCTTCTTCTTGATCCTGTGGCCGTATATCGAAGGAGCTATCGAATCTATGATTTTCTCTTCTAGCTTAGGATCCTTGGCCAGCTCGAGTATCCTCCTCTCGTCCTCGGGCGTGATCTCTATTTTCTCGTAGACCCGAGATGGAACCTCTACGTCATTCACTTCTAAGTACCTCTTGAACAGAATCCCATAACCGGCGTCCTCTCTGCGCTTAGCTGGCCTGAGACTTATTACGGCTGTGAGGGTCACGCGATCTCCGGGCTTTACCTCGTCGACCAAGTCGTCCATCAGGATTGCATCGATGTGCTTGGGCATAGCTCCTGGCGGGAGATCCTCAGGCCGCTCTTGTACCCTTATCACCTGCCAGCTCACTAACTCCGTTTTGTCCAGATCTCGCCTAATGGTTGGTTTTCCACACTCTGGACAGGTCTTGGGCTTTGGCTCATTGGGTTCTGCAAAAATGAGGGCTCCACAATCTGGATCTGTGCAGACGTACGCTATCTTTAGGGGCTTGTCAAATACGTCGGAGACCCTAATGACGATGCCCGAAATCTGGACGAATCTCCCTAGGGAGTAGGATGGCAGATCTCGTATTGCAGCCGTCGTTGGCAAATTGAAGAATCTGACGTGGAACCTACCCCTCGCGTAGAGTTCAAGCTCTTCTGTAGAGATCTCGCCGTATCTCTTGATTATCCTAGGGAGAGCCTGAGAGGCAGCCTCAATGTGCTTCTGGGGATTGACTAGTAGATCCTTTGCTAGCTCTCTGGTGGGGAGGTAGGAGAATAGATCGTTGTAGTCCACGCGGAGCGATCTCTTCCGCTCCTCTATGAGTTCCGGTATCTTCTCAAAGTATTTCCGCTCTCCTGACTCATCGGTAAAGGACAGTATGAAATCTTCGTAGGCACCAATCAGTTCCTCTTGAATTCCTTCAAAGACCCCCATCCTCTCCCTTCTCGCCTATGAAAAGTTGCAGCCAGCGGTCGATTATAAGCCTGATCTGGGCATATACAACTCGTTCCAGTGGGGTCAACCTCTCTAGGAGCCTGGATTCCACGGTCTCGGAATCGGTGGAAAGTACCACATACCTTAAGGCCTTGGAGATCCTCCTCTTCAGGAGGTCTCTGCTGGTGAGGAACAGTCTTCTAGCGGCTAGCGGGTCAGCCCCGCCTACGCTCACCTCTTCCTTTGCCTTGAGTATCCAAGCGTGAAGGGAAGGGGGAACTTTGACTAGTCGGGTAGTGACTAGTTCCTTGCTGAGGAGGCTCTCGAGTTCCTTCAGTCCGTATGGTTCAGAGTACTCGGCGACTCCCATAGCGATCAGCTCTTCAGCTAGCCACAGGGGAACGTCGATCTCTAGACCCTTCTGAAGCGGCCAGGGGAACTGTTCGGGGAAGCCCCGAATCGTCTCTTTAATCTTCACTCTAACCTCGGTGAGTTGAAGGAGCACCTCAAGCTGTTCAAAGGACAGGGTCTCCAGCAGACCCAAAGCTACCCTCGCGTATACTGCTACCCTACTGCTAATAATTAGTGGAAGCGCTCTCGTGTTCCACGAGATGCGCGGTGACCCAATAACAAAAGCCTACATATTTGTCAGAGAGGACAACGAGTCCGCTCTTAAGCTCGCCGATAAAACTGTAAAGTTTCTGTTAGAGAGGGGGGTTGACGTTATCAGAGAGAACGAACAGGAACCTCAGGCAAGTAGAGGTTCCGTGGTAGTAGCTATCGGCGGAGATGGGACCTTGTTGAAGGCCTATCACATCACAAAGGGTCGTCTACCTATTATCGGAGTAAAGGACGGAACCTACGGCCTCCTGATGGAGCTTAACGAGAAAAACCTGTTCTTTGGGCTTGAGAGGCTATGTAGCGGGGATTACGAAGTAGTCACTCACCCTTCTGTTGAACTCGTTGGGTTCGACATCTCCCCTGCCGTGAATGAGGTGCTGCTGGCCTGCGGGATCAGAGGAAAAGCAAGTAAGATATCGGTGTATGTTGAAGATATATTAGTTAACAAATTCATATCTGATGGTTTAATATTCGCAAGCCCGCTTGGAACTACGGCTTATTCCTTATCTGTCGGTGGGCCGCTGTTAGATCCGAGGGTCCACGCATTGGTCGTAACGCCCCTAACAGCATGGCCCCCCAGCATGACAATACCGGTAAACTCCATAGTCCTCCCTCCTAGTACAGAGGTCGTTGTAAAATCGACTAGGAGGCTCGTTGCGATAATAGACGGCCAGGTTGAAGTGTCCGTGGGGACAAATGCCAGAGTGAGGTTAGTAAAAGAGGGAGCCATGTTTGCGCATATTTACCGCGAGCCAGAGAGTTTCTACAGTCGGATAGTCGAGAGGGCTGGACGTAGAGTCAATTTTCAGCCCTAAGGGAAAAACCTCATATACGGAGGCTGGTTGGTAGAACTGAGCGGGGGTGGCCGAGCCAGGTCAAAGGCGGCGGACTCAAGATCCGCTCCCTTAGGGGTTCGTGGGTTCAAATCCCACCCCCCGCACCAGAGCTTGTTATGAAACCTCTCCACCCTCGCCTTCTTCACCAAGTAATGATCTCTTAGCGTAGTCTGATATCTCAATGAGCTTGGTTCGGCCGAGTGTGGTTCTGCTTACTAACCCAAGTTCTTCTAGCCTCTTTAATATCCTAGACACTTTGCTCTTCGAGAATCCAACTAGAGATGGAAGGTCTCGCTGAGCCACAGACCCACCCGCCTCTTCTATGGCCCTTAGCATCTGCTCCTCCTCTGGCAGGAGCTGGACTTCAGCCGCAGAGGGCTCCTCCCTCCGCTTCCCCTCAGGAATAGCCTCTCTCTTCACTCTTCGCTGAGCTAAGGCGTATGCAAGTAAGGCAGCGGCAGAAAAGGAGGCCGCATTGGACGCCAGAAGAAGGGCTGTGCTAGCCGCGAGCCCGCCTTCAGGGCGGTTATCCCCGGGAGGAGATGTGGCTGGAATTAGAGGAGCTAGGCCGTTAGCTAGGGAATACGTAACCACGAACCCCCTGCCCTCCCCTGGGAACACTGTGAGGTTGGTCCAGCTCACGAGAGTTCTCCGGGACCACTGATCCGCGTCTACAAGCGGTCTATTGGGGTAAAAGAGATCCATCGTCGGGAGGAGCTGAGTTAGCAGCGCATCCCTCGGAAGCAGCACATCCACATTTACCTTCGTGACGCCCTGAACCAGAGTCAGGTTGGGCTTCAAGAGGTTGAAAGAGAATATCCTGTATTCACCAGCGGATGTGTTACTTCCTGGTGGGATCCATCTCTCTACGTACCCCCCGGAGACTGTCCAGTACGTGACTTCAAACGATCCAACGCCTCCGGGCTGGACTGGCTCAAGTAGGGTTATTCTGATGAGCACCATATCTGACTGATTAATCAGCTCAGCCTGGAGGCCCTCGGCTCGAACCCCTTTCTTGAAGTCTACTAGAACTGAGGATGTCCTACCGATTGGGAGCATTATTACGCTGACCTCTGAGCCAAAGTTCGCTGGATTCACAAAGGTTCCCGATATGGTGACCTTCGACGTGTCGTTTCCAAAGAGCTCTACGAATGCACTAAACTGAAGCAGATATGGCGCCTCCATCTGCTGAGTCTGAGTTGGCTCAGCCAGAGAAACCGTGGCCAAAACCGCAAAGCTAATCACTACCGCTACGAGGATCGCTGAAACTCGCTTGGCTGTGTTGAGTCTGGACTTATTAGTCATCAGGGCGAAGATCAAGAGAACTTAATTAACTGTTCATCACCGTTCATCGACAAGGGAGAGTGGCTTAACCTGGCGAAAGGCGAGGAAGCTGTCGCGTGAAACATATCGGGAAGGTGTTGTTTGAGTATGAGAAGGAATTCGAGGAACTCGGTTGCTGACAGGGAGGATGTTATTGCTTGGGCTCGCTCGCTGACTGAGGAGTCCCTGAGGTGCGGGACTATAGTTGTCGTAGAAGGGCGCAGGGACGTGAAAGCCCTCGTGCAGTTAGGGGTAAGGGCTATCTTCACTACCGTGGGCGATTTAGAAAGGGAGATCAGGCTCAGAGGGCCAGATGCTGTCGCTGGACGCCACTATGTTATTCTAACTGACTTTGACTCGGAGGGGAATAAATTGAGGCGAAGGCTGGAGAGGGAACTCTCTGAGATGGGTGCAGTAATAATTCGCTGGCCAGCAAGAGAGTATCGAAAGTTGAGGCTCCCTGACAGGATAGAGGAGGCCAAGATTCACTAGCGTGAGGGGGATAAAAATGAGTGAAAGCTCAGAGTCTGTCACAATAAGGGTCTATGCATGGCTGAATCGGACGGAAGATCAGGCAAAGGTGCTCGCCGCCATAAAAAATGTGATTCCTCTTAGTGAGGAGGATGAAGTCCCAGAGAGTACCCTAGGTGAGGCAAGGTGGCCTAGATTGGTGATGTACGAGACCCAGGGTCTCGATAAGCTGCTAAAGTTGCGCAACGCGCTGAGAATGAACAGAGTGCTGGATACCGCGCGCATGCTATTGAGAGCCTCCTCAAGAGGAACCACGATGGAGCTGCTCTTACACAAGCAGGCCGCGCTCAAGGGTCACGTAGTCCTATGTGAAAGCGATGACGAGAGCCCTCTCGGAGTAATAAGAGTTGAGATCACGCTTCCCCCTCACATGCTCGATAGGATGCATTTGTTTCTAGATTGGATGGCCCCCAAAACCTCACGAGGGAGGATTGTAAAGGAAGTAAAATACGGCGAGCTGGTCTCCGCCTTGAGAGGTCCAGAGACCCCCGTTACAGATCAACGACCATAAGGTCTCGGGCCACGAATGCGTTAGGAAATATCCGCTTAGCTACCTCCTCTATTTTGTCAAGATCCTCCTTCTTGTAACGAGCGCTGAAGTGAACAAGAGCCAGCCTCTTTACCCCGGCTTTGAGGGCCACTTGGCAGGCTTCTTCAACTGTGCTATGCCCTGTAGCAACTGCCCTGTCAGCGAGATCCCCTGTGAAGGTCGCGTCGTGTATCAGGAGGTCGGCCCCTGACGCCTCCTTTACTACCCTCTCAGTCGGTCGAGTATCTGAAGAGTAGACCAAGACCTTCCCTCTGCGGGGTGGACCCAATACGTCTTGAGGCTTAACTATCCTGCCGTCAGGAAGCTTGACCTCAATCCCCTTCTTTAACAGGCCTCTGAGAATGGGGGGAACGCCAAGCTGGTCTGCTCGCTCAACATCTAGCTTTCCCGGCTTGGGCTTCTCTGAGATCTTGATTCCAAAGGTGGGCGTATCTCCGTGGTCCACTGGAAAGACCTTTACCGTATACTTCTTGAACTCAAAGATTCTCTCATCATCATATTCTATCACGAAAAGAGGAAACTCCACTCTAAAGGATGAATGCTCTTTCAGGCACTCAAGCAGCGCGACCAGCCCTCGAGGGGAGTAGATCTCAAGTGGAGACGTTCTTCGAAGAATCCCGAGGGTCTGAAGCATGGGGAAGATTCCAAGGAAGTGGTCTCCGTGGAGGTGGGTTAGGAACACTCTCTTGAGCCTGCCGAAACCCAGCCCTGCCTCAATTATCTTGCGCTGGGTGCACTCACCAGCGTCTACGAGTAAGTACTCTCCGTCAAACATCACGGCTAACGAAGTCAGTCCTCTGTCTCTCGTTGGGACGGCGCTGCTTGTTCCTAAGAAGATCACCTTCAAGCTGGGATCACCTCAGCCTCGCAACGGCAATCCTCCTTGTTAGCCTTTTGTGCTCTCGGTAGTCCACCACATCCACGATCTCATATCCAACCTCTTTCATGTACTCGTCGAGGCCGAACTCTAGAGGCGCGGCTATGGTGAGGTAACCGCCTGACTTTAATAGATCCTTGGACTTCTCCGTGAAGCGAAGGACCAATTTTCTCGCATCTACACGCCTTGACGAACTCGCCCTTCCGTAGGGTGGGTCAGTTACTATCGAGTCCACGGTCCCATCCAGCTCGAGGTTCAATGCGTCGCAGACCCACAGTCTGTACGATTCTCTGAAGCCATAGTGTGTTAGATTCCGCTCTGCCCCTAGAACCATTCTCTCATCGATATCGCAGCCCAAGACAAAGGCTCCAATTTCTAGAGCCTCCAGCGCAATACCGCCAGCCCCAACGAAAGGGTCTAGCATCACATCTCCCGGTCTTACGCGACCCATGTTGACCATGGCCCTCGCTAGCTTGGGTCTCATAGACGCCGGGTGAGAGAACGGTCTTCGCGGTATCTCCCTAGATAAGAACTTAGAGCGGTCTACTGAACCCAGCAGGAGTCCCACAAACACCTTTCCACCTGAGAGTGTTGCTAGTATGGTGTGCTCAGGGTTCGTAAGATCTACGCGTAGGCCCGGGTTTGCTTTGAGTATCTCCGCGGCTAGGGCGGCCTCAAGCCAGGCTCTGCTGATCTCCCTAGAAGAACCGCCTATCCTCACTGCCATGACCCTGAACGTACCTGAGATCTCAGGCCAGACCGCATCCTTGGTCAGCTCTCCTAGACGCCCAGGTAGGTTGGCCGCCGAGCCGGAAGTGATTAGCTTAGCGACGTACCTCGAGAAAGCTGCTCTGCTGATTATTGTCTCGACCGCGAGTATCTCGTCGCTCGTATCAAAGACGGCGATTTGCGGCGCTGACAGTTCTACGCCAGCAGATATGGCGCACGCCTCCAGTATCCCCTTGAGTTCAGCATATGGAAGATATGGGTGCTCTCCAGTAAGAACTACGAAGAGCTTAGCCTTGGGACGCAAGTCTTAGCTCCTCCCAGAGGAGCTGGACCAGCTTCTTCAATCCGTCTCCCCTCTCTGCTGAGATGGAGAGACAGTGGATTCCTCGACTCATACAGACTTCTCTAAGGGAGCTCTCACCTTTCTTGAACAGATCTTCCATGTCTGCTTTATTTAACGCCACTATCACGGGAATTTCAGAGAATTCCGCAAGGATTTCCTTCAGTAGATTGACCTGATGGTTTATCGTGTAGCCGCACGTAGTAGTCGGGTCTGCTACATACAGTATCAAGTTGGCCAGCCTCCTTAGGGCGACGATCGCTTGGCGCTCAATGACATTACGCTGGGAAATTGGTCTGTCGAGCAGTCCAGGAGTGTCTATCACCTGAACTCTCCCAACCCCTTTGAATAGCGCGTGCCCTACCAAGATCCCCTTCGTTGTGAAGGGATACTCGGCTACCTCTGGTCTGCCTGACGAGATCTTCCGAACTAGGGTGCTCTTGCCAGTGTTCGGCGCCCCTGCAAGGACGATCGCGGGCGAGTAGGGATCGATCGATGGGAGCCTCCTGAGCTTCGCGGCTGCCTCTCTAACGCACTCTATCTCGTTTGAAACTCTCTTTAGAACAGAGGTCATGCGGGCCATAGCTCTCTTCCTAACGACCTCGAGCTGGGCGAAGTCGTTAGAGCGGTTTAGGTTGCGGATCTCTATCGCAGCCACGCGTCTCACAACCTTGGCGGCCCACTCGAGCGCGCCTAGGCAGTGCTTAAGTCGATCGACGCCGACAAGGACATCGGCTAGGTCCCTGTAGAAGGGGTGAATCGCCTCTAGGGGTGGGAACGACCGAACGCACGACCTCAACGTATCCCAAAGGACGTCTCTAAATGTCATTATCCTCATTTTCTCTCTAACGCGGGCCTCTGTGAGTGGTTCAAGACCCTTTGGAACGCTCTTGGGTAGGAAAGCTCTTTTGAATGCTCTATCTATCAGCCTGTCGACAGGCGGGGGAGGAGTTGCATCAGCAAACGGGTTTCCCCCTTCTTCCCTGTTTTCATATTCCGGCAAATCTTATCACCGAGTAGATCAAATTCAGCCCCAGCATTCCCCAGATGACGGCTGATATGGCATAGAGTAGCTTGTATAGCTTCGAGGCACTGAGCGATTCGTTTTGGGTCGACCTGCTAAATAGAATCGCTAGAATTCTTCCAACATCCAGCGGAAGCGCTGGGAGCGCGTTTATGGCCGCGGCGCTCAGGTTGAAGATCACCAAGAAGAGAAGCGTCTTTGCCGCAGAGAACGCCGCGCCTGGGCTCAGATAGCCCAGCCTAGGTCTGTAGTAGCCTAACGGAGACAGTAAGACTCCAAGCCAAGCGCCCGAGGAGTTGTCTGGCCTAGCCCCCAGCTTCACGGTGATGGTCCCCCTGCTTGTCTCGAGGATGGCTAGTTCGCCCGGGCTTGCCCTCCTTAGACAGCGGATCAAGTCGTCCAGCGTATGGGTTCTAGTGGAATTCATCGCGTAGATTACGGTTCCTGGAGATATAAGACCCCAGGAGGGCCCGTTAGTCACCACGTCTTCCACATAGACTCCGGAGGGTCTCGTGGGGAACCCGTAGAAGGCCGCCAGACCAACAAGCAGTATGAGGCAGGTTGCAATTGCGTTGACGCCCACTCCGCTGGAAAGAATTCTTGCAGACCTTCTAACCGGAGCGCGAAACAGAGCTTCCTCGTCTATCTCTACAAACGCGCCAGGGATTAGAAAGAGTACGAAAAATCCTATCTTCTTGATCTCGAGTCCATGGCTCACTGCAGAGTAGGCGTGTCCGAGTTCGTGAATCAGGAGCGTAAAGAATAGTGCGAATAGAACTTCTCCGCTAAAGGAGAGCGTGAATCCTGGTATTGGAGGCAGTACCGTTGGAGGTCCTCTTCCCCACGACTTGATCAACTGACCTGTGGTTCTCACGAGCCACGCCAGCGCCCAAGCCCCTATCACCGCCGACACAAGCAGGGAGACGTCGCCCAGGAGCCCCATCAGTCTCCTCATGTTGCGCGCTGGCTTAACGAGGAGATTCCTGACTCTCTGTGGAGCGCTGATCTGTATGAATAGTGGGTAGGCTTCCAGCCAATCTAGACCTAATACTCGTCCCGTCAGCATGGCTAACGTGGATACTCCCGTAAACAAGACGAGGATCTCGATGAATTCCATAACGGAACCCTTCCTTCGCGTCTTAGCTGCCTCAGGTCACGGAGAGGTCTGTTGACTTAGAATGAGTTCTACTAACACGTTTGCCATGTCAACTACGGAGTCGAGAAGCACGTACTCATCGGGAGAGTGCCTATTTCCTCCTTTTGGGCCGAATATGACTGGAGATATGTTTGCATAGCTGTACAAGTAGCTGGCGTCGCTGACGGTTCCAATCACTATGGGCTTGGCTTCTTGCTCGCCAAGAACCTTCCCGTATGTTTCCTTGAATTTAGCGAGAAATTCATCGTCGTCAGGCAGCTCGTACGGCGTGAGGAAGGGTGTCGGTCTCTTCGTTGGGGTGATTTTTATCTCTGCCCTCATCCCCTTCAGCTTCTTGAGATAGGAGAGGAACTTCCTCTTCGCGGACTGCTCACTCTCACCTGGAGGATAGTGTCTGTCCAGCCTGAGGAGGCAGAGGTCCGGGTGAACCATCACGGTTTCCTTGGATTTGATGCTGATCGGAGCCACCGAGCCGCCCCCTGAGGATCTGTGCTTAGGGTAGTCTACCGCCCAGAGAACTAGCTTTGCCGCTTCTACTATCGCATTTATGCCCTCCTCTTCAACGTCCGTGGCCGCTCGGCCTCGCACTTCTACGTCGAATACGAGCCTTCCGTATGCGCCCTTCCCTATTCTAAGCCCGGTTGGGGAACCCACAACCGCGCCTAGGGCACGGTTGGCCTTACCGCTCTTAACGAACTCATAGCTGCCTCGGCTGAATCCTTCTTCGTCGCACACAGCTACTAGCATAACCCCAGTACTCATGTTCAAGGTTCCTCCTAGCCTCTTCACCGCCTCTAAGACTGCCTCAAGCATAGCAGCTAAGGAGGACTTTGCATCCAACGCCCCCAGTCCGTACACTCTATCCCCATCGACCTCGCCCCACGGGCTCCTCGTCCAGCCAGCAAAGACCTCGGTGGTATCCATGTGAGTCATGAATATCATGCTCTTCTCTGCCTTCTCGCCGAAATACGCGATCACATTTCCTCCACAGTCAGGAACGGGTTGATGCTCAACTCTGTCGGCGACTGAAGACAGCCTGTCTATGATGTAATCCGCAATCAGTCCCTCCTCTCCGCTGAAGCTCTTTATCGAAACCAGATCTAGCAGGGTCTTCTTCACAGACTCCCGGTCCACAGAACGGCTGGGCGGCATCTCCTCCCCCTGTTCAAGATGATACCTAACGCTCCAACTCGGCCGCCCTCCATGGCTTCCTGACAGGAATGAACTCTTCCCTAACACCCTTCTCATTTATTATGATGAGATCAATTCCATCGCCCGAGAGGGCATCCCTCTCTATGGCTGCCATCATGGCTCTCTTCGCCAGCTCCACCGCCTCGCTCTCCTCCATGTCCTTTTTGAATTCCCTCTCTAGAATACCGGTCGCCAGCTGGGCTCCGGTACCTTCTGCCGCGAAGTCGTCCTCCAGCATACCGCCGGCCGCATCAACAGCTATAATTTGAGGCCCTTCGGGTGACAGACCACCCACAATAATCTCTGCGAGGAAAAACCTGCTAAATCTCCCGCTGTACAGAAGGATAGAGAGAAGTCTGGCTACGTTGGCTGGGGTGGCCTTCTTTCTTTCGTCTAACTCGTAAATCTTGATGTTGTAGATGAGGGAGTCGTAGAGTTCTTGGAAGTCAGCCGGCAATCCGGCGAACGCCACCCCCACTCTGTCGTTTACCGGAAATACCTTCCTCGCGGACCTGCTCAGGATGAATGCCCCATAAGACACCCTTCTATCGGCAGCTAGTACGACGCCGTTCTTGAATTTCAGACCGAGCGCTGTAGCTAACACTCTAGGTCACCGCCTCCGGTGAGTTAAGTCCGCCTTGACTATTAAAACGCTGACAGATAAGATCAGAAGACGTGTTGTGGAGCCCCGGGCGGGATTCGAACCCGCGACCCCCGCCTTACCAAGGCGGTGCTCCGCCGGGCTGAGCTACCGGGGCACCTAACGAGGAGCCATGTATCCATATTTAAAGCTTGGCAGAGGGTTTCTTTAGACCTCAGCGAAGTTTACTCAACTTCCTGAGGGCAATTAGAAAGTGAGAATCACCAAATCCGTACTTGGATCGCAAGAGGTACTCTAAGTGATCGGAGAAAACACAGGGCGCTTTGCATGTAGGCGGCCTCTTGGCAGAGGCTGCAACTCTCATCCACTCCTCGTTAAGACCTCTAAACCTTGGGGAAGTGGTAATTGCGTCAAGGAAAGTTATTGTGAGGTCAGCCGCGAGTTCGAGAGCTTTTGGCTGAGACAACCCGTTCTCCCTAGCGACTTCCATTATCAACTCTCTCAATTTTCTCCTGACTGACATGTCCTCGTGTTCACTCATGGGTTAATCGCCGCTGGGTGAGGCTGTGCAATAGAATATGAACCTGAATCCTCCTAACCAATAGTCGGCCCCACGGAATGGGAATCTGGAGTCGAGCAAGTTAAGGATCTGCTGAGCGAAATAGAGATAGGTGGTGCGGCCGCCGGGATTTGAACCCGGGTCTGGGGCTCACCTCGCCGGTTTGACGCTTGGAGGGCCCCCATCCTAGTCCAGGCTAGACCACGGCCGCTCGAAAAGGAGTAACCTCGTCCCTCTTTTTATTCTTACCCGGGCTTGTACTCAGACCCACCCTGGATGAAGCCGTAACCTACGAGCCTCCACCTACCTCCTATCCTCATCGAAATGGCGAGCCTCTGCTCCTCCTCGGCGCACACAGGTATCCTCAAAACGACAGTTAGGTTGTCTTCTGGATCGATTGCCTTGACTATAGCAGGAACCGTCGCCGTTCCAACGTTTAGCGTTATCAGCTCCCTAGGCTTCGGCTTCCGAGTCTCAATCTCCTCTCTAAGACCCACGATTCGCTCCATGAAGGTTGCCTTTATGTCAAGCTCCTGCCATATCGGCGGGAGTTCTCCTGGCAGCCCAACCACGTTTCCGACCATGTTGTCTGCCTTTGTGAGGGCTGGGTCCAGCTTGGTGCCCACCCCGATGAGCCCTCCGGGAACCGCATAATGCAGCTCAGTGGTCTCGCTTCGAAGGCTCACTATCTCGGTGGTTATTGGAAGGAACTTTCCTGCTGCATAAACTCCCGGCCTGAGTTCTATCTCATCTCCGACAGAGAACTTCCCCTGCACTATCGTTCCGCCTAGAACTCCCCCCACTAGCTTGTCTGGTCGGGTGCCAGGCCTATTCACGTCAAAGGACCTAGCGACGTACATTCTTGGCGGCTTCGTCAAGTCTCTCTCTGGCGGATTGAATCTCCGAACCATCTCTCGGATTAGGTAGTCTATATTGACTCCATTGATCGCAGAGACCGGGATTACGGGTGGGACTTCGTCTAAGTTGGCCCTCAGGAACTCAACTATCTTCTCGTAGTTCTCAATAGCCTTTTCGTCGTCTACTAGCTCAATCTTTGTCTGAACCGCTATAATCTGCTTGACACCCATTATCTTAAGCGCCGCCAAGTGCTCTCTCGTTTGAGGCTGGGGGACATCCTCGTTTGCTGCTATTACCAAGAGCGCCGCATCCATCAGGGTGGATCCTGCCAGCATGGTCGCCATGAGTGTGTCGTGCCCCGGGCAGTCGACGAATGAGATCTTCCTCAAGAGCACAGTCTTCTCCCCGGGGTGGATTGGACACTCGCGAGACGTGGTGTAGCACGAGGCGTCGTCGCTCCCACAAGATGGACACTTTCGGAGTTCTGCGTTTGCATACCCCAGCTTTATGGTGATTCCTCTCTTCAGCTCCTCACTGTGCCGTTCAGGCCAGATCCCGGTTAGTGCCTGGACTAGTGTCGACTTCCCGTGGTCCACATGTCCAGCTGTTCCTACATTCATCTCGGGCTGGAGCGGCTCTCCATCCGGTCCCCTCTCAGCCAACCCCAACCCCCTCTTTACTCAGCTGCAGCCTCCTCAGCCTTTGGGAGGAACTCTTCTAGCGGAGTCTCTCCCTTCTGAACTACTTTCAGGTTGACCTGTTTAATAGCCTCTGAGATCACGTTGCCCCTGACGGTCTTTGCTCGCCTCTCTCCCTCATGCGTGGGGTGGAATCCCGGAGGTCCGGAGAGCAGAGCCCTTCTCTTCCCGGGTCCCTGCATCCCTGGGTGCATCGGGAACCCGTCTTTGTCTGTTCCACCGGTTATTCGGAATCTGTAGCCAGGAAATCCGATCACGTCGCCCGCTATCTCCTCGCCTATCCGCTTCCCTATCAGAGGGACTAGCCTGTCCTCTGGCACTTGGAAGTGATACGTCCGCCCGGTCTCGGGGTCGGCTATGTCGAATACTATGACGTTCTCTTCTTTCTTCTTCCTGTACAACCGCTCCACCTCCTACAACGCGCCTGCTTGAGGCCTGGCAAAATAAAGCTGACGCTTACTTCCCTCTGCGTAGAGCGAGAATCCTTCTAAACAGCTCCTTCTCTTCCTCTGAGAGCATTGCGAAGAACATAGCTCTCTTCTTGGGGTCGTACACGTCGAACACTTCAGTGTACAGCACTCTGCCCGGCTTTATCCCTCTGCCAACGACGCCTCCCTTAATCGATATTGCTATCTTGTCTCCGGCCTTGGCCTCGGGCTTCCTGACACCCCTGTCTTGGATGTCAAGTATTACGCCAACTCTACGCCCCGTCTCATTAATCAGAGGATATCCTGGTCTAATCTTCCCTCTAATCACCTCGACGCCTACTATGGCTGGGTCGCTTCTCCTGAAAATGAACTCAGGGAGCACTTTGATCTCGGCGGGGTAAACCACCGTGGATAGAAGCTCTTCTATCTCCTTACGTTTGAGTTCCTCTAGGTACTCCTCAAACCTCTCGATCAGCTGGTATATGATCACGTCGTGAAATATGGGGATCCTTCTGCTCTTGGCCTCGAACTCTGCCTCCTCAGTGATTTTCACGTTGAATGCAAGAACCACTGCGTACTTCGGTTCGTCTGATTTCATTGCGTGCGCCTCAAACACGTCCGTCTTCGTGACTGGGCCAATGTCCGCCCTCCTGACTGGTATCCCTCTGGACTGGAGGTGAGTCACAAGTGCCTCAAGCGTTCCAAGCGTGTCCGCCTTGGCAATTACCCCGACTCTGTCTGTCTTGATCAGAATAGCACCTACTTCCTCCCTCACGGCCTCGATGGCCTCCTCAAGCTTCTCTGGATCTCTGACTACCAGCAGCGGCGAGCCTGCTATGGCACCATCCAAGTCAACCGCGGAGATCATGACGCCCGCCGCCGCGCTGGCCGATTCAACCCTCTGAAACTTAGCTCTCGGGGCTCTCATCTCATCTAGAGGTCTGGGCCTGAATAGAGCTCTGACTTTAGTGACTATTGGGCCTGAGAGCCCAGCTAGTACCATTGTGTCTCCAACCCTTATCTCTCCATCGTAAATTATCGCCGTTACCACGGTTCCAAGTCCGTGCTCTGTCTTTACCTCTAGAACTACGCCCTTTCCCTCTTCCGAGGTGATCTCAAGCTGATCTAGCATGAACTTCTGAACCAGGCCTAGGAGGACTGCTAGGAGATCCGGAACTCCTTCTCCGGTGACTGCGCTTATCGGAACTACAGCAAATGTCTTTGTAAAGTCCGTTATTCTGTCATACCTGTCAGCGTTTATTCCCAGCTCTGCCAATTGGCCGAGTATTGTGTAAAACCTTCTGTCGAACTCTGCAAGCGCTCTGGGGGGCTGGTCCTTAATGGACTCTATAAACGGCGCGTCTGGATGGTTCTTCCAGCCGGAAATCAGGTCTATCTTGTTTAGCGCTATCACGAAAGGCGTCCTCCTCTCCTTCAAGATGTTGATAGACTCGACTGTCTGCGGCTGAACGCCTCCCATGACGTCAACGACGAGGATAGCCACGTCTGCAACTGACCCGCCCCTCCTCCTCAGGTTAGAGAACACTTCGTGACCTGGGAGATCTATGAAGAGGAGTCCTTTGGTCTTTAGCTCAAACCTGACGCCCAGCGCCTTGAATACCGGTTCGCAGACTTTCTCGATGACGTCTGCTGGAACTTCAGAAGCACCAACGTGTTGGGTTATAGAGCCCGGCTCTTTTGCTGCAACCCTGGTCTTACGGATATAGTCCAGGAGAGTGGTCTTCCCTGAGTCTACGTGTCCTAAGACTGCTACGAGCGGCTGTCTATACTTCTTTGGGAGTCCTTGCTCAGACATTGTGCCCAGTTCTCCTTTTCTCCTTGAGTTCCTTGGCCTTTAATGTCCAACGAATCTTCTCAGGCTTGCGCCCAAGCTTGAGCATGTTCTTGGCGCATTTCGAGGAGCAGAAGTACCATATCGTGCCGTCTGAGAGGACGTACATCCAGCCGGTTCCTGGCTCTATCTCAGCCCCACAGAACTTGCATGCCTTCAGAGCCCTATACGCGGTCTTACTCACAGCGATCCCCTCACCTTGGCTTTAACTTACGAGCTTCCATCTCAGTCTCCCTAAGAAGTAGTATGTCGCCTATTCTCACGGGGCCCTTGACGTTTCTAGTGAGAACTCTTCCCCTGTCTTTGCCAGCCAGAACCTTAGCTCTAACCTGAATGACGTCACCAGCTACCCCCGTCCTACCTATTATCTCCACTACCTCTGCTGGGTATGCTTTGTCCTCCTCAGAAGACAAGCTCTCTCCCTCCCAACCTCGCCCTAGCGATCGCGGTATATTAAGGCGACGCTCGCGGCTCTAAGTGTCAAGTTGCCTTCTTGACCTCGTTGATCTTCTCTATCAAGGCGTCCATCAGGCTCTTGGCCTGCCCCGGATCTATTATCGCGACGGAGGACGAGGCGACCTCTATGCCAGCCGCCTTCCCCAGCTCGCTCTTGCTGGGCACGTAAGCGTAAGGCACATTCTTCTCTTCGCATAGCAGCGGCAGGTGGGCCACGATCTCCGGTGGATCCACATCCTCAGCCACCACGACAAAGACTGCTTCCCCGCGCTCTACTGCCTTAGTGGTCTCGTTGACCCCCTTCCGTACTTTCCCTCCAGTGGTTCTCGCCAGCTCTACCAACTCATACAGCTTGGGCACGAGGTCCTCTGGCACCTCGAACTTGACATAGAAGGGTTTGTCTCCAGCGGTCATCCTTCATCCCCACCCTGTGGGCCAGCGGCGGAACACGCTTCCGGGCTTATAAACTTGCCATTCTCTTCCGACCCTCTGGCTAAGCCATTCCAGAGGCTCTCCGAGCGCAATGACGGGCTTTCTCAGCCTTAGCTCCTTGGGAGATTTGGAGCCTGTGAGGAAAATTGCCCAGGCTAGCTCTGCAAAGAACCTCTTCAGCAGAACCTTCACGGCATCGAGTCCTCCCCTGTAGTAAGCCCTCAGAAATGGAAGGGCCGAGCCAGCTAGATGCGCGCCGAGCGCAATGGCTTTCGCAGCATCTAGGCCACTTCTGACACCGCCAGATCCTATGATAGTCAGTTCTCTAGTCGCGGTGGAGACCTCCACGATGCTGACGGCAGAAGGTATGCCCCAGCTAGAGAAGCTGAACGGCGAAGGGGCCAGTGTGTGATCCTGAGGATATCTGTGCCCCTCTATTATCGCCCAGTGAGTCCCGCCGGCGCCTCCAATGTCAATAGCTGCCACTCCAGTTCTCTCGATGGCTCTTGCCGTTTGAGCTGATATTCCTGTGCCAGTCTCTTTTACCACGACCGGGACTCCTACTTCAGAGGACAGATCTCTAAGCGCCGACAGAACCCCAGAGTAGTCTGGCTGCCCCTCGGGCTGTACAGCTTCCTGCAGAGCGTTCAAGTGTATGGCCACAGCGTCGGCGTCTATCATCGAAACAACCTCCTGAACGTTCCTTATACCAGCCTCCCCGCGTATATGAGTGGCCCCAATGTTAGCGATAAGGGGAACATCTGGTGCGGCTTCTCTGGCCACACGAAATGTTGGGATGAGTTCTGGGTGTTCTAGCGCCGCTCTCTGACTTCCTACGCCTATCGGAATGTTGTATTCTTGGGCCGCCAATGCGAGAGCCCTGTTTATCTCCTCCGCATCTGCATGCCCTCCCGTTATCCCCTCTATGAGCAAGGGGGCTGATATTTTGTGGCCTAAGAAGTCCACTTCCAAGTTTACCTCTTGAAGATCTTCCTCGGGAAGGGCTTCGTGCAGTAAGGAGATTTTAGAGAACCAGTTTAGAGGTAAGGACTCCACGCTCCTGTCTCTTGCTATCAGCAGGTGGTCCAGCTTCCTAGAAGGCGTGCTCAACGCCTCACCACCGCCGCCCCGTATCCTACAACGGCGCTGTAATCGCCAGTAGTCTCACCGCTGTGGGAGTATTTGATCAGCTGAGCAGTTCTCGCCCCTAGGGCTTTAGCGGCAACCAGCATGGCGGCCGTGGGTCCGTACCCGCACATAGAGATCGACATTGCTGATATTGCTTTGTAGAGGGATTCCTCGTCGAGCCTCAGTATGGCATCTAGGGCTGACCTATCCTTTCTCTCGGCTACCTCAGCTGGCTCGTAGTGCGTTAGGTCTGAAGACGCTATAATGACGCAGTCTCTGCCTAGCGCCTTACAAGTCTTGGCGATGGCCATTCCAAGCTCCCTGGAGGCAGACATGGTCTGATCCAGCATTACTACAGGAACAATCCTTACTTCGCCATAAATCGCCTGCAAGAATGGAAGCTGAACCTCAACAGAGTGCTCGGCCATGTGCCCTACCTGATCTGACTCTGCTAGAGGACAAGCATCTAAGATAGCTCCAGCTAACTCCTCATCTATGTGGACTAGACCTAAGGGTGTTTCCCAAGAGCCCACCTCGAAGACTGAGATCGGCGCCCCGAGGCCCGTGTGATTCGGACCTATCACAACGAAGGTCTGGGGGATTCCGTCCTCCGCCACTTCTGCATAGGCAGATGCTGCCACGTGGCCTGAATACATGTACCCTGCGTGGGGACAAAGTAAACCGACGATTTTCCTAGGTCCCTCGCTTGCGGGGCGTGGGATGGATTGTATGCCAACTCTCTTGAATGCTTCCTCGATCGACCTCAGCAGGGCTGCTTTAGTGCCAGGATAGAACATCCCAGCAACGGCCGGTCTTCTGACCGCCATTCTCACAACCAGGGCGGAGACCGGCCGCCAGAAAAAATCGATTATGGTTTGGCAATCGACTACTCAGACAATCCCCATGATTCTAGTTGCAAAGGCTTCGTATCCCTCAGGGAGTTCTCCGTCCGGGGGCAGATCTCCCCTGGCTCGTAGAACTTCTCTGGCTAAGAGCCAGAATATGAAGGCTAGGGACCTCCTCCCCTTGTTGTTGGCGGGTATGGCTAGGTCAATGTTCTCTAGCGTGTTGTCGGCGTCTACTAGTGCTACTACAGGTATCCCCACCTTGGCACTCTCGTCGTGAATTTGCTTGTCGACTCTCGGGTCCGACAGGACGACTACGTCGGGCTCGGTATATGATGGGGACTGAGGATTGGTCAAGAGGCCTGGCAATATCCTTCCAGTTATGGCCTTAGCTCCAACGTACTCCGCAAACTTCCTGACCGGCTTGAACCCGTAGATCCTGGCAGAAACGACTAAGATCTTCTCAGGATCCATTCTGGCCAAGAACTTTGCAGCAACCCTGATCCTCTCGTCGGTCTTCCTGATGTCTATCATGCACAGGCCGTCAGGTCGAACCCTGTAGATGAACTTCCTCATGTCCTTCGTTCTGACCTTGGTACCTACGTGAATTCCTGCAGAGAGGTACTTCTGCCTCGGTACGAGTAAGTCTTTGTCCTCAACAGGGATTGTCATGAAGTCATCTCGTGGATCCGGCATCTTTCCTCATCTCCCCCGATCTCTTATTTGGTCGTATAAAGCCTTGATCCACCCCTCACGGCGGGGCCATCCTGATCTTAGCCATGGATGCAAACTTCACTAGCTCGTCGCTCACATCAACGTGTGAGAGGAACATCCTCCTGCAGCAGTACCTCTTTATCCCCATGTCGTCCAACACTTTACCGGGAGGCTCGCCCTGAGACACTCGTCTGATGTATTCCTCCCACTTATCACCAATCACTGCCCCGCACGTGAAGCACCTTATCGGGAACATCTCTCGCTCAGCTGGAGTGGCGGGTTATAAAGGTGAGGCAACTCACCTCTACGGCATCACCTAATTATTTTGGCCCCGAGGCATGGAGGAGAGAAAGGGGGATGAGCAGTGGCTTTCGAACTATGGATAGAGAAGTATAGGCCGAGGAGCCTTGACGATATAGTCGATCAGAGAGAGGTCGTTGAGGCGCTCAAGGGGTTTGTGGAGAGAGGGTCCATCCCTCACCTGTTGTTCGCTGGCCCGGCGGGGACCGGGAAGACTACGACGGCCATTGCTCTCGCTCACGAGTTCTTCAAAGATGAGGAGTCCTTCCGGAGGAACTACCTTGAGCTGAACGCCTCAGACGAGAGGGGCATAGATACGATAAGGACGAAGGTGAAGGATTTCGCAAGGGTGATGCCGTTTGGTGATGCGCCGTTCAAGATAATTCACTTGGACGAGGCAGATAGTATGACCGCTGACGCCCAACACGCTCTTAGGAGGGTAATGGAGATGTACTCTGAGAACGTGAGGTTCATACTCGCCTGCAACTACTCGTCTAAGATCATCGAGCCAATCCAGTCTAGAACAGCAGTCTTCCGCTTCAATCCCATTCCAGACGAGGCAATAAAGGAGAGACTGAGGTACATCGCCGATAATGAGGGCGTGAGCTACGATGAGGAAGGACTGGACGCCATCGTCTACGTAGCGGAGGGGGACTTGAGGAGAGCCATAAACATCCTTCAGACGGCCTCTGCATTTGGGGAGGTCGTGAGCGCAAATCTGGTGTACAGGGTGGCGGGAATAGCCAGCCCTCAAGAAGTTAGGGACATGATCCAGCTAGCCATCATGGGCGACTTCATCAAGGCAAGGGCTACGCTGAGGGATCTCATGATCAGCTACGGAATGTCGGCGGAGGACATAGTTAGGCAGCTTCACAGGGAGATCATGGCGTTACCCGATCTGAGCGATGCCGTGAAGGCTGAACTAGCTTACTACATAGGCGAGACAGACTTCCGCATCACTGAAGGTTCACATGGAGACATACAGCTCTCCGCCCTGCTTGCGAAGCTAGCCGCGGTGGGTGGCAGGTCTTGAGTATAAGAGGGGGAACCCTTCCCTGGACAGAGAAGTACAGACCTAGGAGGCTCAGCGATATCGTAGGGCAGAACAAGGCGATGGAGATAATTACGAAGTGGGTTGCCGACGTTAAGGCTGGAAAGAGGGTAAAACCTCTGCTCCTCTACGGCCCGCCAGGGACAGGTAAGACCTCTACAGCCTATGCCATAGCTCGAGAATTAGATATGGACGTTTTAGAAATCAATGCAAGTGATCTTAGGAACAGAGAGAGACTATCAAGGCTTCTAGAAAGCCTCGGAGCGTCCTCACTCCTGTCAGGCAAATTCAGACTTCTGCTGTTTGACGAGATAGACGCACTCCCAGGAGAAGCTAGGGCTATAGCCTCTATTGTGAAGGAAATTCTGAAGAGGTCTCCGGCCCCGATAGTGCTGACTGCAAACGATCCCTACGAGCAGGGAATGGCTGAATTTAGAGGGCTTGCGACGATGGTTCAATTCAACAGGCTGAGGTGGCAGAGCGTCTACAAGATATTGAGGAGGATCGCTAGTGAGGAGGGCCTCAGGATACCGGACGAGGTTCTCAGGTCTATAGCCAAGAATTCGAAGGGTGACCTAAGAGCTGCCATAAATGATTTAGAGGGCCTTGCTAGGGGTTCTATCGAACTTGTTAGCCAGTTAGGGAAGCTATTTGGAAATAGAGACATAGAGAGGAATATCTTTGAGCTTATGAGGGCTATATTCCTCGGGAAATCTTGCAGGGCCACATCATGGCTCGCAATGAGCGTTGATGTCGACCCAGACATGCTAATCAGGTGGGTGGAGGAGAACGTTCCGGCTGTGTACAAAAACCCAAAGACGCTTTCACTAGCCTATGACCACCTCTCTAGGGCGGATCTCTTCTTAGGAAGGATCATTAAGACCCAGAACTGGAAGCTTCTCAGCTACGCCACGGAACTAACTACTATGGGCGTTTGCTCGGCGAAGATCGTTACGGGGGAGCAGACTGGGTACACAAGGTTTGGATTTCCGGGATGGGTCAAACAGGCGTACGCCACGGCGACGGCCAGAAGGGCTCTCAGAGAAGTCGCCAAGCGGTTGGCAGTCCACTATCACGTGTCTTCCAATGTTGTAATCAAGGAGATCCTCCCCGTGATCAAGTCTTCCATAGGAAACAAGCCTGCTCTCCTATCTCGCTTTGCCTCTAAGCACGGAATCGATCCTGAGAAGCTTCACGCCGCACTTGAGTTCATCAAGTATGGGGAAGTTAGGCAGGCCCTCGAAGGGTAGCTTTGAGACTAAACGCGGTGAAGACCCTTGACGGGCCACTTTCCGACCGTATTGTCGAGCATTGTCTCTATTGTCTGTGCTAGCTCTTCGGCGGGAGCCCGCACCGATATCAGTGTGGTTTGACCTCTTAGGCCCTTTCCAGATCTCCTGATCTCCAGCACACCTCTTGACCCCATGTTCTTGACACGCCGCCAAGTGGCCGTGTGTTTGTACGCCGGAACTCCGTAGCTCTCGGCGATTAGGCGGTACTCCTCCTCGAGTTCACCCATTGTGGTCCACCCTCTCGCCCTCCTAGCCTGAATGCGCGCAGCCGCGAGTAAGAGGAGCAGATCGTGGAGATCCAGTTCCTCAAGGATGGAGAGGTCCAGAGCGGAGTGCTCCATGGAGTCAGCCATAAGGACATGGCGTACCTCCAGCACACCGGCCCCCTCTCTTTCAGCAATGACGGCGGCTGCATGGAGGAGAGATATAGCGTACCTAGCGTTGCCCTCCATGTACTTAGAAGTCAGTCTAGCGATCTCTCGCGGAACCTCATCGTCGAATGAGCCGGGGCGTAGAGCTTCTTCAGCCCTAGCCCTGACTATGTCTACCAGTTGGGACTCGCTGTAGGGTTTGAATTTGAGCCTCCGCGTGAAGAAGCTCAGAACTGACTCCTCCAGCAGGAATTGAGGAACCCTCTCCTCTCTGTATATCACGATGAGGCGGGTCAATGCAGGCGAAAATTTGCTCTCGTGGAGTCGTAAAAGTGAGTACGTGAGCTCCTCAGCCCCCCTGCTGAGGTCCTGAATCTCATCGAGTATTATCGCCACCATGCCGTCTAGCTCGGCTACAAGGCTTTCTAGCAAGGCTAGCTGATCTTGGAGGGAGATCCCCCTGTCGGGCAGGCCCTCACCAAGCTGGCGGAGTACGTCTCCCATAACCCTCGATGCGGTTCTTGGAAACCGCGAGCAGTTCACGTATGCGTACCTCAGGCTGGCCGCTTTGGCCGCTTCTCCGAGTGCGCGTCTTGACACAGCAGTCTTGCCAACACCGGTCTTGCCATATACTAGGAGAGGGCCCGCCCCTCGCATCAGCGCCTCAGCTATTTCACTAAGCTCCTTCTCTCTGTGAGGCAGCTTCTCAGGGATGTGGCTGTGCCACAGCTTGCTCTCATCTAGAATTATTTCTGGCAGCGAGGACCCCTGTTAGGTCCGCCTCGCAGCCCATAATATTTTCGTGGGTAGTTCTGGAAGTAGAGCAGTATGGTGAAAGTTTCATTCTCTGCGGCGCCGCATCAAGAAGACCGCCGTCGCTAGCATGAGAGCGGAGATACCCAGCGACGCAATCCAGACCACCGTGGGGTTTAATCCAACTCCCGGCCTTGTAGTCTCGGCTAGTTGAGTCTCCAGTTGGGTCAACAGACCGGACTCGACAGCACAGAAAGCCAAAGCCCTCTCCTTCGCATCGTAGAACGTCGCCAGCAGCTCTTCAAATGCTGCTAGATCGGTTGGCTTTGCTGAGGCGATCTGTTCCTCTAGCTCATTGAGCTTGGATATTATCTCTGGATTTGGATTATCCAGAATCAAGTACATCGGCCCAAATTTCCGGAGCGGTGTCCCTCTACGCTCAAGCTCGGGATTTGTAACGAACCAGTTCAAAACGATTCTCTGATTGGGGTAGGCTCCTAGAACCTTGATCATCGTGGCTCGCGGACCCCCACTCTCGACGCAGTAGCCTTCAGGGAGAATTATTGTTAGATTTAGTTCGTAGAGAGGGGTTATTACTGTAGAGTTCCCCAAACGAACAGCTAGAGGCTCTGTATAAAGCCTATAGAGCCAAGGGTGCTCTGCGTCCATTTGGTAGATCAGCACTTTGGTTGGTTCGCTGGGAGGGTTCCCTATCAACTCAAAGCTGATCGTGACCGTGGCGACTGGAGGTTCGGCTCCTGAGAACTCCAACTTGACCGAAGGCTCCCCGTGCAGTGTGAAGTCATAGTATCCTGAGATGAGGGTCCTATTCTCAAGGGACTGCTGTAGAATAGTCTTGACAGATTCCGTGTACACTTCCTCGCCCAGAGATTCTACTGTTTGCTTCAAAGCCAGAGCGAGATCTCCATACAGGCTCTGCTTAAGCGTAAAAGTGCCCCTATCCAAGGAGTGAAACTCTAGGAGCGCGTCTGCCCGATAGTAGTACGGAACTGTTGGCTGAGTCCAAACTGGCCCCAATGAGAGAGTCAACGTGGTCGCTATCAGAGTGAGCAGGGCTAGTATTGTCAAATGCCTTCCTTCTTGTACCTTCTCTAGCATCTCGAGCCGTTTCCGAGAGTCCAGATAATTAAAGGTATTGAAATGCGTCGAGCAAGGCTAAGCCGCCGCGTGGCGAGGGTATATTAGGGGGAGATCGCTGTGCACCCTGAGTGGCCAAGTTGAGCACACCACGTGGAGCGCAAGCGGGTTACCTTAGATGGCTGCTGGTGGGCAATCCCTTCGCTCATTTGTCCAGTGAGGGGCTAGACGAGGTATCTTCCTATCACGTTCCGACGGAAGTTGACAGAAAGTTGCTCGAAATCGTCGAGAGGGCGCTCCACGAGGGCGTGCAAGAGAGTGTGGTTCTAGTTGGGGAGTTTGGAAGTGGAAAAACGCAGAGGCTCCGCTACGTAGCAGAGAGAATAGATTACGCCGACCGAATTTACGTGAAAATAGACTCTGACGACTGGGTGGATGTAGCTAAGTCTATACTGAGCGCAATTAGGTCCAGCTTACTAGACAAGCTCCTCATAAGAAAGATGGATGAAGCGACGCTCTCCGACCCTCTACTCGTTGCTAAACAAGTTGCAGCAGCCCTGAACGCAAGAGATAAAGTCATTTTGATGTTGGACGAGATAGAGAACGTTTTAATGGGAACTAAGAAAGATGCAGTGGCGTTCGCTAAGTTCCTGAAAGCCCTCTACGAGCGTTTAGATGGTGGGAAGGTGATATTGATTGCCTGCGTTCCTAAGGCGATCAACGTAATCGGCAGTGTGCTAAATAGCCTTGGCGCCCGCATACTGAGAGTTGGTCCCATAACGTCGCGAGAGGCTTCTGAGATAATAAGAAGGAGGATGAGCAGGTACCGTATTGAGGGTGTTAGGTCCCCCAATCCGTATTACCCTCTAACAGAGAGAATTGTACTAAAGATCGCCGAAAAGGCGGGGTATAATCCAAGAGAGATGATAAGGATCGCTAGGACGGTCCTTTCTCACGTTACCGTCGGAGAGGGGGGTCAGATCGCAATAGACGAGAAGCGAATGCTGAGGTTGCTGGGGGAGAGAGAAGAGCAAGGGGAAGAGAGTTCCGTACCTAAGCCGCTCATTGAGCTATACAAATCGTCTGGCCCATTTACTTTGAGAGAAGCCTCCAGAGCTCTGGGGAAGGGAATAGTCGAGACCTTGTCAATTATCAGGAGCTTGGAGCGGGCGGGTTTGGTGGAGCGGAATAGTTCGGGGAGGTATGTTCTCACTGGTCGCTAGGAGAGGGAAGGCCCTCCTCTGCAAGCATTGACTTTATGGCATCGATTACGTCGATCCAGAGTGATAGAAATTCCTCTTCGTGGTTAGATGGATCTGTTAGGTCTTTACTCCATCCTAATAGCCGAGTCTTGATTTCATCGAGATTTCTCCCCTCTCTCACGGCTGAGATCAACTTTTGGGCGAAGGTAGATTTCCATCTCCCTTTTAGAGCCTCGATTATACCTCTGACGGCTTGAAGTTCTCCCGGCTTGAGCAGCGACCTCTCCTCCAGCTCCTTTACGATCTGCGGTATTGCCTCTAATGCCTGAGATTGACCAGTCTCCTTAGACGCGTCAACGATCGCTCTAGCTACAGCTTCAACCAGATCGCCACGGTCCATCTAGCCTGACTCGCCCAAACCCATATTTAATACCACCTAGGCGTTAGGAACCTCAGCGGCGGGGGGATGAACTAAAGAAGCCGCGGATTTCAGGAGGACGAGGATCTTGAGTTGTGACCCTCGCCTCCATGCAACGTTTATTATACGGGCCCCCTCCCTACAGCGGCTGGGCCGGTGGTCTAGCGGCTATGACGCCGCCCTCACACGGCGGAGGTCGTGGGTTCGAGTCCCACCCGGCCCACCACCCCTTTCACCTATATGACAGCTCTACCTTCAGTAGGTCTCCGTCTTTGAGTCCAAGAACTTTCCTCAAATTGACAGGTGATATCAGCTCAAGTACATCGTCTCCGTAGTGTCTCCTCTCGGCAAACAATGCGTGTGTTGGATAGTCACATCCAGCGATCTTCACAGGGTATATCCTCACTGATCCAAAGGTTCTGCCACCCTCGCTAAACGCCGGTATGATTTGGGCCGCCGTCGAGGCTCTCCACTTTCTCACAGTCTCTACGTCCAGGCTGCTGGTCAGCCTCAGATTCAGAGTCCCGGGGAACGGAGTGTATCCAAGCTGCTCTTTGAAGCCTCTCTTGTAGCCCTCTCTAGACACATAGTAGGCACCTTCTCCTAAACCGCTGAACACTATACCGGTCACCGTCGCAGAGACCCGCGGGAACTCTAACGCTGTCCTGAGTTCCTCTATCAAATTAACCAAGAATTCCTCTCCTCTCTTGGATAACGTAACCTCTCTGCTCCTCCCGGAAGACCTCACTTCAATGAGACCCAGTTCGGCTGCCTCAGAAATCCACCTTGAGACGGTTGTCCTGGGCAGCCCCATGTCGGCTCGAAGTCGGTCGATTCTTACTGGCTCCGCTACTCCTCCTGCCCTAGCAACCGAAGTCAACAAGAAGAGCATTCTGGCTTTTTTCCTGCCGTTCAAGGGGCCCCCCTCCCCACGTAGGCGATGATATCAGACCTGGTTCGATCGATCAGAGACCTTAGCGTATCCACTTTGTGCCTTATAGGGAGGACCGCGTCGGGGAATACGAGGACTGTAAGCGAGTCCATGAGACTCTCCATGATTTCCAGTAGTCTCTCTGCTCGCTCTGGTGAATCCCGCCTTAGCGCGTCCAGGGCTGCTCTCCTAAGTTCGAGAGCGGCGTCCGCAAGCCCAAGCAGGTACTCTCGACAGCCGATGCCAAGTTCGTCAGGCCCAGAGATCTTTCTATGGGTCAACAATTGGCTCAGTAAGACGGCTTCAACCAGTTCCTGTGCTGATGAGGCCAATGTAGACAAGCAAGCTGAACGAGTCATTTCGTTTAGATTAGACGTGAACTCTCGGTAGGTTTTCAAACCCTCTCTGGCAAGCCTTCCAGCCTCCTCGGGCTTTCCCTTGTGTACTAAAGACACAGCTTCCCTTGCCAATTTGAGGAGTTCTCGACTGAGCTTGATTGCCTGCTCCCTGGCTTCTTCAACCTCCTCTAGTCTAGCTCTGCATAGCTCTATGTGCTGGCGAATCTCGGAAACCATCGGCGATCGTTCAGCTCCCTCCATCAGTTCACTTTATTTTTCCCTCTGAGCCAACTAACGATTGATGGAAACAAGGGTCGTTACAATCCCGCCTCACGTCAGAGAACTCATGGAGAGGCAGGGGTACAAGTTCGTGCTTAATCACTCAGCTGTTAAGCCCTGTTATTGGTTTCGAGAGGCTCTAATGAGAGGCAGAACTTGTTACAAGCACAAGTTCTTCGGCATAACCACGTGGAGCTGCCTACAAATGACCCCTACAGCGTCCTTCTGCAACTTGCAGTGTCTGTACTGCTGGAGATTGAACGCCAGCGATCTGCCGCCAGAACACAGGTGGAAGGAGATACCTGAAGAGAGCGCCACCTGGGATGAGCCGGAGACCATAGCATCGGAGAGCATTCGCATACAGCGTATGTTAGTTCAAGGATACAAGGGTGTCAGAGTGTTCAGAGAGGACTGGCTCCGAGAGGCTGAGAATCCTCGTCATGCCGCTATATCTCTGACGGGGGAGCCTTTGCTTTACCCCCACATCGGCGGACTTGTAGAGGCCTACTCGAGGAGGGGGATGACTACGTTCATAGTTACAAACGGAACCCTTCCCGAGAGGCTTGAAAATATAGAGAGAGAGCCTACTCAGCTGTATGTAACCGTTCCGGCTTACAACGAGAAGCTGTACAAGCAAATAACTCGCCCATTGATCGTGGATGCTTGGCAGAGGCTTAACAGAACGCTGGAGCTAATTTCTTCTTTGTCATGCCCAACCGTTATGCGAATTACCACAATAAGAGGTATGAATATGCAGCACCCCGAGGATTGGGCCAAGCTGATAAACAAGTACGAGCCAACCTACGTCGAGCCCAAGGCGTACATGTATGTGGGATACTCTCGCCGGAGATTATCGCGCGACTGCATGCCATCCCATGAAGAAGTGAAGAAGTTCGCAGAGGAACTTGCTGAGCACACGGGTTACAGAATGCTATCTGAAGTCCCGGAGAGCAGGGTTGTGCTTCTATCTAGGCTCGAGAAGCCCATCAGATTCGACGTCAGATAGCGAGCCATTATTTAATGGATTCAAAATGGGGCGCGCTGTCGTGATGAGGCTTACCCTTCTCCTCGGGGGAGTAGTGTTCGATAAGGCCAGAGAGGACCAGGCGATACTCGACGCATACCGAGACGTTATCATAAGATTGGTTGAGAGGGGCTACAAGCTGATAGTCGTGGCGGGTGGTGGCCGATTGGCTAGAGAGTACATAGAGTCTGCGTCTAGGTATGGCGTTAACAAGGCCTTCCTAGACTACATAGGAATCATGGCGACTCGTCTAAACGCTGCCTTGGTTATCGCGTCTCTGTGGTTAAAGGCTTATCCAAGAGTGCCGGAAACGTACGAAGAGGCGCTTAATGGAATACGTAGCCATGACGTGGTGGTGATGGGAGGGATAGCTCCCGCTCAGTCAACTGATGCCGTTGCAGCCGTGATGTCTGAAATGGCCGATTCCAGGCTCATGATTAAGGCAACTGGTGCTAAAGGAGTCTACGATAGACCTCCAGAAGAACCAGGAGCCACGTTCCTTCCCAAAGTCACGTACAGAGAACTTCTGAGGATAGTTCAGAAGTATCAGTTCGAACCGGGGAAGTATGAGCTCCTTGATCCCATTGCTATCAAGGTTTTAGAAAGATCAAATGTCAGGTGTGTGATCTTAAACGGTTTAGAGCCTCAAGCCGTGCTTGAGGCTGTTTCCGGAGAGGAGGTAGGCACTGTAGTTGGGGAGGTTGTTTGACATGCGCAGGAGACCTAGACGTTACAGTTGGCGCTCTAGGGCGAGGCCCAAGATAGAACTCCCATTTTCGGCGCGATTCACTCTAGTTGAGACGCTTTACGGAGCTATCATAGGCGCTCTGGCCACGGGAGTCGCACTGTTGATTTCCGAATTTGCTGTTTGGGTCACCATCCTGTGGATGCTCCGCGAGAAAACGATAATCTACACGTTCTACGCTCTGATGGTTACGGTAAGCGGGATGATATTGGCAGTTCCAATTTTCCACAGGAGAAGGGTTAGAGCAGTTGCAGCCATCGTTGTGGCAGTGCTCCTCTGGATCCTCCTAGTGAAGAGGTTCGATTTCCACCCAATACACACGTTCTTCGGCGAGTTACCATATTAAAGTGGGCAATGGAAGAAAATTGAGTGGTGCTCCGGCCGGGATTTGAACCCGGGTCTGGGGCTCGAGAGGCCCCTATGCTTGGCCTGGCTACACCACCGGAGCTCGGTTTCCTCTAGCAGGCCCACCGTATATAAAAGTTGCAATCTCTGACACCAGTGTGGGCGTTATACTACTCACGGGAGTTCCTGGCACCGGTAAGAGTACTATTGGCTCTATTCTAGCCAGTAGACTCGGATGTGAGGTTATAGAGGTTGGGAAACTTGCTCGAGACAGAGGACTCACTCTTGGTTGGGATGAAGAAAGGGAAAGTGAAGTGCTCGATGTAGACGGTGTAAGGAGGGAACTTCACCAAGAACTTGTGAAATGTCGTAGTAAGGCCTGCGTCGTTATCTCCCTATACCCAGACCTCGTACCGCCTGAATTCGTGGATAAGGTAGTAATCCTCAGGTGTGACCCCGCAATTCTCGCGGAGAGGTTGAAGAAGAGAGGGTATAACAAGAAGAAGATCGTAGAGAATATTGAGGCCGAGATTGTCGACTTCTGTGGGGCCGAGGCCTGTAGAGTATTTCCAGCGCACGTAATCTTTGAAGTCGATGTTAGCGGGTCATCTCCCCGAGAGGTCGCAGATCTGGTCTCAGAGATCGTCCGTGGGAAGAAGAAACCAAGCAGAGAGGTAATAGTCTGGCCGCAGGGCCCCTTGGTCTTGCAATCGATAAAGAAGGATCCTTAGACCCTGACAAGGTAGAACTCTGGAGCCGCCTCGTAGAGCCTTCTAATGCCGTCCTCCCCTATGGGGGATGTTGGACATGCTGGCGGAGTTACGACAATCCTCCTAGAACCCAAGTCGCCTTCTACCGTGAGGAACGCGGTTCCTGGTCTTAACGTGTGAATCTCAACTAGCCTGCGGCCACCTGAGGTAGAACTTGCCTCGAGAAATGGTCTTACAGCGCGCGCATCTTCAGGTGATCCGAGAGAGTGAATGATCTTGATGGCAGAATTTCGCATGGCGTGACGGGATAGCATGTGCGGAGCTTGCGTGATTGAGATAATGCCAACGCCGAACTTCCTGAGTTCCGATAGCATCCTGTCCAGCACGGTGGAACCCCTCTCGTCGGCTATGAGGGGCATAACCCTCTCTCCCTCCTCGATCAGGACAACTAGTCTGAGGGGCGTTCCCAAACCCCAGCCTTTGGCTGCGTCGTATATTCTCTTCAAGATCACATGAACGAGGAGGTTCCTCACGTCGTCCGATTCAACGCCTCCTAGCTCGATTGCAAGAGGGTACGATAGGTCGTCTAATTCAGGCATACGTTCTTCTATAAGGTGAGCTCGGCCTTCTCCAGTCACTAATGGCTCAAGCTTACGAAGCAACGCAAGCTTGCTCTCCATTTCCGGAGCCGTACGTTCTCTATACTCAGACACCTCCTCCAACAGATCCGCCAACGTCGGATCTTCGCCGGCTGCCATTCGAAGTGCGGATTGAAGGCACCTGTGCGTTATGAAGCACTGGGAGGGAGTCAGCTCCAGAGCATCCCTCAGGAGTTCTACCGAGGTGGAGACTCCATTGGGGTCACCAGCAAGTCCTTTGAACACATTTATAGACAGCTCATTGGGTTCAATTCCGACGACCTTACCTCCAAGCCTCAAGACGAAGCCTGCATACTCGTTGTGATGATCGAGAACGAGAAATGGTATGCCGAACTCAGACCACAGCTTCTCGCACAGTGACATAGCCGTCGTCGTCTTGCCGGACCCAGTCCTGCCGATTATCAAGACGTGCTTGGAAAACATTGACAGCGGTATCCAGACGCTCTTTCCCTCAGAATCTCTACCTATGGCTACCCGGGGACCTCCTGGCTCGTCTAAAAGGGCTGCAGGCCGCAGTGTGGCTACAGGGATGTCCCTAGGAGCAGGGGCCGGGGCAAGTCTGAGGCTTGGTAGGGCCCCTACAATCCTCCTGCTCATCGCGTTTTCTTCTCTAACCTCAAAGGACTTGCTTAACATGCTCTTTATGGCGCTCGCTGAAGCATTCAGAAGAGCAGATGCGTGCTCTCTGCTGATTCCAGAATGATCTACCCAGAGCGCCAAGTACAAGGGGGATGTCCACGAAGATTGAATGCACTGAAACAGGAGCGCGTTCACTCCCAGAGACTCGGTAAGGGCCGTCAGACTCTTACCATCAACAGCCTCCACCCTATTCGGATTTCTCGGGACTAGGGCCAGAACCTTCAGGCGTAGGTTCGATTGATGGGGGTTCAGGGCTCTGCTGAGTGCGAGTCGCAGATAGCCTTTCCTACTGATCACGAAGACCGTCACCAGCGATAGAAGCGTGATCCCAGCTGCGAGCGCCGCAAAGTATAGATTGGCCACCAGCCACTCCGTGTAGATCTTCTTCCTCACTTCGTTTAGTATCACTAGGGCAATGAGGGCTAGGATGACTGTATCAGACCGATCCACCTGGGCTCCCCTTTGCCCTGCATGCTTGAACGTATGCCAAAACTGTAGATTCGCCTCCTAAGTGCAGAGTGACTGATCCCTGCTGCTTTGGCTACTGCCTCTTGGGTTATGGCTCTCATCCCCAAGGACTTTGCAGTAAGCCAAACAGACGCAGCCGCCGTTACTAGAGGACTCTTGCCTGCTAGTAGACCCCTGTACCGTGTTTCCAATCGTCTGGACATGTCGGTTGCTTTGACCTCCAGCCTCAGCAGTGCTGTCTCTAAGAGTTCCCCATAGTCCCTCTTCAGCTTCGCAGAGGTTTCCTGATCCCTCCTCAAGCCTGCGATTATGAAGGGTATGTAGTTAGGAGATTTGGTTTTCAGTGAGAGCCTTAAGGATGAGGACATTTCAGCGGAGATCAGAGCCAGCTTCCTGGCGTTTATGTTTATTCCGACCTTCCTAGCCAGCTCTTCCAAGAACGCGGCAGGAACAGGCCCTCCTAGGCTCTTGGAAAGTAGAAGTAGAGCTGCCAAGAGCCAGTGCGGCCTAGATCTGACTCCTCGGCTATTGCAGTACAGTCTGCAGAGTTCAAAGGCGTCTTGGGCAGCGTGCTGAGGGAGGCCCAGCTCCCTGACTACGGCTAAAAACCATGAGGGGACGCTTCTAGAATCTTTTGAGGGTGACGCGTATCGCCTCCTATGCCTAGCCGCGTAAACAAACCGCTTCTTGTCTGAACCCCTTCTGATTCCGTTCGGCTCTACTTCCATCATGTTTGAGTTGAACTCCATACTCACGAGTAAAGTGAATCTCATCATATTTCTAAATGTAGAAAAATAAAACATTTTGAGAACTTATCGAATAGTTTTACTCAAGTGAATAGACCCTTTACGTAGACATAGATCTCGTCCCCCCGGGAGAACTCGGCTAGATCCTTAAGCGGCTTCTTCAACCGCAAAATCACAAGAAAACCGAATGCTGAAGCCTTCAAGACCTTCTTTCCATCAGACTCATACACCGTAGCCAGCATGAGCAAATCTGAACCGCCTGAATTCTCGGGTCTTTCCTTTGTCACGGAGACAGATCCTTTGAATCGGTCTTTCAATCGCCTCTCAAACTCTGAGGGCATCTCGATTAATAGCTCGCCGTTCACGGGATCCTCTACTGTAAAGTCCACGCGAAGAACTCCCGTCAGTTCGTCTGCCCTCTTCTCTGTTAGTTTAACGTTGAACTCCATTGCTTGCGATCCGTCCTCTGCTGAGCTAAAAGTTATGGTGTCGGATCACTCTAATTGTTCTCTAGTGAGGCGCTAAATTGAATGGAGCCCTCTCTGTCAGAAGTACTCAAAGCTCATCTAGCCTTTAAGAGGATACTTAGGCAAGCCCTCTTGAAAGATGAATTTGATGAAGACGAGCTGAGGGCCCTTTTCTACTACGCTCTGACTGTAATAGAAGGGTGCTTAGCTTACTTGGGGAACGATCGAACACTCCTCTCGGCGTCGACCGCCATCTCGGAGCTTTACAAATCCCCAAGACGGCGACGACAGGAGATAATGAGAATCTCGAGGCTAGTCACGCAGGCAGTGTGCTCTCTTATCGAAAAATTTTCGGGCGGCCTCACTCTCCCCTAGTGGCAATGTAGAGCTTCAGAAGCCTCTCGTCCACGACTATCATCTCTCGTATGTATTTTACGGTAGAGTACGGAATCAGTATGTTGCCGTCCCTGTCTCTCTTTAGCTTCTTTGTTAGAACTCCTGCAGCGCCCTTGGCCTCTTCAACCACCAGCGAGATCGCCTTGCCCGATAACTCATCGACGACCAAGTCGACGACCTCACCTAGAACTAGGCCTCTATCGGTAATGACGCCGCGGCCCCCCAATCGGCTAACAGAGTATTTGGCCACTTGCAAGCTACCTCCCGTGCGCAAACGATTCAGTGGTGGGCCGGGTGGGACTCGAACCCACGACCTCCGCCTCGTCAAGGCGGCGTCATAGCCGCTAGACCACCGGCCCGGCCGCAAGAAGGAGGGGGGACGTATAATAAACGTTTGTCCTACGGAGACCGAACTGTATCGAGCAAGCCCTCGATTAATGCGAACAGCCTCAGTAGAGAATTTACTTCTGCTCTCAGCTTCCTCGGAGACTCCGACTCGATTTCAAATATTAGCAGATTATCCTCTAGCTTGGGCGAGGGAAGATAAGCGTCTGGCTCTAAGACTGCCTTGATCACTTCGAGGTTGTCCTTAGGCCCTTCTATAATGATCTTGGCACGATAAATCAAGGGATCCTACCCCTGGATCCGCACCAAGCTGGCAAGAAATAACCTTGGGCCCATCTCCATTACGCGAAGAGGTGCACAGAGGTAGAAGGAGGCCATTGTCCTTCCCTCGTGGGATAGAACCCACAAGACGATGTCTGCGTCAGGAAACTCACCGACCTCAGACGCAGCAGAAGGCGCGTCTGCCCCGAGCCCCTCTGCAAGGACCTCCGCAAATTTCTCAAGATCATCCTGTTGATATGCCACTGCGAGTTCCCTCACGTGAGGAACCCTTTCGGGTTTTCTCCCAAACAGTTCTCGTCTGAGCGTAACCCCAGCGAGGATTACCTGCGCGCCGATCGGCTCTATCGTCGCGACAGTTGCCTTGTAGAACCTGAGCAATCCTGGATTGCCCTTTCTCTCCCCAACTATGAGAACCCTGTCAAGTCCGAACTTAACGGCATCTTGTCTGAGATCCTGAAGGCTCTTCTTGCCTCTGTTCACACGGACAGCGCCGGGTATGACGTGCAAGAAATCTCTGATCAGAGTGCGCGTGCGCTTCGAGGGCCTGCGAGATGTGGTGATCAGGATCAAGACGGGCCCCTTCTCACTGCTCCTCAGTCACCCTAGCTAGACCTGCCTCAGCTGTGGTCGACACGGCTGTTCTGGGCTCCCAGGCGCCTCCGGCGAACTCAAAGCCGCATTTGCGGCAGCGCCAGACCCCCAGCATAACTCTGCGGAGGGCTTGGACGCCGCAGTTTGGGCACTTGTACAGCGCCTTGCTCTTGGCTAGGACGGCCTCATATTGCCTCCTAATACGGAGACCGTATCTTGCAGTCCTCAGCTTCGCCATCGGAGGTCTCTTTGGCATTTTGCTATATCCCTCCCTGCGACCTCAGGAGTTCGGCCACCTCTGGGTACTTCTCTCGGGCTACTTCTATCGCCCTTTTAATCTCATCTATTTTGAATACGCCGTGTCTCTTCTGGATCGAGCAGACTCTGCCATCCTTATCGATAGACACTGTGATGGCAGCGTCGGAAATTAGTTCTTCCTCCAGCGTCGGGTCGATCATCAGCGCTTCGCCGATCTTAACGAATGAGAACGTGATTGGGAAGTCCCTCATGGGGAGGTCAAACGTCTCCTCTTTCACTTGGATCTCTCCGTCTTCCAGAAGCTCAACTACCGGGATCTTCGTCCTCGAGAGCGCAACGAGGGATCCAAGCGCGAACGCGTCGATTATGTTCCCGTCGTGATCTAGAGCATACATGTCCAAGAAGATCATGTAGACCAGCTCTCCGACCTTGACTACGAGCTTCTCCATGTCTATCGCGTTAGCGCCCCTTAGGGCTCTGTCTACCACTCTAGCCATCTCAACTGCATTCTCGTCTGGCGGTCCAGGCTCAAAGGTCGGAGATGCCAGTGGAAGGAGCTCTACGTTGGATATCAGCACGCCCTTGTCTGGAGTGTCTGGGAAGGGCGTTCCCACGTCGACCTTGACTCCTACAAGCACCTGCGTGTTGCCAAGCGAGACCCAAGCCTCGCCCTCCCCCTTGGTGAAGGTCCCAGGCTTTACCTCAATTGGGCGAATCTCGTCAAAAGCCCTGCCGTCCTTCCTCTGACCGCTCGCCGCCAGCTCCCTAATATAGCCGCTAACCAGCTCCGCTGCTATCCTCTCATCAAGCATGCTATTCGCCTCCCTTCAATATCTCAAGTCGAACTACTTCGTACGGCCTCCTCAGAGCTTCCTTCTGGAGTTCATATACCAGATCGGCCGCCTTCGAGCCTAGCTCCAGCGCTTTATCGAACTGCTCTTCGGTCAAGGGGCCGTCTAGCTGCAGCAGCGTTACGAGCTTCTCCTCCATCAAGAACGCCATCGGGACATCCGCATCTCCCCACTGATCCTCGTCGTGGTTGGGATCGACTACTATCCAGTCTCCCACCCTCCCCACTGCTATGGCCGTGACCAAGCCCCTCATCTCAATGCCAGCGTTTGCCAGTGCTAGAGAGGCCGCCGTGACCCCGGCCACCCTCGTTCCAGCGTCCGACCTGAGGATCTCAACGAAGACGTCTATAGCCGTTCCAGGATACTTCTCGACAAAGACGGAGGGGAGCAGCGCCTCCCTTATGACCTTTGAAAGCTCGATGCTCCTCCTGTCGGGTCCCGGCCTCTTTCGCTCCGGTGTGGAGAACGGCGCCATGTTGTACCTGCACCTCAGGATTGCCCGATCTGGTAGAGCCATGTGCTTAGGGTGAACCTCCCTCGGTCCGAACACGGCGGCAAGTATTCGGTTGCCTCCCCACTCTATATAGGCCGAGCCGTCGGCTCTGCTCAATATCCCGACCTGAATCTTGATCGGCCTTATGTCGAGGGGCCTCCTTCCATCTGTTCGGACTCCCTCATCGGTGATAAGGACCTCGGGCTTCTTCTCGACAATTAGCGGCATAAATCACACGCTCCCACTACCTTCATCCAAACCGGAACTCTCTATCAGCTGAAGCACTCTGTCGCTGAGTCCGGACACGTGAGCCTCCCTCTCGATCTTTTGAAGAATCTTCTCGAAGAGGAGAGCGTGCCTCAGCGACCTTGGGTTGAACCAGATCACTCCGTTCTGTCCTACTATTATGTCCGGCCCTAGCTTATCCCTCAGGAGCATCAGCATCGACTGTCTCTTGCCTATAACCCTGGGAACGCGCGTTGGATTGATCACGTAGATCCTCCCACCTTGGAGTTTCCCTAACCCCTCTCCTTCGATGGAGAGGAGGGGTGTGGATGCACCGTTGAACGCCTTTACCTTGGCTAGAACTACGTCTCCCGGAGACAGGTTATACTTCGCTCTTGATGCTCCTCTGAGGCCCCTAGGGGGAATTATGATCCCCATGTACGCGGAGTTTATGTTCACGAGAATTGTGTTGCCTGCAACCTTCGAAACGGTGCCAATAACCAGATCCCCCTCCCGAGGTATGTAGCCCCCTGCGAGAGGGACCACCCTGATTTCGCCATCCTTGATGTCGGCCAGACCTACTTTAGTCGATCTAAGAACCCCCTTCTTGTCTACGTAGACGTAATCTCCCGGCTTGACGGGGCCAATGGCTAGAGCCTGGCCGGGGAGCACCAGATCCCTATTTGCAACCAATATCTTCGGCTCTTTAACCTTCAACCCTTATCCCTCTTCTCTAATCACCTTCACGTGTCCTCCTGCTTGTCCCACCCTCTCGAGTATAAGAACCTGCGAGCCAAGAGGAGCTCTGACTCGCAATATTGCATGAGACCCGTCTTTGCTCCACTCTTCACGAAGGATGTCGCCCTGACCGCCCAAGAATGCGCGTAGTTTCCCGTATACAGCTGCCGGAACCTCAATATCCATCACAACCATCCCCGACTTTAGCGGTAGGACCTTCCTGAGCGATTCCACCACATCCTTTATCTGAGCCTCTGGCTCCTTCAGAGGATCTATCTTCACCTTAGCCTCCGCTAGAGCCTTTTCAATTCTAGACACAGGATGTGGAAGCCCCGTCTTTGGGTCTACGAAATTTCTGTGGATGTAGTTAACTATCCAGCGGGTTTTCTCCTCTTTCAGCTTCCTTCTGTACTCTGCGGTAAGCTGAATGTCTCCTTCCTTCAGTATCACCTCGGCGACCTTGTATATGTCCTCTGTACCGAAATGCTTCCTGAGGTCTTGATTTGACGCTTTCAGACTCTTTCTGGCCTCGATGAATATTTGCTCCACCGCTAAAACTCCATCAAGCGTCTTCCTCTTTCCCTCTCTAAACTCATAGGCTGGCTCGGCGTAAACGAATATCTCGAACCTCTTTCCACCCCTCGTGAGCCGAGCCACCACGGTCTCCGGCAAGAGCCGAGCACCCCAATGAAAAGTACACACTAATCGTTTAAGCCTGACCGCCCTCTTGAAGCTGACCCCACTCCTTTAGAAGATCGGCTACCTCTTCCTCAGAAAGCGTCCTGAACTTCTTCTCCTCGGCTGGAACGACTGCTATCTCTAGACTGCGGGGTTTAAGAACCTCTCGAGTCTCGGAGGCCTCTACCAGCGCCTTGAATATCAGGAAGATCGCCTCCTTCAAGCTCATGTCAGGCTTGTAGTTCTCCTTCAAGAACTCGTTGACCTTCTCAGAGTTCCGGCCTACTGCGAACGCAGAGTAGGCGTAGAACGCTCCGCCTGGGTGAGTGACGTAGAGTTCGGGGCCGCTGTCTACACCGCCGAATATCATTATGACCCCAAAAGGCCTGAGACCGGCGTACTGAGTAAACTGCTGCTTAAACAGCGCAAGCCTCTTCGCCAGGTTCCTGACGGTGATGGGCTCCCCATAGATTAGTCGGTGGTACTGAGCCTCCAATCGGCTCCTATCAACTAATATGAGGCCATCTCCAATCAGCCCGGCAGCTATAGCTCCTACGTGCTCGTCTATCTTGTATATCTTCTCCGGAGGGCTTGCCAGCGGGGAGGTCTGCCTTCTGCTGGCAGTCAGAACGACCCCGCCGGCGCACTTAACTCCCACGGCTAGTGGGGTTCTCTTAGTGGCAGCGAGAGCGTACTCAACTTGGAGGAGCCTCCCATCGGGACTGAACACAGTAATGGCTCGATCGTAACCGCTTGCCATTTGAGGGAACATCTAAAACCACCTCTGAACTCGAAAGCTAGCTGTGGTTTCTCGATTATAGAGTTTTGCCCGCCTCCTTCTCTCTCCTAGAAAGGCCTCTGAGCGTCCCAGACACAGCGAGGACTCTTACGCCAGATAGGCCAAGGACTCTCGAGGTCGCGAGGAGTAAACAAAGGACGCGGGAGATCGACTTGTTATCTGTCTTCAGAATCCCTCTGCCCCTCCTCTGGGAGTATGACTTCAGCGAAAGTTCAATCTCTGACGCCCCAACGACTCCGTACAGACTTAACGCCGTTCTCCTCAACGATCTCTCCAATTCAGAGCGGCTGGGGGCGTTGTCTCGCGGCAGAACCTCAAACAAGACGTATCTTCTCCTCCCCAGGAGTCCTCTTGGAATCTTAGCCCTCAACAGCACCATACCCCCGCATGGCAAGCCTCCTATCGCCAGCCAAGAGTGATTGCGGATACGAGCTGATTGAGCTGAGGGCTCCCTGCCACTCAAGGCCGAGCAGCACCTCTAGGATCGATGCGACCACCAGCGGCTGGATGAACCCAGACGGTACAGCGTTCATAGACGCCGCTACTATCGGGAGGCGCGCCCTTTTCGAAATCTCAAGCTCGAGCCTCAGTATTCTTAGCTCAGCCGATAGCCTCACAGGATCCTCCAGCTCGCTGACTAACTCTAGGACATCTACGCCCACTACTTTTCGCAGACGAGCCGCCTCTCTAGCGCTCACATAATCCCAAGCCAGAGCGTCCTTACGCAACGTCAGTGTAATGCCGTCCACGATCTTTATGATGCTAGCCATTCTCCCCTCTGGCAGTTTAGAGATTCTGACGGTCAAGTAGTCGGGCAGCGGTCTAAGCCTCGCCAGCGTGGATCTCCACGCTGGGTCTGAGGAGTCTACCTCGACCGTTGAGTAGATGTTAATCCCCCCTTCACGAAGCCTCTTGATGAGATCGTGGGCCTCGCGACCCCACTCTCTAGGATCGAAGTAAACTGATATCGCCCAGTATCCGGCTTGTACTGCCTCCTGATACGCTGATATCAGCTCCTCCCTAGTTTTACTCTCCAGCCTCACCTTCAGGTCTATGAACCTCCTCACTACCCTCACCGCCACCTCTCAGATACTCAGAGATGAGATCCACGGGGACTGCCCTCGAGAATGCAGCCACCACATGTATGTGTCCTCCTATGCCTCCACCGTGAAGCCTTAGAGATCCATCTACCGCTTCCTGCTTGTCGATACGAACGTACAGCCTGCTTCCATCTACCCTTTTGTCTAAGGTCTCGAGGAGCTGGCGACGATCTGCCTCGGGGAGCCGCGAAAAGATCCACGCTATGACCTCTCGAGCTCTCCGCCCCCTCACCTCCAACTTGAATTCTTCAAAGGAAAATCTGTGCACACTTCTCAGCTTAGTAGCCTTGATCTCTCTCGGATCTCTGATATCCTCAGGTAGGAGCGCCAGCATGGCTGAGATGACTCGCTCTCTGTCTTCTGTGGGATAACAAAACGTCTTGATCTCAACGCGAGAGACTGGGATTCTAGCAGAAGGGGGGGACAAGGGGTACTCCTTCCCCCTCAGGATTCCTTCCTCTTCCTCTTAAACCGCTTCACTATTGGGGGTATACCTCTGAACTTGCGCAGGCCTCTCGACTTCTTACCGGCGCTCGTGAGACCCCTGAATACCCTCCTCTTGTTAGCTGGGTTCAGTATCCAGTTGATCCTGGGGTCGCTCTTGATAACGGGGTGGTGAGGGTCAACGAGAATGACCTCGTACCAGTAGTACCTCCCGTCCTCAGCGACGTAGTAGGAATTCAGAACCTCGAGGTTGGGGAACTTCCTCGCGGCTCTCTCCTCTGCTATCCACCTGATGCTCTTGCCTGGAGTCAACTTGGAGACTCCCATGCCAGCCTGTTTCCTGCCAGACCTCGGCCTGGGCCTCCTCCTCCCTCCCTTCCTCACCCTGACTCTAGCGATCACGAAGCCCTGCTTAGCTCTGTACCCCAGCTCCCTCGCTCTGTCTGGTCGTGTAGGCTTCTCAACTCTGACTACGGCTGGCTGGCGCCTCCACTTCATGAGCCTGATGCGCCACAGCTCCCTTAGCTCAGGCAGCTCATTCCTCTTCCTCCAAGCAAACATCTCGTAGTACCTAGCCACCGCAGAACCCCCCGCGGACTTCTCGCCTGCCACACCATCTGCGGGGGTTTTAAACCTTGGCCAGTTAAGTCGGCCGGATGTTGATAGGGGTCGTTGGGAAAACGAACGTTGGAAAGACCACGTTCTTCTCTGCGGCCACGCTAGTTGAGGCTGAGAGGGGGAACAGACCCTTTGTGACCATAGAACCCAATGAGGGAGTTGGCTTCATTCGAGTAGAGTCAGTCTGCTCAGAGTTAGGAGTGAAGTGCCAACCCAAGTACGGCTGGTGCGATGGAAAGTATAGGTTCGTCCCGGTCAAGCTCCTTGACGTGGCAGGCCTTGTCACAGGAGCTCACGCGGGGAGGGGCCTTGGCAACAAGTTCTTGGACGACCTCAGGAGGGCCTCGGTTAACATCCTTGTTGTGGATGCTGCGGGGAGTACCGACGACGAGGGGAATCCTGTCCCACCAGGGACTCACGATCCAGTCAGGGACGTGGAGATTGTGGAGGAGGAGTTTGCCCAGTGGATCGCCGGCATAATTAGGAGGAACATGGACAAACTCGTGAGAAGAATTAGAGGAGGATCCAAGCCTGACGAGGCTCTGGCAGAAGTCCTGTCTGGGCTTGCGGTGAGCAGGCGTGACATAGTTAAGGCGGCTGAACTCTCGGGTGTGAACCTGAAGTCCCTCGACTCTCTCAGCAGAGAAGAGTTAGTAGGATTCTCTAGATCTCTCAGAGAACTCTCCAAGCCCTTCTTGATCGCGGCAAACAAGATAGACGTTCCAAAGGCTGAGGAGAACCTCGAGAGGCTGAAAAGTAAGTATGGAGATGCGGTAGTCCCCACATCAGCGGAAGCTGAGCTAATCCTCCGAAAGGCGGCGTCGGCAGGTCTGATAAGGTATGAGCCGGGGGACCCGTCCTTCGAGGTAGTCGACGAGGGAAGACTGACGGAGGCCCAGAGGAAGGCGCTGAAGTTAGTAAAGGAGAGGGTCCTAGATAGATACGGCAGCACGGGAGTTCAGCAGGCATTAGATGCGTCGGCCCTCAAGCTAGCTGGCGGAGTGGTCGTTTTCCCTGTGGAAAACGAGAATAAATTCACCGACAAGGATGGGCGCGTCCTTCCAGATGCATTTCTGCTGGAAAGGGGTTCGACGGTTAGGGATCTGGCCTACGCAATTCACTCTGAGATTGGAGAGAAGGCTGCTTTCGGCATAGACGCCAGATCTAAGCTGCGTCTCGGCCTCGATTACGTGCTGAAGAACAGGGATGTCATCAAGATCGTGCTCAAGAAGTGAACTAGGGCCAAAGAATCGTCTCAGCTGGAGGACTAAGGGTCCCAAGGGAAACTCCAGGGCCGAGAACGCAGGAGAAATCGTGTGAGTCCGCCCTCAGCGTGGCGCCTCTAGGCACGGATGATCGACTGCAGAGGACTGCGCTCTCCACCAGAGCCCCCGCCCCGACCTTCGTACCGGATAGGAGTATTGAGTTCCTCACGACTGCCTTGTCTCCTAATCTGGCGGGACCCTCGATGGAGACATAGGGACCAGCCTGAGAGTTCTCTCCAAGCACTACGCCCGGACCAATGTAGGCCGGTCCGATTACCTCGGCAGCCCCTGAGGAGCTTCCCGAGGTTATGAACTCTCCCCCTGGGATGGTGAGGAGGTCTTCCTGAACTCTCCCGAGGGCCACGTCCTCCAGCAATAAGTGGGATGCCTTGAGGAGATCTCCCGGCCTACCGGCATCCGTCCACCTATCTCCCAAGGACACTAAGCGTACAGGCTCCTTGGCGGATAGCGCTGTAATTGCGTCAGTCAACTCGAGTTCGCCCCTAGGAGACGGCTGCACCTCCATTAATTCCTCGAATATCGAAGGCCTCAGCGCGAAGGCGCCTGCAATGACAAGGTTAGAGGGTTCCTCACCCCTCGGAGGCTTTTCCACGATCGACTTCAGGTTCCACTCGGCGTCGTGCTCTACAACACCAAACTCCCAAGGGCGATCGACTGCCGCGACGGCCACGGACCCTCCTCTACCTTCTGCTGCTCTTACCAAGTCTTCTATCGCTGACGGTGGGATGTAGACGTCGGAGTAGACCAGAAGAAATAGATCCTCAGACACCAGGTGCTCCTCGCAGACCTTGAGCGCGTGCGCTGTGCCTAGCTGCTTCTCCTGCCGGATGTACCTGATGGAGAGGCCGAACCTTGCCCCAGTCCCAAGGCGCTCCCTAACCTTTGCCTCCCCGTAGCCCACAACCACGATTACTTCGTCCACTCCAGCTCGGGCCAGATTCGATAGGTGGTACTCTGCCAGCGAGAATCCGGCCAATGGAATTACAGGCTTTGGCCTGTCGAAGGTGATGGGCCTAAGCCTCTTGCCCTCCCCCGCCGCTAGGAGCGCTGCTTTCAACCTCCAGCGCCACCTCTTCGGGTATGGAGGGCTCAACCTCCCCATACTTTAGGACGACTATCTTCCTCGGCTCTACGTTCTTGATTGGAGCGATCTTGGTGGATATCGAGGCGACCTGCGACGAGATAGGCACCTTGTCTCCCAGTATGGCTGCCCTGACGAGTTCCTCAAGGGTCAGCTGTGGGATCAGCTCTTCCATGTACGAGTTCACCCTCTTCCGGATGTCCGACTGCTGGCTGTGCCTTATCCTGACGGCCGTGATTATGATGTTGAAGTACCTCACGAAGTGCCCGTCCTTAGTCAGGCCCTCAGACTGCACGTCAATCCTGCTGGTCCTCCTCTGCACGATAGACCTGAGATAGTCTCTGTTCAGCTCCATCCTGTTGAACTTGGCGTAGGCCTTGGTGCCCTCGACCCTGTAGATCATGAACCAGAGCTTGTACTTCTCGTGCATGAAGTCGCCGGTGACATCTCGCAGAGATATCTCAACCCTTCTCCCAATGAGAAGCTCCAGCTTTGAGGCTGGGGTCTCGCCCAGCCACTGGCCCGGGAACACGTCTGCTGCGTAGACATCGTACCAGGTCTTGGTCACCTTCTTCGCTCTGCCCCGCCGCTTAGGCATTTTGAGACAACCCTCTCCCTAGCTATCAGGTCGGCGTCCACATACGCCGGTTATAAAACCTTTGGACAATGAGCGAAATCGACGGGCGGTAGCCCTTGATTGAGCTGCGCGACGTGTGGTTTAGGTACGAGGGATCCGAGGACTACGCGCTGAGGGGGATCAGCCTGGAAATTCGGGATGACGACTTCGTGCTGCTGGTAGGCCCCAGCGGCGCAGGTAAGTCCACACTGCTGAGGACGCTCAATGGGCTAATACCCCACTTCTACTCAGGCGAGATGAAGGGCGTAGTGCTGGTGGACGGGGTCGACACCAGGGAAGTCCCGGTGTCTGCGCTTGCAAAGAAGGTTGGCCTAGTGTTCCAAAACCCAGAGAATCAGCTGGTCACTCTTAGCGTCGAGAGGGAAATCGCCTTCGGGTTGGAGAACATGGGGGTGAGTAGGGAGTCCATTAGGGAGATAGTTTGGCGCACAGCCAAAGAGCTTGAAATCGAGGAACTCCTGAAGAAGCCCATCCCACAACTGTCTGGAGGGCAAAAACAGGTCGTGGCCATCGCATCCGTCCTAGCTATGGGAGCGTCGCATCTAGCCTTGGACGAACCTACCTCTGAATTAGACCCGGCCAGCGCTCTAACCGTCGCAGAAGTGCTCAGGAGGATAAATGAATCCGGGAGGACCGTCATTGTGTCCGAGCAGAGGCTGGATCTCTTCGCTCCACTAGCCAATAGAGCGATTGTCATCGCCAAAGGTAGGATCATAGCTGACGGAGACCCTAGAGAAGTCTTAGCTTCTGAGAAGGTACTCGAGGCGGGCGTACTTCCACCGAGAGTCATCCAGATCTACTTGGAGGCGTCGAAAGCCGGGTTAGCCCGCGGGAAACCACCTATCGACGTTGAGGAATGCGCTGAACTCCTGAAATCCGTTCTAAGAGGTGGGACTCTTGATTGAGCTGCGCGACGTGTGGTTTAGGTACGAGGGATCCGAGGACTACGCGCTGAGGGGGATCAGCCTGGAAATTCGGGATGACGACTTCGTGCTGCTGGTAGGCCCCAGCGGCGCAGGTAAGTCCACACTGCTGAGGACGCTCAATGGGCTAATACCCCACTTCTACTCAGGCGAGATGAAGGGCGTAGTGCTGGTGGACGGGGTCGACACGAAGTCAGCACCCATATCTGAGCTGGCTAAGAAAGTAGGTCTGGTCTTTCAGAATCCAGAGAGGATGTTCTTCTCTCAGACCCTGCTTGACGAACTCATGTTCGGCCCAATCAACCTTGGCGCCGACCCCGAGGAGGCGAAGAAGCGAGCCCTGAGTGTGGCCAAGCAACTACACATAGATCACCTGCTCAACAGGCCACCCTGGACTCTGAGCGGGGGGGAAATGAAGAGGGCTTCTGTGGCAGCCGTGCTGACCATGGAGACCCCTTATGTAGCTCTTGATGAGCCAACGCAGGGGCAAGACGCTAGGACAAAGGAGGCGCTGATTGAAGTTGTGAGCGAGTTGAGGAGTAAGGGTAGGGCCGTAATTGTGGTGTCGCACGACGTTGAGTGGCTTGCAGACCTGTCTCCAGACTCCGCAGTAGTTCTCGATGGAGGCAAAGTTGCGATTATCGGGAGAGGAGAAGAAGTCTTGGCGGATGTAGAGGTCATGAGGAGGTGTAGCCTATCTCCTCCGATCTGCGTTCAAGTGGCAAGAATGGTTGGTCTACCGCCTAAGCTGACTCCGTCCGGCCTTCTCGCTAGCGTCTTGGAGAGGTGAGTTTGAAGTGGGGCCGTCCACTGGAATATTTCCTGCAGTCGCCAGGGGGAGCAGGCTGGCAGAGGTTCATCCAGGGGTCAAGGTACTCTGGCTCGTGTCCTTCACGGCCCTGCCGCTGGTCTCACCTTCGCTGATCCTCCAAGTGTTAGTGTTCTGCGGCGTTCTAGCTACTTCAGTGGCGGGTGGCGCTGGGGTAGCGCCGCTCAGGTCCCTCAAAGCCTTGGGGATTCCCATAGGGTTGATTTTTGGGCTGAATCTCCTGCTCACCAGGAGTGTTGAATTCGCGGCCTCCATGGGCGTGCGGCTGATAACGATGGCGTCGGCGGCCTACCTCTTCTTCGCCGTAACTGACCCGATGGAGATAGCGGACCTCCTAACGATGGTCAAGACGCCGCCCGGAGTTGCCTTGGCTGCCATGGTGGCTTTCAGGTTCATCCCAGTGATGATAGATGACATCAGAGGTATAATGGCCGCTCAGAGGAGCAGAGGATACCAGTCGGACGTTGGAGGCATTCTGGAGAGGATAAGGAGATTGAGCCCTATCCTGATACCAGCCCTTGTCCTAGTTGTCAGAAGGAGCCAGAGTGTGGCTGAAGCCGTGGAATCCAGGGGGTTTGGATCCAACGCTAGGGCGCTGTATCCTGACTATTGGATAACGAGGACTGGGTATCTCCTAATTCTCTGGAGCATCCTCCCGTGGATTATCATATTGGCGTTTTAGCACACTCTCAGACCCCTAATTCAAGTCCGACACCTCTGGCTGAAGATCGCTGAAGGATAACACGTAGAGTTGAAGGGGGTTCGTTTCAAGTCCGCTCTCATGATATCTGCAGATGATGGAGTGGAAGGAGTAGGGAGTAGGTGTTATGAGCGTTGCCCTTCTCTTCAGATTCTACTCGCGCGGAAAGTCCTAAATGATTCTTCTAACATTCGCCCTGGCCATATATGAACTAGCTTAATTAGTCCACCATTTCGACTCCAGCACGGAGTTGAACTCCTCCAAATATTCAGATTCAGGGGGTGGGGCTGTCTGGCAGGAAGATTCCCAAGGTTAGGCACGCAGCATACCTATCATAGTGCGAGAATAATTGTGGACAGGCGAGTTTTGTCTGACGCTTATGTCCCTGACTATCTGCCCGGGCGGGAGGATCAAATACGGCGGTTCGAGGAGCACCTTGAGCCGCTCCTGTTCAATGAGCCTCCATCTCACCTCGCGTTTACTGGGAGCGCGGGGACCGGCAAGACCGCCGTAGCCAAGCATGTCCTACGCCAGAAGGCCGCAGAGTTGGCGGGCGCTCCAGTGAGGTTCATCTACATCAACTGCTCACAGGCCAATACATCATACAGAGTGATGTACCAGCTGAACAGGGCCTTTGGGATTCTAATCCCCCCGAGCGGCTACCCATACGACGTCCTCGAGGACAACTTCATGAAGGCGTTCTTGGAGGCAAACGTTCGCCTATTCTTAGTCCTAGACGAGGTGGACTTACTGGTCAGGAGGGATGGAGGACGGCTTCTGTACACTTTGACTAGAATGAACTACAACCTTGACCTCAAGAAGAACTCAGTCACAGTCCTCGGAATAGCGAACACGCTGAACTTCCTCGATCGGCTTGACGAGAGGGTTCTCAGCTCATACAACCCCGACCGGATCTACTTCCCTCACTATGGCGCCGAGGAACTCTACAACATACTCCTCCAGAGGGCCAGGCTAGGGCTCCGTCCTGGCTCTTGGGAAGACGGAGCGCTCAGGAGGATAGCGGCAAAGGTCGCCAGAGAGAGCGGCGATGCCAGGAGGGCCATAGACCTACTCAGGATGGCGGCCACGCTCGCCGACAGGGAGGGCCCAGACGCGATTCTCACCGAAGAACACGTTGAAATGGCGGAGCAGCAGGTCGACGAGGGGGAGATACAGGTCGCTATAAGGACGCTTCCGTTCCACCACAGACTGGTCTTGAGGGCCGCTGTAGAACTCCTCCTTCAGGGGGATCCTCGTCCAGGCACAGGAAAGATCTACAGGCTATACCAGAAACTAGCAAAGAGGTATGTGGTGAGTCCCCTCACTATGAGGCGAGTTAGTGCAATACTGAGGGAGCTCGAGTCGCAGGGAATAGTAGAGATAGAGATGAGCTACGGGGGCGCCAGGGGCAACACGAAGGTCATTAAGTCTACGGTTCTACCGCCGGAGAGGCTGAAGGAGATATTGGCGAGCGTTGCTATGGTTTAGGATGCCTCCTCAATGAGATTCAGCGGGCGAACGCTAAGGTCGTGGAGAGAGACGATTGGATAGATTCCTGGCGTCGCCGTTATCCCCATTTTCTTTATGTATGGCGTTTCTGCCTGGAACGTCCCAGAGTTGATCAACCTGATGTTATTGTAGGCCCCCACGCCAAAGATGTGGACGTGCCCCATGTGAACTATTTCTGGGATCTCCTCTATCACGAGCCAGTCACGAGGTTCTGGCGCGATGGGATGCTCCCCGTACACCGGTGCTAGGTGCCTTGCCATCAGCAAGTGGGTCATTGCTCTGACGACCGTGCGACCGGTCGGGGGCTGGAGGCCTGGTACGTACTTGAAGATTGTGTTGAGACTCCTTCCGTGGTACAGGAGGAACCTCACACCCTCTATGTTCACGAGGCAGGGGTTGCCCCCCACCCAGAGGTTGTCGAGAACATCCGTTAACGGCTTCAAGAACTTTTCAGGCACAGGAGGCTGAGGCTCTGCCTGCCTAACCGGCTCGTGGTTCCCGGGGATGTAGACGATCTTGAGCTCCCTAGGGAGCATTGAGAGCAGGCGCGCCGCCTCCTCATACTGCTGATAGATGTCTCTTATCAGGAGTTCATCTTCCTGGCCCGGGTATATCCCAACCCCGTCGACTAGGTCACCGCATATCAAGAGATACCTGACGTCCCTTCCCTCCTCAGTATGCAGCCATCGTGCAAACTTCTTCCACAGATCCTCGATGAAGTAGCTGCTTCCTACGTGTACATCCGATATTAGGACGGCTTTAACATTCGACTTTGACCTGTTCGGTGCGAAGTTCCGAGGTACGTCTGGCTGGAAGATTCCGTCTGCCCTCAAGCTTCCTCTCCTATCTACAATCTCTCCAGATATGGCTATCATCTCATCTAGCAAGACGCTCTCAGCCTGTCTGTAGAGATCTCCCGCCTCTCTCGGGATGTACACCCTTATCGAGTCGTTCAGATCCTCGAGCACGATGATCAGGCCCCTTCGTGTGGGGTTCTTCTCGGCAACCAGCCCGGCTACCACAACTTGTGCTCCCCTCTCACCCTTCAGCCGGAGCTGAGAAGGAGTGAGGATCCCATTCGGGAACTTCTTCTTCATCAGCTCAAAGAGCCTAAGGAACCTGTCTTGGAAGTACTCCACGAAGTCCTCAGGAACGCCCTTCCTCACAGAAATCTCCGGGGAGACCTCAATTACGATCGCGCGATCTGGTTCTTGAGGCTTGACGACTGGCTCAGCAGGCCGCGGTTGAACGTGCTGCTCGGGAGAGGCCCTCAGGCTCTCCTTAGATTTCAAGAGCTTCCTCAGGGCTTCTTCGTCTATAACAGGAGGCAGTTCTCCCCCTGTTTGAAGGAGTTCTGCGAGTGTCTGGATGTCCGTTGAGCGCAGAGCGAGCTTCAGAGCTCCTGGAGTCAGGTGGTACCCCATCGAGACGAGTCTTCGCACGAGTTCCCTGACCTTAGTCTCCTCCGACTCAGCGAACCTGGAAGGCGTACCTACGTAAGATCCCCGCAAGCGCACCATACCTCCACCAACATGTCAAAAAGCTCTTCGAGGCCGGTGCCAGCTCTGGCCGAGACGAGAGCGACGCGTGTCGGCGTGCCGAAGGACCTGACGGCCTGAATTAAGTCGAGTAGAGCATCTATGGTAACACCGCCCTCTCTAACCTCCACCGCTCCAAGATCTCCCCTCATGACGGAGATCCAGAGGCTACGGAGTTCCTCACCCTTAACTTGGTCGGCCTTGTTCAAGACCGGCACTACCCCAACGTCGAGCTTCAACTCGACGACCTTGGCTAACAGGGCGGCCATCAACGCGTCCTCGAGGTTGTAGTCCTCAGTCATCTCTCCCAAGAACATGGCAGATGTCCTGAATCGGCTCGCAACGCTAGAGACTATAGCCCTGCCGGCCGACCTCAGGGCGAAAGCCTCTGTCTGGCCTGGAGTGTCCACAACCAAGTAGTCTGCGCCGATGCGATCTAGGGCACCTACCAGCCCAGATCTCCTATTTGCCATGATCTCGACTGCCTCGAGTATCGCTCCATTGGGTCCCAAGCCCCTCTCCTCCATTAGCTCATCTACGGTGACGATCTCTCTTACGTCGAAAGCCGGGT
>CBEVRO010000001.1:0-75259 GCA_965552295.1 uncultured archaeon | reverse complement strand
TCCCTGACCACCTCTTCGGCGGACCTCTCCATTCCAGTCACGGTGGGCGTGGAGATCAGCCGCTCGAGGAACTGGGAGGCCAGACGTCTATCTTCCTCCGGGATCTCGATCTTCTTCTCCTCTTTCTCCTCAGGCAAGTGAGTCACCGCCTCTCGCCAAAAATTGAGATCCCAAAAAGTTTGTTGCAGGGCCGAACCGACCTCAAGTTCTGCCTACGCCGAGGAACCTGCGTCTCAAGGATAGAATCCAGGCCGCTCAGGAGGCTAGCTCCCTACGTGGATGTAGATGCCCACCCCCCATCTGGACCCAGCGGTGCCAAGATGCTCCACCAGAGGCGCGCGTTCACCGAGTAGACCAAGGCTGAGAGTGCCAAAGAATAGCAGAAGTCTCTCCAGGGCTTTGAGCCGCTGCCGTTGGGGCCCATAACCAGTTGGACCTCCTGGCAGAGGCGCGACTCCTCCCTGTTCTAATCATTATTTTACCTAACTGCAGAAGAGGCGGAGTGGGTGTGAGACAAGATGAACGACTTTCTGATCGAGGAAGTCAGAGCGATGGAGATCTTGGACTCTAGGGGCAATCCAACAGTGAAGACGTGGGTCAGGACTTCAGGAGGCTTCGTCGGATCCTTCTCAGTCCCTGCCGGGGCTTCCAAGGGTGTGCACGAGGCGGTCGAGCTGAGAGACGGAGGGAAGAGGCTCGGGGGGAAGGGAGTCCTCACCGCAGTGTCGCACGTCGAGGGGCCCTTGGCATCTGTGGTGGTGGGTAGAGACGCCAGGATGCAGAGGGAAGTCGATCTGGCTATGATAGAGGCAGACGGCACCCCAAACAAGTCCAGGTTCGGAGCGAACGCCATCCTATCAATATCGATGGCGGTCGCGAGAGCGGCCTCCGTGGGCCTCAGGATGCCCCTCTACCGGTACGTTGGCGGGGTGAATGCGCACGTGCTTCCCGTGCCGTTGCTTAACGTGCTCAACGGCGGGCTGCACGCCGGGAACGATCTGGCTATTCAGGAGTTCATGATCGTGCCGGCGGCGTTCAACTCATTCCGAGACGCTCTGTACGCTGCCGTGGAGGTGTACAAGGAGCTCGGCAAGATCCTAGTTGAGAGGTACGGGAAGTCGGCTAAGAACCTTGGAGACGAGGGAGGATACGCTCCTCCGATGAGGGAGACTAAAGAGGCTCTCGACGCTCTGATGTCTGCGATAGAGGCGGCAGGTCACGACGGGAAGGTGTTCCTGGCGCTGGACGCGGCAGCCAGCAGCTTCTACGTCGATGGCGTCTACAGAATCGACGGGAGGGAGCTGTCTCTAGAGGCGCTGCTGGACTTCTACGAGCGGCTCATCGAGGAGTACCCCATCCTGAGCATAGAAGACCCCTTCTACGAGGAGGACCTGGAGACCCTCGCAAGGATGACGAGAGAGCTTGGCGACAGGGTCCAGATAGTGGGCGACGACTACTTCACAACGAACGTGTCGAGGCTGAAGATGGGAATATCGAGGGGCGCGGCGAACGCTCTCCTGTGGAAGATAAACCAGGTGGGAACTCTGACTGAGGCTCTCGAGGCGGCCAGGCTGGCCCAGAACTCCGGGTACGCGGTCATCGTGAGTCACAGGTCTGGCGAGACGATCGACACCAGCATAGCGGACTTGGCCGTGGCCCTCAACGCTGGCCAGATAAAGACCGGCGCCCCCGCCAGGGGCGAGAGGGTCGCAAAGTACAACAGGCTGTTGGAGATAGAGGAAGATCTTGGGCTGGCAGGAGTTTACCCCGGGCTATCAGTCTTCAGGGGGCACTAGACGCTCAGCAAAGAAGTCCCTCCGCCTCCTGAGGAACTCTCCAAGGAAGGGGAGGAGGTCGTCCCAACCAGGGAACTCGGCGTCGTGCTGGAGTAGGATCTTGGGCTTGGCTTCTCTGAGGAGCTTCGGAAGGATCGACTTGACGCTGGAGGTCAGCTCCTCAACGGCTTCCCTGAGGCTCGTAACCTTCCTAGCCTTGAACGCGACCCAGCGCGGTCCCTCTATGTAGGGCCCGCTCAGCGTGTCTTCGGCTCTGAGGTGCTTCCTGAGGAAGCCAACCTCCCCCGGCCCCCCAACCTCCGGACCAACTCTCTTCTCTACCCTCGGGAGCGTTTCTCTCTCAACTTCCAAGACGAGGGCGACACGGGACACCTCATCGGTCCACCCCTCGGCCTGCAGGGGTCCGAAGCCCGCATCTTCTAGCGCTCGTCTGAGTCTAGAGGCGCCGGAAATGGCCTGGGACCACAGAGTGTCGGGAGGCTCTGCGAGCCCGTCGTACAGCACCAACAGGAGTGTCGTCCCCCTCTCCTCCACCATTCTTGTTAACTCCCTCCTGCTCACCGGCGGTAGAGTCTTCTCCGTGAAGAAATCCTTGCTTGGATTCTTCAAGAGGGCCGAGCAGGCAACTCTGAAGCGGTTGAACTGCGTCTCGGTGACAGCAGAGGCCACATTCCTCCTGGGGTCGACTGGGTCTACCAAGATTAGCGGAGACTCGCTCTCTGCCACCCACTCAGGGGGCTCCCCCTCGAGTGTGAGCGTCACAGGCGGCCGCCAGTCACAGGCGCTCCTCATCAAGCTGAGGAACGACCCGAATCTCAGGATCAGAAGCTCCGCCAAGTAGCCGCTGAACCCTCCCACCGATAGCTCGGCTCCATAGGCGCCTATCCCTCTCAGGAAGGCTTTGAGGAGTCTGATCTCGCTTCGCAGATCATCATTCAACCTCTTGAGTAGGAATTGGTTGTGCAGAGGGGTCCTGTCGACTGGAGACCGGAGTTCCCTGCAGCTGGAGATTTTGTAGGCGGGAACGACGTCTATCTCAAATCCGTTCAACTCTACGACTGCGTACGGGTGGCTGGCGTACCTCAGCCTGTAGCCGCCAAATGCCCTCTCGGCCGCTGCGAGGGTGGCTGGACCAAGCTTGTCGATTGGGTAATCTGGGGGGAACAGCAGGAAGATGTCTATGTCTGCCTTACCCGGCAGCCACGTGTCCCTGACGGCAGATCCAACCGGCGTTGGTTCCGCTGGGAGCTGAAGGTCGGCCAGGGCGGACTTGAGGCGGTCTACCGCCTCGGAGATCGTCGCCTTGACCAGAGCCCTCTCCTCGGGGGAGGGTGTGAACTCCCTCCTCAGCTTTTCTAGCAGTTCATCGAGTTCCGAGTAGCCGCGCAATGGGGATTCAGTGATTCGTTCGCGCGATCATAATTATCGTTAGCAGGCACTTGCTCAGGGATGGAGAAGAAGGTCGCTCTTCGAATCGCGTATCTTGGAGAGGGATTCTTCGGGTTCACCAGACAGCCCGGCCTTCGGACTGTTCAATCGACGCTCGAGGACTGCCTCGTAAGGCTCGACTTCATGGACCCAGAAGAATCCGTGCAGCCCTCGAGTCGAACCGACAGAGGAGTCTCGGCCTTAGACAACGTCGTCAGCTTCAACTGCAGCGGCGAAGTATCCCTCTCGAGGCTCAACGCAGAGCTGCCGGAGGACTTGGTCGCGTGGGCAATCTCTGAGCCGGGGCCGTATTTTAACCCTAGAAAGTCGTGTAGAGGGAAGATCTACATGTACACATGCCCAGAACTCTCCATGATTCCCTCTGAGCGTATAAGGGAGGCTATTAACGCGGCAAGACGCAAAGGAGGCCCAGCTTTCTGCAGGGAGGGGAACGCTGAATTCCCCGAGATCAAGCTTCTTGACTCTTCACCCCTGCTCAGAGGACTCCTGTTCATCGGCAGACATTTCTGCTGGGAGATGATTAGGAGGATAGTCGGCTTCATCATAGAATACGCTCTCTACGATCGCGAGGTGGTAAGACCGGCGCCTCCAGGAGGTCTAATTCTCTTAAAGACGATCTGTGAAGGGATCAGCTTTACGCCTGAGCTTAGGTGGCTCCATAGCTTTGCCAAAAGATGGTCAGCCCTCTCCTCTAGCTGGATGGGGCAGTCGATCCTCGTATCTATATCCGCAAGAGCCCTCGATTCTCAGGACTTCATCTCTTCGTTGCTATCACGGTCCGAGTCTCTATGACGTACCATCTGACCTTGTCCCTAAACCACCTCCAGAACTTCGCGTAAGCATCCATGCTGTCACACTCGAGCATTAGAAATCCGTTATATGGGGTTCCCCAAGCGTGGTCGTAGACCCCGACGAGCCTGACCTCTGGGGGCCACTCAGCCATCATCTCTTCCCACTCTCTTCGGGCGCGCTCCTCTTCTTCGTCGGTCATCTCCTTCAACTTGTAGTAGACTATGTACACGTAGGTTGGCATGCGGTCACCCGCCGAGAGCCCGCGCGTCTTTCATTTTAAGGCTGAGGAGGTTCTGGGCAGATCCCGCACCTCCAACAGCTGACGTCGCAGCTTGGGGTTGGCTTCCCCTCCTCGGCCCTCTCCAGCTCCGCGGAGAGTGCATCCTCATTGACTCCAGTGTCAACAATGTCTCTCCACGGAGCGTCCCTCCATGAGTAGAGGATGGACTCCGGATTCACCCCTGAGTTTCTGAATGCTTCAAAGTAGTTAGATGCGTTGTACCCTCCCTCAGAAGCCTTGAGCACAGCCACAGACGATCCAACACCACCCAGAGAGATCAGCCCCTGTATGGCAGCCCTACCAGGGTGCACGGCCTTAACCCTGACTCCCGAAGCCCTCCTGAGGACTCTGACGGCAGACCTATACCAGCTCGGCCGGGCCATCGGAACTCTCTGGAATGGAGTGTGCGGCTTTGGCACAAACTGACTCACGGACAGCTCGACTTTCAACCCGACCTCTTTTACCGATCTTGCCAGCTCCGCGGAGGCTACGATGTCTTTCTTAGTCTCCCAGGGGAGCCCCGCCATGAGGTATAGCTTCACCTCACTTACTCCGGCCTTGGTCAACTCTGAGGCAGCATCTACGACTTCCTCGAGAACCACCACCTTGTTGATGGCCGAGGCGAGTCTAATGCTTCCTGTCTCCGGGGCCAAGGCCACCTTCTTTAGGCCAGCTTCAGAGATCACCTCTACAAGCTCAGGCGTAACCTCGTCTGTCCTGAGTGACGGGAGCGAGAGCCTGAGGCCCTCGTCGAGCACCTTCTTCAGCACGTCCACTGCCTGCGGGTGTCTCAGCACGTCGCTTCCAATTACGTATACCTTGTCGAACCCAAGCTCCTTGGCCAGCTCAACCTGTTCCAGCAGCTGGGAGAGGGGCCTGTCCCTCCTAGGCCTCTGCGTCCACCCCAGCAGGCAGAACCGGCACCCGTGTGAGCAGCCCCGCGATATCTCCAGCAGGAACGGATTCGCCTCTCCACCCTTGCCGGTCGCCCTGATCTGCCGGGGCGGGAGGTAGGTGAGGGAGGATCTCCTGAATCTTGCTTTGGATCCGGGGACGAAGACGCCCTCTATGTTGGATAGATCGGCTACGGACCCCCCCTCAGCCAACGTCTTCAATATGGCTTCGACAGCACCCTCTCCATCACCAACGACTACGGCGTCCGCAAACCCCACCAGAGGGAGGGGATTAACCGTGATTGGCCCTCCTACGATGAGGGGCTGAGCCCTCCTCTCTTTGTTCACGGGGATGTCGGCTTCCCTGAGCATGTTGAGGAGTACGTGAACCTGCCCCTCGTAGTGAAGCGAGGCCATGATGACATCGAACGCCTTGAGGTCCGCGCCGCTCTCGATGGACCCCAGTGAGTCTGTGGTGAATCGCTCTACCATGACGCCCTCCACGGAGTTGCCCAAGAAGTACACTATCTGATGGCCCAGCGAGTTTATAGCCGCCTGGTAAGGTCCCGGGTAGATCAGTGCGGCTCTCAGCTGAAACTCCCTGGGATCTCTGTCGTAATACCCTCCCTCCTCCTTGATTACCCTAGACATCCCATCAAGACCTCACTCCTCATCAAAGAGTTTTAGTGGGCCGGGTGGGACTCGAACCCACGACCTCCGCCTCGTAAGGGCGGCGTCATAGCCACTAGACCACCGGCCCACGGGTGGCGCCGGGGGTGGGATTTGAACCCACGCGGCCCAATGGGCCACGGGCTCTCGGGTGCCCAGACATATTCGGCACCTCCAGGCCCGCCCCCTTCCGGGCTAGGGCACCCCGGCTCCCCAAGAGAGTCTCTTAACCTCGATTATAACGATTTGCCCTTCTTCCACATGGGAGGGTACAGGTCTCTCTCCATGATTACCCTCTCAGGCTCGGCCACGACACCCCTCTTGGCCTCTAGGATGTGCTCTGCGTCCATGGTGGGCCTGACTACCGCGATGATCTCTCCCTTCAGCGTCACAGCCAGAGCATCCTTGCCCTTCCTCAGACCTTCGCTAACGGCCACTACGCCTGGGGCTTTGACCGCATCCCCATGAGCTATTGCGGAGACGGCGCTATCCTTCACGACGATCCTAGGCATGTGAGACAACACCTCTTCTACGGGAACGATCACTCGGCGGAGTGGTCCCTCGTCCCCATCCGCCCAGCTGGCTACGGCCCTCTCTATGTCCTGCAGAGTGACTGAGTCCCTCTCGTGGAGCGGCCCCGACCTGATCCTCCTCAGCTCCCTCATGCTGGCCCCTACTCCAAGAACTTCCCCAACGTCGTAGAAGAGTCTCCTGATGTACGTCCCCGCCTCCACGACCGTTCTGACCAGTACGAACCTCCCCTCCCTCTCGAGGATCTCGAACTCACACACGCGCCTCACTCTCAGCTCTCGGGCCACCGCAGCCTTCACCGGGGGCCGCTGGTATATTGGCCCGCGGAACTTGCCGATCGCGTCCTCCAGCTCCTCGTCAGACACGTCGCCGTGGAGGTAGAGCACCCCCACGTACTCCTTCCCCACCCTAGTTACGAGTCTGCTCAGTTTCGTGGCTCTTCCGAGCAGGATGGGCAGGACGCCGGTTACCTTGGGATATCCCCGGCCGCTAGGCCACTAGGGTCCCGCAGTGGCCCACCCTGCCCGGGAAGCCCAGGAGGGCCCTGACCCACTTGGTGACCTCGTGCGACGTGGGGCCAGAGGGCTTGTCTAGGTTTATTGCGCCGTACTGCAGGTAGACGTCGATGGGCCTTTCCCGGGGAGTGTAGCCATAAGGGCCGGGCTCAACTTCCTCCCTCACCAAGAGTTCGCTCGGCCCCGGCTCCCCCGGGGGGCAGATCAAGAAGCCCCTCCTCCCCTAGACTTGGCCTCTCTCACAAGCTCCTCATATATGGCCGTCGACTTCAGAGCCTCCAGAACCTCTTCGTCGCTAGCCCCCTCTGAGATGTCGAGCTTTATGGGGAGGGGGACCAGGTGCTTGACGTTAGCCCTCCTCCTCCGCACGCCCGTGAGTTCCTTGGGTCCGGTGATCTCCACGAAGTTCTTGTCTATTATCCGGACCACGACGCACTTCCTCCCGGCTTCCCTACCAGCAACCTTGACGCAGAGTCTACCTACCTCTATGACTCCCATAGGTACTCACCCCTCGCGAGGCGACTAGTCTCGCCCTCAGGCGAGACCCCCGGCGGGAGACATGGCCGACCAGCCCGCGCTGATCGCTCTGCTTATCATGAGGTCCCTCAGGCACTTTGAGCAGAGGTACCCACCGTAAGGTCGGTTTGGCCTCTTCTCGCTCTTGGCCAGCTTGGCCATGACGGACCTCGGCCCCGTCCTAGTTCCCGTGAGCGGCCTCCCACATCGGGCACACTTCGCCTTTCCGTGAATCTTGTGCCTGTAGTGGTAGACGGTTCTGCCTCCGGGTGTCCTGACAGCAACCCTCCTCTTCTTCAATCTCTTCCTCGGGCCGAATGGGTCCTCAGGCATTCCTCAGCCCTCCGCCGGGACCTTGAGGCCAACCGGCCACGCCTATTTAAGGGTTCATCTCCTAGTCCAGGGAAATTCCCAAGAGCCTCTGCAGGACCATCGAGAACATGAAGCTCGACATGAAGTATAGGCCGACGTATCCTACGACGTCTGGGGCAAAGGAACTTCCTCTTCTCAGCAGGTCGATTATGGGAATGGCGAATGGAAGGCGGACTATCGGAATCTCAAAGTAGATACCCCTCAATATCCAGAAGATGGCTAAGAGGGGGACAGTCGTGTAAAGCATTGGTCTCATGCTCATCTTCGTCATCTCAGCTTGAGCCTCTGAGTAGACTGGTTTCATCTTCTCCAGCTTCTTGGCTAGCCTCTTGTCCCCCTTGGAGAAGGCGAACTCCCTCTGAAGGCGCGTGTACTCCGTGATGATCTTCCGGTAGTATCGCATCTTGTCATAATCTATCGTTTTCTTGCTGATCAGGGTTGTTGCCAGGGTTATCACGAAGGAAATCGCCAAGATGAACAAGATAGAATAGGGAGGGAGAGTTATCAGCTCTTTGAAGTCCCCCACCTACATCACACTCCCAGTATCTTGGCGAGCCTCGGGTAGAGCTCTAGAGCCCTCTCCCTCGCTATAACCTCGTAGAACGACGCTGTAATAGTCACGGCGAGCAATATACCGCTCCCAGTGCCTATCGCACCGCTGAAGTCAGCTAGTGCTGCAAGCAAGCCAACTAGAGCCCCGCCCAGCAGTGTGACGGCTTCCACATAGCCCTTTATTGTTTCTGCTAAGACCCTCGGACTGGCCCGCCTACCTGGCACAACCATACCCTGAGCCACGAACTGCCTGGCCACGCTCTCCGCATCCATCCCAGATGTAATTACCCAGACCTTGGCGAAAGCGACGGAAAATAGCACGTACAGTCCTAAGTATATCAGAGCCTTTCCGGGATTGGCGGCCACGCCGCTAGGCCCGCCAGGAGAAGTGATGTAGTACATTAACCCTCCAACCGGTACCGTGTTTCCGGTGACCGGGTCAACTTGGTACCTGCCGAGTATTGATATGAGCGTCTGAGCGACTTTGCTGGTCGAGGTATGGAGTCTGTTCCAGAGTAGCGTGGAGACTATCCTAATGTCGCCATAGAGGGCCTGCGTGAATATGATCGGGATGTTGCTGACGTACAGCAGCCTCAGCGGGTACCTTATCCTCTGACCGCCGACCCTGGTGAACGCTATCGGAACCTCTACCCTGACTTCGTAGGCCCAGACTACAATCAGGAACACTATAATCGTCGCAATGAGCCCCGCGAGATCAGGAAGACCTCCAGCCCTGTAGATCGCGTCGATCCCCTCCTCAATCAGCGCCGGTATTGCTCCCACGACTCTTCCCTCTCGGGTCCTCACGGGAGAGAAGGCTCCCCACAGAACCCTCTGAGCGACTCCAGCCAGAATGAACAGGCTTATCCCGCTGCCTATCCCCCACTTGCTGACGAGGTCGTCCAGCATCATCAGCAGGACGCTGCCAAGTATGAGCTGAGCGATCACCATTGTGGCTATGTCCCACGGAATCTCCGCTGGAACCCTGCCGTACCTCCCCCCTAGGACGTACGCAGCGTTCTCTAGGAGTATGAATGCGAGAGCAGCAACTCTCTGCGCCTGCTGGAAGTACCTCCGGTTCTCTGGATCAGTCAAATCCAGGGGGATTATTTTGCTCCCGACTAGGAGTTCGAGGACTATTCCAGCGGTGACTACAGGCCCTATACCCAGCTCGACTATGCTGCCAGAGGCTCCCGCGAAGATCACTCGAAACTCGCTGAGTATGTCTACCGTCGGGGTCTCTACGCCGTACAGCGGGATTTGAGTTAGTATGTAGTAGATGAATAGAACAACCGCGGTCCAGCCTATTCTCTCCTTGAGGCTAGGCCTCTGCTTTGGCTTCTCTACCTCGGGTATGACTCTATTCACGGTGGCAATAAACCCGCGGAAGAAACTCACTCACCCACCCCCTCGACTGGGACGGCCTTGCCCCCCGCGGACTCTATCTTGGCCGCCGCCTTTTCCGTGAACCTGTGAGCCTTAACGATTAAGGGCATCGATAAGGTACCCCTGCCGAGAACCTTCTCGTAGGGGGTCTTGGTCAGGTCTATCTCAATCGTGCCATCTTCTCTTCGCTCGACGGCGCCCATCTGCTCCAGTTCGCCCAGCCTCTTCTCTAACTCACCTACGTTAATCCCTAGGACCTCTCTCACAACAGCCCTTGGTCTCTTGAGTCCCCTTCTACCCCTGCCGAAGTAATCCGGCCAGTGAGCTGTGTACCAAGTCCATAGGTGCTTGTGCCCTCCTGCCTTGCCAAACCCGCCTCTCCTGCCGCTCCTCCTATGCTGCCTCTGCAGGCCGTAGCCGTGGAGCCTGCTGCCCCTCATCTTCCTACTTTTCTTCCGCCTCCTAGGGATGCTCATCTCACATCATCCTCCTCAGGAGTTCATTTATCGCGCTTCCACGGTAGCCCAGTTCTCCGCCGTCCCTCCAGCCCCTCTTAGTCGTCCTCTTAAATCCCCCGCTCGGCGGGTGCAGCCTGAAGTAAGGCTTGAGCCACTCGAGCTTGTTGAGCTTTACCTTCCCAGCGAGCATCGCGTCTGCCAGCTCTTCTATACTTCCGAACTCGGTGTTCTGGCGCAACCACTCGTCCGTCAGTCTCCCTCCCGTCCTGAGTTCGCCCCTCCTCCTCAGGAGCGCCACCAGGGTCTCCTTGTCGATCTCTCCGTAAGTGGTGTAGTCTTTCACCTTGAACAGCATGCCGAGGAAGCTGTTGTTGGCGGGAACTACGGTTGCCCAGAACTTCCTCTTGACGTGGAGCATATCCATCGTCTGCCTGATATCCGGTCTCACGCCCACTCGGCCCCTTATTCTAACAACGGCCATCAGGGGTTTACTCTCTGAACTTTCGCCGGACATAACCCCCACCTCAGGTGGCGAGGCCCCATCGAGCGCCCGGCAGCGCCTGCGGCCCGCCTCTCGGCAGAGGCATCAGGCGATTATAAATGACTCGCCTCTGTCGGGCGCAACCTGGTCTCTCGCCAGTCCACGGGTAAGTTCATGAGGAGCAGTCTTCTGAGAGCGTCGTGGATCGCGTACGCGTAGTTCATTCTGTTTCGCGTCTCGCCTCGTGAGAAGACCCTTATGTCCTTGATGCCGCCTAGGCTGAGGACGACTTTTGCCACCTCATTGGCCACTAGCCCCAGCCCTCTCGGGGCTGGCATCAGCGTGACTCTGACCGATCCGGACTTGCCCTGAATCCTGGCCGGTATTGAGTGCGGTCTGCCGCACATGCACTCTAGCGAGCCGCACCCCTTCCTAACCTTGACTATGTTGAGCTTGGCGTCTCTCACCGCATCAAACAGAGCATCCCTGAACTCCTTTCCCTTTCCCTTGCCCACTCCAACGTAGTCCAGGCCGTCTCCGACGGCGACGACTATTCTGAGCTGCGTAAGCTCTCCAGCGTCGGTCTGCCTCTGCACTCTCCTGACCTCTATGATCTCCTCCTTCAGCCCCGGCAGGAGAGTGTCGATTATCTCTGGCTCCTTTATTGGAACCCCCAGCCTCAGTATCTCGTCTATGGAGCGAATCTTGCCCTCCGCAACTAGCTTCCCTAATTTTGTGCGGGGAACCCACTCGCCTTCTATCGCGCTCATCAGCTAACTCCCTCCTTCTCTACCTTTGATGCCCCTCCCTCTGGCTCGATCCCATCTAGCTTCTTAATCTGTTCTAAGACCTGCTCGAACACCTGCAGGATCGCGGTTGGATCGACTCCACGTCTGATGTAGTCAGAGAACTGCCTCTCGTAGAACTCTGGGTTCTCCTCCTTAAGTGCGGCCGCCCAGCTAGCTATGTGCTCGCCTCTGATCCTGCTGTCATCTGGGAGCACCTCCTCCCCGTGAGGAACATCCAACCCTGCGTCCACAGCCCCTTTGAGGGCCGCATAGAGCCTGGAACCGGGCGTTGACGCCTGCCTGCCGAGGTCTAGGACGGCTCTCTCTACGCCAGCCTTCTTTGCCCTCAGGGCGGCGAGGTAGCCAGTGAGGTAGGCTGCTGGCGTGCTCTTCAGAGAGTAATCCCACCCGAACTTCCGCAACTCCTTTGAGAAGGCGTACGCTAGAACCCTATCACCGTGTGGGGCATACTCCATGACCTGCACTATCACGTGCCTATTCGTCCTCCTGACCACGAGCCTGGGGAGGCCGCTCTTCAGGAGCGCGAGCCGCTTCCTATAGTCAGTCTTTCCCTCTCTCCTCCTCCTAAACTTCACCTTGTACCTGCCAGATCTAGCCACTTCCCTCGACCTCCCTCTCTGAAAGCTTCAACTCCTTCTCTAGTGCTGACCTCAGGTGCCTCACAGAAGTGTAGAGCGATAGCCTCCTGTAGAACCTCCTGTACTCCCTCCTGCTCAGCAGTCCGGCGTCCCTCAGACGCCTGAGCTCCCTCCTCAGCGCCCTGATCTTCCTGACCCACCTCTCCTTCCTGCTGAGTATGGCGTACTTTCCTCCCTTGCGCCTGCCAGGCCCCTTTCTCCTCTTCCTAGCTCTGGCCCTGGCTCTGCTCACTCCCCTCGCTGGTTCGATTATTATGGCGCCGTCGCGTATGAGCTTCTCCACATCCCTCCTAGTTATTGCCTGAGCGACCTCTTCAGCCCTCTCCGGGACTATCTTCACTCTGTCCAGGCCCACTCCAGCTATCTTTGCTGCCAGCTTCTTCTGGTAGCTAAGGCTCTTCACTCGGATTTCTTCCTCTGCCAACCTTACTCGCCTCCCCTACTTGGATTCGCGAGCCGTATGCTAAGCTCCCTCGCTCGCTCCTCGATCTCAGCCCTCTTCTTCTTCCCCACGGTGGATGCTATGTAGACGATCACCGGCTCGCCGGAGGCTGCCACGGACTCCAATTCCCTCACGTTGTGGACGATGACGGGCTTGCGTCCAGATGGATGCAGCCCCCTGATCTCGTCTGGATTTCGGTATCCCACGGTGGGGGCCTTAGGTCTACTCTTTAACTTCAATCTCTGCTTGTTGTCAATACCCCTGGGCTTTCTCCAACTCTTCACGCAGGCCTTGTGCCACCACCTAGCCAGGTTGAGGAACCTCGGCTTCTTCTTCCTCAAGCGCTCCCTCAGGAGCTTCAGCTCCTTAATGCTCCCCTCAGCCAATTATGACCCCTCCCTTACTCCTCCAACACGTAGATCCCGTCCATGAAGACTCTGGGATCCTTCCTCTTGATCTTGGTGGCTTGCCGTATGTTGGCGGCAGTCTGCCCCACGTCTTCTTTCGAAATCCCCTCTATGTAGATTCGGTCCCCTTCCACCCTGACCTTCGTGTTCCCGACTATCTTAGCGAACCTGGGCTTCCTCTCCCCAAGGAAGTTAGAAATCACGACCACTCTCTTCTCCTCGTCGACCTCCACCTTGATGGGGAAGTGCGCGAATACGATGATCATCTCCTTCCTGAAACCTTCAGTCACTCCCTTGATCATGTTCTTGATGTGAGACGCGATCGTACCAATGTACGCCTTGTGGAACTTTCTCGGGTTGTAAGTCTTCAAGATAACCTTCCTTTCGCTCTCATCTACAACGATCTCCAACATCTGAGGGTCGAACCTCTTCTCAAGCTCGCCGAGGGGGCCCTTGACCTTTATGAGGTCTCCCTCTACGCTAACTTCAACGCCCTCGGCTATCGGAACCTCTCTGGTGAGCACCACTGCGGCCACCTTAGGATATGGCATCCCCTCAAACCCCCCAAGCATCAGTAGAAGTAGGCCAGGAGCACACCTCCTATGCCTAGTTCCTTCGCCTTTCTGTGCGTCATGACCCCCTTAGGCGTTGAAACGACCAAAGCGCCAACGTTGTATGCCGGAAGGAACCTCCTCTCAAACTCCTCGAACTCGTCCTTCTTGACGGGGAACCTGGGCTTAATCACGGCTGCCTTGTTGAGCCTCCCCAGCAGCTTCACTCTGTACTTGCCGGCCCTGCCGTCGTCGATGTACTCAAACTCCCCGATGTAGCCCTCCTCCTGCATGACCCTCAAGACATGCCCGATGAGCTTCGAGGCCACTGGAATAACGACTTCCCTCTTGCCTAGTCTGGAAGCGTTCGTTAGCGCGCTTAGGGCGTCGGCCAACGGATCCAGTCTGGTCATGGTAACCACACCTCCTACTCGTACTTCCTCCAGCCCATTAGGGGAGCGACTTCTCTGAAGCAGCACCTGCACAGGTAGAGCCCGTACTTGCGAATGATGCCATAGCCCACTCTACCACACCTTCTGCAGACGTAAGCGCCTTTACCTTTCGTTCTGACCTTCTTCTTTGGCTTAGCCAACTAACTCACCTCTCACTCTTCCTCGACCACATCGATCTTTAAGCGCTTCTTGACGTAGGCGATTGCCTCCTCCTTCGTGAGCCTGTGCCTCCTCGGAACCCTTCGCCTCTTCAGCCTCCTCTTAGCTACCCTGTAGCCTGCGCGGCCCATCGTGACTATCACGTCCATGCCGAAGACTCCTACCTCAGCCTTGTACTTCATTCCGGGGATCTCTATGTGCTCCTTGATTCCGAAGGCGAAGTTGCCGAACTCGTCAAACGAAGATGCCTTGATCTTCCTCCCGACGGCTTCGACCACCCTGTCTAAGAGTTCGTACGCTTTCTTACCCCTAACGGTCACCGAGACGGCGATAGGCTCCCTCTTCCTTATTCCGAACTCCTTTATAGTTCTCTTGGCTCTCCTCTGCACAGGCTTCTGCCCGGTGAGTTCCTCTAACACGCTTGCGGCTCTCTCAAGGACCTCTCCACTTCGCCCTACGGCTATGTTGAGCGTTACAGCTAGAACTCTGGGCTCCAGCATGGGATTGCTTTTCCACTTGGCTTCAAATTCGTCCTGTATCTCCTCCGCCTTCGTCGCCATGCCGAGGCTCACCTCACCTTGATGGCGGGATTCTCCTTCCCTATCACTATCAGGCTCTCCTTCAGCGCCCTGTAGGTCAGGTTCGGATCTTCAAAATCCCTAATCTCCACGAACTCTCCAATTTTCTCAATTCTTCCTATACGACCTGCCCTCCTACCGCTTATCACGAGCGCGAGGGCACCCTTCTCCAGCCTCAATACATCGAGTACCTCCTGACTTGGCACCCTGATCAGGAGGGAGTCCCCCACCCTGACGCTGGCCAACTCGGAGCCCGGTTCGGTAAGGAAGTTCCTACCGTCATGGCCGGTCAGCTGGATCTTCCCTCCCTTCACAGCAACCTTGTTCTTCACTCTGACGACCTTGAGTTCTACTTCCTCCTTCGGTATGCCGATGAGCTTCAGATACTTCGTCGGGTCAGAAGTCATCCTGGCGTAGATCTCGGCCTTCGGTATCGCAAGAGTGTCTAGAAGCCCAACCTGGAACTTGTGGTCGTAGACGGGCCTGCCATCTATGAGTATGTTCTTCTCGTGAATTATCCTCTTAGCCTCCCTGGCCGTGGTCGCCAGCTTGAGGATGTCCCTGACTATTATCAAGAGCGGGATGCCCTTGTCGATTGGGTGGGGCCCGGGCCGCGGCTTTACCGTCCACTTGTACTCCCTCTTGGCTATCGGCCAGTAGCCAGGAGCCTTCATCCTCTTGAGGTGTCGTCCCCCTCCCTTCTTCGTCATATTCAACCAGCCTCCTTCTTTCGCTCAAGAGCGGCCTTTCGACGCTCGTCGCTTAGATCAAGCTCTATTATCATGACCTTGGAGGGGTGTATTGGGATCGGAACCTCCGTGCCGTCTGCCTTCTTCCTAGTGACTCCTTCGACGTGTATCCTATACTTCTCCCTGTCCACTCCTATCACCTTGCCCTCTCTGCCTGCGTAGTCTCCCCTCATTATCCTCACCTTGTCTCCACTCCTAATTGGGAAGGACCTCCGCCCGTACTTGGCTCTGAGTTCGGGAGACAGTATCGCAGACATTATCTTGGCTCTGATATGGAGCGGAGCTTGGTAGAGGTACTTTCTCTGCTTAGAGGGCTTTGACGACACGTGCTTTGCCGGCACCATACTCTCACACCACCGTCATAGAAACCGCGCTCAAGGTGGGCCACTTCTCGAGGGCTTCCTTGGCCACTGGTCCCTTAACCTCGCTGCCCCTTGGCGTCCCGTCGTCATTGACCAGTATGGCTGCGTTATCCTCGAATACCACCCACTGCCCGCTCTTCCTCCTGAAAGGCTTCCTCTGCCGTATTACCACGGCCTTGAATGGCTTGTGGAGCAGATCATGCTTGCCCTGCTTCACAACAACAACGACCATATCTCCCACGCTGGCCGACGGGAGCCTCCCCTTCCGCCCTTGATAGCCAATTACACCTATGATCTGGAGTATTCGCGCGCCGGTGTTATCGGCGCACTTGAGCTTTGCCATCACAGGCAGTCCGCGAGATACTCTCGGCTTTACGCCCTTCAGCTTTCTTCTTCTGACGGCTCTACGGGCCATTTACACCCCTCCTGAGCATCAACTCGGGGCCCCTGCCCGCCCCGGCTATAAAAAGGTTCAACGGAATCGGGAGCCCCCTCTCAACCTCTTCGCTATATCCCTCCCTATGACCACGCCGGACGCAGAGGCCTGAATGAGGCCACGTGATACGCCAGCGGCGTCTCCACCCGCATATAGGCCTTCGATCGTGGTACTCTCGAGGTTCTTCTTCAGATTCAGCTTGGCTGTGTGTAGCTTTATCTCGACACCATAAAGGAGCGTGTGATCGGAGTATATACCCGGCATGACGTTGTTCAGTGCCTGCAAGGTCTCCAGTATGTCGAGGAGGTACCTGTAGGGGTACACGAAGCTCAGATCGCCGGGCACGGCCCCCTTCAACGTGGGCTCTACCACGCTCCTCGAGATGCGGGAGTGTGTGGATCTCCTCCCCCTTATGAGGTCCCCCAGCCTCTGAATTATCGGCTGGTTGTCTGCGATGTTGTTGGCCAGCCTCGCTATGTCGAGGGCATAAGAGATCGAGTCCTTGTAGGGCTCGGTGAACTTTATCGAGACGAGCAGGGCAAAGTTGGTGTTCTCTGTGCTGCTCTCCTCCTTGGCCGCCCCGTTCACTGTTACGATTCCCCAGTACGACTCTGTCACAACGAAACCCCCGGGATTGACGCAGAACACCCTCACTTTGTCGTCGAACGTCTTGGTGTAGTAGATCAGCTTAGGCTCGTACAGCACATCGGTAAACTCCCTCATCACCTCAGCCAAGACCTCCACTCTCACGCCTATGTCAACCCTGCCAGCCTCAACGCCTATGCCGAGCCTTCTAGCCTCGGAGATCAGCCAGTTCGCGCCGACTCTGCCCGGCGCCACAACGACGTATCTCGCGCTCAGGAACTCCCCGCTCACGAGCCTTATGCCCCTAACTCTCCCGCTTTCTACCTCAATACGCTCTGCGGCCTCTCCGAACCTGAATTCTACGCCCATGTCCTCGAGTCGCTTTCTGAAGTTCTGGAGAACCCGCAAGCCACCGTCGCTGCCCATGTGACGGATTTTATAGGGGACAAGCAGGAATCCCTGCTTGTAAGCCTTCCTCTTTAGCTCCTGAATGGCCTGCTCATCCGTTCCGTAGACCTTCTCCGGAGCTCCCAAATCAAGGTACACGGAATCCACATAAGCTATCAGCTCCCTGACCCGGTTCCCATTGAGGTAGTCAGAGAGTTCCCCGCCAACTCTCTCGCTGAGGTTGAGCTTACCATCGCTGAAAGCGCCTGCGCCCCCAAACCCGGAGACTACCGCGCACGTTGGGCAAAGGGCGCACCTCCCCGTTACTTGGGCAGGACAGTACCTCCCAGGCAGGTCCGGGCCCATCTCGATGACTAAGACTCTAGCCTCAGGAACGCCTTTCTTGATCTCGTGGGCAGCGAAAAGCCCTGTAGGTCCTGCTCCAACGATTACTACGTCGTAGGTCTCGTCCAGCAGACTCCCTTAACGGCCAGCCTAGCCGGTGTGATATTAACATTACGCTCCGAACGTTCTCATCCGCGCGTCTTTTTGGTATGTTTGTTCAAATACACGCGAGCGCTCTCCTTCTCAGGTACAGGCCTTCACACGAGGAATTTTAGGGGGGTTTAGCCCTCGCATCCCAGCGCGCCTCTCAACCGCCTTTCAGACCGCCAGACTCCGGCTTCCGCGAGACCTCGACAGGCTGTCCCCAGTCCTACGGTGGCCCTCGTCGGCTCAGTTCAGCGGTGCTGCCTAGGTAGTGGCCGTCTAGGGAGAAAAAGTGAGCACGCTCTACGTCGAGCGCGTGAGATGCCAGAGGTCCGAATCTCCGCATATGCGGTTGACCCTCAAAGACTCCGTATCCGACAAACCGGTTGAAGGCTGGCAGGATCAAAACGCGCGACTCTCTTGAGACCGGAGCGCCTAGCCTCTCCTGTAGGACCTCACGCCTCCAGGGAACAATCATCCAGGCTCTCAAGACCTTCGGGCGTCCTGTCCCCGGATCTATGATACGAACAGCCGGGTGGATGTGCCCAGCGAGAACCAATCTGCACGAGAAGATCTCATCTGCAGGCCAAGAGTGGCCGTGTATTAACCCGAGGTTCCCAAGGGTTCCTCCTCTCGGCCCTATCATATTCACTCCTGAGGGAATTATTTCCTCCAAACCACCGTCGTGGTTGCCTTTTATGATGCGTACCTCTGCGACCAATTCAAGGAGGTCACACAGGATCTCTCGAACGAGCCGCCTAACCCTTGGGCTCGGGAGACCAACTCCGTGCTTTACATCGCCCAGCAGCACTACTACATCAGGAGACAGACCTCTGACGAGTTCAATGAATTCCTGAGCTACTCGAGCGGAGAGATCGGGGATCGACACGCCCCTCGTCGCCAACTCATCTTCGAGACCAAGGTGGAGGTCAGCTACGACTAGAGCGCTCTTATCGCCAACGGTAAAAGTTAGAGCTGGGGACCCTTTCACCAAGGTGATCGGCAACTGAGCAATCACCCCAGACAGCGTGACAAGTCTGCGCGCAGACTCCTCAGACTTCTGCCTCCCGAGAGCGCGCTGAAGGCCATTAGGGCGGTCGAGGAAGGGAGGGTCATAAGAGTATCCGGCCCCCGAGGATTTGCGGTATGGCTCGTGAGGGGAGGGAGGAAAGACTACATAATCTTTGGCGACTTTTACTGCTCGTGCGCAGACTTCTACATGGAAGCCATGCTTAGGAGGGGGAGACCCTTCTGCTACCACATAGTAGCTAGGGAAATTGCCGAGGAGGACGGGAAATACGTGAGCTTGGAAGTCGGTAGAGGCGCACTAATTAGGCTTTTGTCGACATCGTCAGAGTTTCACTCTGATCCGTGAGGCTGATTAAAGGAAGCATTGTGAACTCAGAACAACATTATAAGGTCTTATTACTGGATACGGAGCAAGAGTTGCAAGGTGATAACTGTGCCATCAAAGGGTGGACCTGAGGAAGTCGTTGCGTCTTACCACAGGCGAATACTCAGAGAGATGATAGCCAAGAAGATAGCTGGAGATATACTGTTTTCTAGCGATATAGGGCTGGCCATGCGTAAGTGGAGACAGTACTTCGGTATCAAGCAGAGCGAGCTGGCGCGGACTCTCGAGGTCTCCGCCTCCGTGATATCAGACTACGAGTCTGGAAGGAGGAGGAGCCCAGGGTCTCTTGTGCTCAGGAGGTTTGTCGAAGCCCTACTTGAACTCGACGAGAAGAAGGGGGGGACTGTGACGAAGACCCTTGCGAGGACTCTTGGCATATCAGACATGTTAGCAAGCGTAATCGACATACGAGAACTCGCCACCCCGGTTGAGACCGCTAAGTTCGTCAAGGTGATTGATGGAGAGGTTCTGGTGCAGCCACCTGGATCTCAGTACATCTACGGCTACACTGTGATAGACAGCGTGAAAGCCATCGAGATGCTGTCTGGGGCCGACTTCATGAGGTTATTTGGTTCTTCTACAGAGAGGGCACTGATCTTCACGAAAGTATCCACGGGTCGCTCACCGATGGTGGCTATTCGGGTCTTCGACGTGAGACCAGCCCTGGTTGTGCTTCACGGGCTTACACCAGAGTCTGTTGACCCCTTGGCCATCAAGCTAGCGAAACTTTCGAACGTTGGTCTCGTCGTTTCCAAGCTGCCTGATGTAGGAGAACTCGTAGAGCGCTTAAGAGCCTCGCTCTAGTTAACAGACAAAAAGTCAACCTTTATTTGCTCTCGAGCCAACTCGAAAAAGGGACGAGCTATTGCACCTATAAAGTGGCAGTAAAACAACGGTATCAACCGATACAGTTATAAACTACGATGTTTCATAAGCAATCGTCGAAAAATATGAGCCTGGGGGATGGCAATGGCCGCAACCCTGCTGGAGGAACCCGGTAAATTAGTCCTCATGATGGGCAACGAGGCGATAGCGAGAGGAGCCATCGAGGCAGGAGTGCAGTTCGCAGCCGCCTATCCTGGCACGCCTAGCAGTGAGGTGCTGGCAAATCTATCTACAGTCTCCAAAAAGACCGGCATGTACGTTGAGTGGTCTACCAACGAGAAGGTGGCATTTGAGGCCGCCTACTCTGCCTCGCTGGCTGGATTGAGGTCGATTGCCATCATGAAGCACTTGGGAACTCACTGGATACTGGACCCCCTCGCAGTGGCGGCGATCACCGGCGTGGAGGGAGGGCTCCTTATAATCTCGGCAGACGACCCCCATCCTCACAGCTCTCAGAGTTCTGTCGACACCAGGTACCACGGCCGGATAGTCAACATCCCCGTGGTTGAGCCGTCCGACCCCGGCGAGGCAAAGGATCTTGTTATACACGCAATGGATCTCTCCGAGAAAGCCAAGACACCGGTTCTCTTCCGCTACACATCCGCCGTGGCCCACGGGAAAGGCCCCGTTAAGCTCGGGCCCATCAGGAAGGAGAACAGATCTCCGAACTTTCCAAGGGATCACCGAAGACTGGTTAGCATAGCTCCAAACGCCAGAGCCAACATTCCCAAGCTGTTCGAGAGGCTGGAGGCAGTGAGGGATCTCGTTGACTGCGAGCCGTTTGTCAAAAGGCTAGGTTCTCCTTCTGGAGATTGGGGTCTGATAACCACGGGAGTCCCCCACTCCTACGCAATGGACGTTCTGGCGTCGGAGGGGATTCAGGACTCCATCCCCATCCTCAAGCTCACCATAACATACCCTCTCCCCGAAGATCGAGTGCTCGAGTTCCTTAGGTCTATCAAGAGGGTCCTCGTCCTAGAGGAACTCGAACCATTCTTAGAGGACCAGATAATCAAGCTCGTTAAGCTTCACGAGCTGGACGTTAAGGTATACGGTAAGAACACCGGCCACCTGAGGAGGTACGGCGAGTACAGCCCTGCTATAGTCGGAGAGGTTATGCATGAACTCTTTGGAATTAACTACGTGACTACGCCAGCCGCCAACCTCAAGGAGGTCTCGACGAGCGTTCAGAGGAGAATACCGCAGATGTGCGCAGGATGTCCCCACAGAGGCAGCTATCTGGCCATCAAGGCGGCCTTCGAGAGGCTCGGAACCGACGGATTAATCTTCGGAGACAGAGGGTGCTACAACCAGGGAGCTAACCCGCCCCTTGATGCCATAGACACGTGCATAGCCATGGGGTCCAGCATAGCGATGGCCGCGGCCGCAAGGAAGGCTGGAGAAGATAGGCCGATAATTGCCGTAATTGGAGACTCCACGTTCTTCCACGGCGGGCTCCCAGCCTTGGTAAACGCCGTGGTAAACAAGGCCCCCATAGTCGTCGCGGTGTTTGACAACCGGTGGACGTGCATGACCGGACATCAACCCAGCCCCTCCTCGGGGGTTAACGCGATGGGAGATGAAGCGCCAGTCCTGAAGCCTGAGGATGTGGCTAGAGGACTTCAAGTTCCATACGTCAAGGTTTTGAGCCCCTACAACTTGAAGAAGGCAGAGCAGGCGGTGCTAGAAGCAATTGAAGAGGCTAAGAAGAACGGACTCCCATCGCTTCTGGTGTTCAGAGCAGAGTGCACGCTCCAGGTTCTCAGAAGGTTGAGGAAGAAGGGGGTCAAGCCAAAGCCCGTTACCGTGAACCCAGCGCTTTGCACAGGGTGCAAAGAGTGCATTAAGACGGGCTGCCCTGCCTTAGGGTTCGACGAGGAGTTGAACAAGGCATTCATCTACGAGGACAAGTGCGTGGGCTGCATGATCTGCGCTCAGGTATGCCCAAATAACGCGATCGTTCGGTCGGGGTGATTTGCGATGAGCGTGGATGAGGTCAACATCGTTCTAGCCGGAGTCGGTGGGCAGGGTGTTGCGGTGGCTTCTGACATTCTTGGGGTTGCTGCTATAAAGAGCGGACTGAACGTCAGGATAGGGAACGTACACGGGCTGGCGCAGAGGGAGGGCTCAGTTTACAGCCACGTGCGTATAGGGAACGGAGTGTTTGGTCCCAAGATCCCGCCAATGAAGGCTCACGCGATCGTCGGGTTTGAGCTGTCGGAAGCAGCCAGACACCTCCACCTCCTTAACCCGGCGTCTGGCATACTCTTGCTCAACGAGAGGCTCATTTACCCACTCGCTCACTACACAGGCCACGTCTCCTACCCGAGCAAGGATGAAGTCCTATCCAAGATACTTGCAAACGTGCGGGCGGAGGCGGTTCACATAATTGATGCCGACTCTCTTGCCCTGAGGGCAGGTAACCCACGGACGGTCAACGTCGTTATGCTGGGCGCTCTCTCCGCGACTGGCATACTCCCGTTCACCCCGGAGCTGGTTGTCGAGGTAGTGAGGGAGAGAGTGCCCAGGTTCGCCCTCGAGGAGAATGAGAGGGCATTCTGGCTCGGCTATGAGGAGGTCTCAGGAGGGAGTACTCAGTGAGGCCAAACAAACCCGTTGGTATAGTTGGCTGGGGATCGTACGTCCCCATGTTCAGGATAAAGGAGGAGGATCTCGCCGCCGCCTGGGGTCGCGAGTGGAGCAGATTCGCCTCGGGGCTCATGGTATATGAAAAGAGCGTTCCGGGGTTGGATGAGGACACGCTGACGATCTCGTATGAGGCGGCCATGAACGCGCTAGCCAGAGCGGGAGTAGATCCTATTGAACTTGGCGCGGTGTACGTAGGAACTGAGTCGAAGCCTTACGCCGTTAAACCAACCTCAACGATCTTGGCCGAGGCCATTGGTGCCTCCGGAGCTACCACCGGCGCCGACTTTGAGTTCGCCTGCAAGGCTGGCACCGAAGCCATTCAGGCCGTCATGGGCTTAGTTGGCTCAGGCATGATAAAGTACGGGCTTGCTGTAGGCGCCGACACGTCGCAGGGTGCTCCAGGCGATCCACTAGAGTACACCGCCTCGGCAGGTGGTGCCGCTTTTGTCATAGGACCAGCTCCCGAGTCTGCAGCCGTAATCGTGGCTTCCTACTCTTACGTGACTGATACCCCCGACTTCTGGAGGAGGGCTCTAGTCAAGTACCCCGCTCACGGGAGGGCATTTACGGGTCGGCCGGCCTACTTCCACCACATTGTATCGGCCGCCAAAGGCCTCATGGAGGAGCTCGGGACTACTCCCGAAGACTACGACTACGCGGTCTTCCACCAGCCGAATGGCAAGTTCCCCCGCAGAGTGGGTAAGATGCTTGGATTTCCTATGGAGAAGGTAGAGCCAGGTCTAGTCACCCCTGTAGTGGGCAACACGTACAGCGGGTCTTCGCTCCTCGGCCTCACAGCCGTTCTAGACATCGCAAAGCCCGGAGATAAGATACTGCTGGTGTCCTTCGGGTCCGGCGCCGGGAGCGACGCTTTCCACATAGAGGTCACAGAGAAGATCGAGGAGGTCAGAGACAGAGCTCCGAAGTTCAGAGACTACCTCGAGAGGAAGGTGTACGTGGGTTACCCGTTCTACGCTAGGAGCATGAGGATGTACAAGATGCCCGCAGACGTTGGGGCTTACTGAGGGGTGATTCAGATGAGGAAGGTCTACGTAGTCGGTTCTGGCCTAACCAGCATAGGAGCGCTCTGGAATTACGGCCTGAGGGACCTGATCGCTGAGGCTGGCCTGGCGGCCTTGGACGAGGCGGGCGTCGATAGAGTCGACGCAATATTCGTGGGGAACATGATGTCCGGCATTCTAAACGCTCAAGAGAATCTAGGAGCCTACGCAGCCGACTACCTAGGTCTGTCTGGGATTCCTGCATTCAAGGTAGAGGCCGCCTGCGGATCTGGCGGCGCCGCGGTGATGAACGCGGCCATGGCTATCAAGTCAGGACTCTTCGAGCGGGTCCTCGTGATAGGAGTAGAGAAGATGAGCGACGTGACCGCTACGGAGGACGTTACGTCGGCCCTAGCTACGGCCTCGGAGGCCGAGTACGAGCTGTTTTGGGGTGCGTCATTCGTCTCGCTGAACGCGCTGATAATGCGGGCTTATGCTGATCGATATGGACTCAGCGAGGAGGATTTCGGCTGGTTACCAATATTGATGCATAAGAACGCTAAGGACGTTCCATACGCGCAGCTCAGGTTCCCAATCGATATGGAGGCGTATTTGAAATCCCCCATGATAGCAGAGCCGATAAGGCTATTGGACTCGGCCCCAACGGGCGACGGAGCTGCTGCGCTTGTGCTGTCGCCGTCTGATACAAAGAACGAGGAGGGGGTCTCCGTGGAGCTGGCTGGCTTCTGGTCGTCCACGGACACCATGGCTCTGTATACGCGTGAAGAACTCCTTGAGCTCAAGGCAGCCAAGCTGGCGGCGAAGAGGGCCTTCGAGATGGCTAACATCTCTCCGAGCGACTTGGATGTCGTCGAAGTGCACGACGCCTTTAGCATCATGGGGTACCTTAACTTGGAGGCCCTGGGTATTGTTGAGCCTGGAAAAGCTCACGAGTTCGTTAAGTCTGGGGATGCCGAGCGGAACGGATCTCTGCCGGTGAATCCAGAGGGCGGGCTGAAGGCTAGAGGCCACCCGGTAGGTGCGACTGGGGTTTACCAGATCGTCGAAGTCTACAGGCAGTTGGCTGGGAAGGCGGGGAGTGCTCAGGTGCCCGATCCCAACGTCGGGGCTGCCATGAACGTGGGTGGTACTGGATCGAACGTGATAGTGACCGTTTTGAGGAGGGTGAGCTGATATGTGGGCCTACATACCCAGCATACCCCCGATAAAGAGGGAGATACCACACCGCTATAGGCTCGAGGGCGTAGAGTGCGAAGAGTGCGGCCACAGGACTCTACCAAGCAGGAGAGTCTGCCCGAGATGTGGATCGAGGAAGTTGAAGAAGGTTACACTCCCGAGGAGAGGGAGGGTGCTCTACCACACCACGCTCCACGCGACGCCCAGAGGGTACGAGTTCTACGAGCCTTACGTGCTGGCGCTCGTAGAGCTTGAGGACGGGACTAAGATATTCACGCAGTTGACCGACGTGAAGCCGGAACAAGTATCGCCAGGAATGGAAGTAGAGGCTGTGTTGAGGAAGGTTAGGGTGGGAGGCGAGGGCGGGCCCATAGCCTATGGGCTTAAGTTCAGACCAACGCTTAAGCGGTGAAATCGCTTGGAAGATCTGCTGGAAGGCCTGCTGCTGGGCAAGGTCAAGCTTAGAGAGTTAGACTCATTGCTTGGGGATCCAAACAGGGCGGCCGACCTCAGGCTGGAGTTCTTGAGGAGGACAACAGGGGCTGACCTCAAACCAATCGCTCGCAGCCGCCTTGATTTCTCGAAGCTCGTCGGGTGGAACATCGAGAATCCTGTGGGTGAGGTAAGCATCCCCGTTGGAGTGATCGGCCCTCTGAGAGTTGAGGGAGACTACGCGAGAGGGACGTTCTACCCGCTCTTGGCCACCACGGAGGGCGCGCTGGTGGCGTCTGTAAACCGCGGGGCAACTACAATAACGATGGCAGGAGGGGCCAGGGCGAAGATACTCAGAGACGGCATGGCCCGAGCCCCGGCTCTGCTGGCTCCCACGGCCGCCAGGGCAGCTGAAGTGGCCAGGTGGGTCTCAGAAAATTTGGATAAGCTTCAGAAGGTTGTTGAGGACGTTACGAGCCACGGGAAGCTTCTATACGCCCAGCCATTTCAAGCTGGTCGAACGCTCTTCCTCAGGTTCGTCTTTGAGACCGGAGACGCCATGGGGATGAACATGGTGACCATCGCCTCTGACAGGATTCTAGGCTTCCTGAAGAAGAGATTTCCTGACGTAGATCCTCTCGCCCTCAGTGGAAACGTGTGCTCAGACAAGAAAGCAGCCTCGATCAATTGGATCGCTGGAAGAGGCAAGACTGTGATCGCAGAGGCGTTCATACCCGGAGATCTAATTGAGAGCAGGCTGAAGACCTCTGTGGAGAGGCTGCTCGACGTGGCCTGGCGCAAGAACCTGCTTGGCGCGGCTGTGGCTGGGTCCCTTGGAGGATTCAACGCCAACGTGGCCAACGTCGTTGCGGCCATGTTCGTAGCCTACGGCCAGGATCTAGCTCAGGTCGTCGAGTCCAGCATGGGGATAACGACCGTAGAGCCACAGAGTGATGGCATCTACATTTCGCTCACACACCCCTCCCTCGAGGTGGGGACGGTCGGCGGAGGGACGCGCCTCCCCTACGCTAGGGCAGCCCTGTCAGCATTAGGCTGCGCCGGGGGCGGAGATCCCCCTGGCGTAAATGCAAAGAAGTTCGCGGAGATCGTGGCGGCAACGGCGCTCTCGGGCGAACTCTCACTTCTAGCATCCTTGGCGGAGGGTTCCTTGGCTAGGAGCCACGAGAGGCTGGGCCGAGGTGGCGGAGGTTCTAGAGGCGCCACTACTTTTTGATAGTACGAAGTCTTGACGTTGATGCCTCTCTCCTACAAGGGTAGGGCGAAGGAAATCTTGGAGTCAGCCGGAGCGAACGACTACGACCTCATCCGGATTGCAGCCGGGGGTAGGTTCTTCGAGGGGCTTCTAATGCCTAGGCCTGAAATCTTAGACGATGAGCACGTTGTGCTGAAGCTAGCCAATGGATACAACATCGGAATCCACGTGTCAAAGATCTCCTCGATAGAAATCCTCGAGAGGGCCAAAGGACCATCTAGGCCACGACTTCCAAAGGCTGAGAGCAGGCCAGGCCTGCCGAAGGTTCCAATAGTAGTCACGGGAGGCACAATAGCCTCGCGAGTAGACTATGCCACTGGCGCTGTCAAGCCAACCAAAACTCCAGAGGAGCTGATAGATCTAATCCCTGAGATCGCGGAGATAGCTAACGTGTCTTACGTTCCACTGATGACGAAGCTGAGCGAGGACATTAGACCGGAAGAGTGGAGCCAAATCGCACAAAAGGTGGCGGATGAGCTGAATTCCGGAGCCTCTGGCGTTGTCGTCGCTCACGGCACTGACACGATGCACTACACAGCTTCGGCCTTAGCGTTCATGCTAGAGAATCTAGATAGACCGGTTGTCTTAGTAGGGTCCCAGCGATCAATAGACAGGCCGAGCACAGACGCAGTCCTAAACGTGATGGCCGCAGTAAGGGTGGCTGCAGAGGGGCCGATGGCAGAGTCTGTCATCGTGATGCACGGTAGCTCATCTGACGACTTTGCTTGGGTGATAAGAGGTGTGCGAGCGAGGAAGATGCACACCTCCAGACGAGACGCCTTTATGCCGATAAACGAGCCTCCTCTGGCGAAGGTAGACGAGAAAGGTATCGAGGTACTCAACCCTAGGTTCAGAAGGAGATCTGAAGAACCCAGCGAGGTTGTTGCCCGAGTAGAGATCGAGCCTAAGGTTGCCCTTGTCTACTCATGGCCGGGGATAGACCCTGAGTTCCTCGAAGCAGTGGCATCTTCTGGTTACAGGGGCATCGTATTGGCTGGTACTGGGCTCGGTCACGTTCCCAACAGGGTCGTTGGCAGAATAAGGACGCTGGTGGACTCGGGGATCCCAGTCGTGGTTACGTCTCAGTGTATCTTTGGGCGAGTGGATCTGAAGGTATACTCAACTGGCAGGAACATGCTGGAAGCAGGCGTGATACCGGCTGCAGACACGCTACCCGAGGTTGCGACCGTGAAGCTAATGATAGCCTTGGGAAGGGGTCTCGAGGGAAGAGAGCTTTGGAACTTCATGACCACTAGCCAGGCGGGCGAGCTCATCGAGAGCATCAGCCCCTCTGCCTATCCACCGTGCTTCGGCGGGAGGTGATCAGAATGGGGAGAGACCTAGACTACGCTGATCTCGGGCTCACAGTCGGAATTGAGATACACCAGAGGCTAGATACCTCTGAGAAGCTGTTCTGCCACTGTCCTCCCAGGATGAGACACGATGATCCAGACTTGTGGGTTAGGAGGAGGCTCAGAGTTTCGTATAGCGAACTAGGTGCTATAGATCCGGCCGCGAGGTTTGAGACGCTGAGAGCGCGGATCTTCGAGTATGGCGTCTACTCTGACACGACCTGCGAGGTGGAGATAGACGAAGCGCCTCCGCTCCCTCTAAACCGAGAGGCACTGGAGATTGCCATCGAGGTGGCGTTGCTGCTCAACATGGACGTCGTAGATGAAGTCCACGTCATGAGGAAGATAGTCGTCGATGGTAGCAATACGACCGGCTTCCAGAGAACTGCGCTAGTGGCTATAGGAAATGAGAACAGCCTGATCCCAACCTCCAGAGGAGACGTCCGAGTAGCGACGCTCTGCCTCGAGGAGGAGTCTGCCTACATAATTGAGACGACCCCCGAGGGGGCCAAGTATCGGTTGGACAGGTTGGGAATACCCCTCGTTGAGATAGCCACCGAGGCCGACATCCACCATCCGGGGCAGGCCAGAGAGGCCGCTCTATATCTCGGGAGGCTCCTCAGGGCTACTGGACGCGTTCAAAGAGGGATTGGTAGCATAAGGCAGGATCTCAACGTGAGCATAGCAGAGGGAGCTCGGCAGGAGATCAAGGGAGTCCAAGAGCTGGATCTGATCGAGGAGGTCATCAGGAGAGAGGTTCTCAGGCAGGTCAACCTACTCAGGATACGAGATGAGATGCGCGCAAGGGGGCTCACGCCCCAGACTTTTGAGGAGCTTGAGCCAGCTGACGTCTCTGACGCGTTCTCTAACTCGAGGTCAAAGCTGGTTAAGAGGGCTCTGTCTCGGGGAGCGAGGGTGTTCATGCTCCCACTGCCAGGTATGGCCGGACTCCTGGGAGTTGAGGTTCAGCCGGGAAGGAGGTTCGGAACCGAGCTGTCAGACTACGCCAAGGTCTTTGGAGGCGTCGCCGGGATTCTTCACTCCGACGAACTCCCAGGTTATGGTATCGAGGAGGGCGAGGTTAATGGGCTCAGGTCAGCTGCCGGGCTCGAGCCAGGTGACGCCTTCGTCTTGGTTATTGCTTCCCCTGAGTCCGCTAGGCTGGCGCTCAACGCCGTTAGGGAGAGGGTAGCGCAGGCAGCAGTTGGAGTGCCAAAAGAGACGCGTAAAGCGCTTCCGGACGGAAATACCGCCTTCATGAGACCGCTGCCGGGCGCGGCAAGGATGTACCCCGAGACCGATGTGCTCCCGGTTAAGACAAGCTGGATAGTGAACGCCGTGAAGGGTAAGGGTCTTCCCGAGCGACCCGAGAAGGTTGTATCTAGGCTGATTTCTGCCTATGACCTAACTCAAGAGCTAGCAGAAATGCTCCTTGATGACGGCAGAGTGACTCTCTTTGAGAGACTAGTTGAGGAGCATCCTACAGTGCCCATCCGCTTCCTGGCCTCCACATTGACTTCGACGCTCAGAGGCCTAGCTAGAGAAGGAGTCAACGTGGATAATATTCCAGACGAGGCCTTCCACAAGATAACTAGACTCATTTCATCCGGCAAGTTAGCCAAGGAGGCCGTTCCGGACATACTAAGAAGGATTGCCGAGGATCCCTCCTTGGATCCAACGGTCATTGCTGAGAGCCTAGCGATGGGCGAGGAAGAACTCGATTCGATAATCCAAGCGATCCTAGAGGAAGAGAGCGAGGTCATCGATCGAGTGGGGATGAGGGCCTTTGGTAGGCTGATGGGTCGAGTCATGAGCTTGGTCAGAGGTAGGGTGGACGGCGCCATCGTCAGCGAGAAGCTGAGGAGGGCTCTTGAGGAGCGACTCTCTCAGAAGTAGGCCGACAAACCGCCCTCTGAGACTCCCTCCGCTATCTCCCCGAAGTCTATTCCGAGTACATCAAGTATCTGCTCGAATGTCGTCTGCATGATCTCGAGATACTTCTGAACGTCTATCTCATCTTTGCTCGCTAGCTGCACGGGCTTCACTCCGAGCTTGTTCTTAGTCTTCACGTATGCTATGACGGTTCCAGGGTTCACTCGGATTCCCCGAGACTCTAGCATGCGGGCTGCCTTCACATGCTGGGGTGTTGTCTTGACGTATGTGTGGAGAGGCCGCGTCAGCACCATTCTGAATGCTACCTCGTCTAGCTCGAACTCCCTGTTCTTCAGCCTATTCACGTAGTAGCGGATTTTCTGCCTGATCATCTGCTTAGCCTGCTTGAAATCTTCCTCACTCTTTACTCCTCTCAGAATTTCAATAACGTCAGCAAACGCCTCCCTGACCAGGTCTGGAACGTTTCTCTTCTTCCCCATCAAGCCCTTTATGTCGACAGTCCCGTCGTCTCTGACGCCCAAGTAGTTCTTCTTGAGCTTAGAGAGGATCACGTAACGATAGTGCTTCTCTAGTTCTATGTCAATTCCCAGGGCCTTCTCTACCTCGCGCTCGAACGCTCTGAGTTGATCCTCCGTCGCCCCTTGGACAAACAAGGAGTCGGTATCGCCGTAGATGACTCTTAAGCCCATCTTCTTAGCGAGACTCAAAGCGGTGGTGATGGCCTTCCTCCCTAAGGCTGTGATCATCTCGGCTGCTGGTGGAGAGTACAGGGGGAAGTTCTCATAACCGAACACACCGTATGAGGCGTTCAGGAGGACCTTCAGACCGCTCTGAACGACGTCGTACCACTCTCTCTGCTCCTTTGCGAGGCTCGGGTCTCTCGCCTTCTTCTTGTACCAGCCCACCCTCATGTCTCTGAGCACGCCGATCAACCTGTGAACAAGCCCAACTTCTTCATGAGTGCAGATCCAGTGTGGCAGACCCTCAACCGGTCTGTTTGACTTGCACTCCTCGTGAGGGCAGTTGACAGTCTCGAAGCTCACTCTCCACTTTGAGATTACGCTGGGGTAAAGGCTGGCGAAGTCCATGACGTAGACATTGAAGTGGATCCCTGGAATGGGCTCAAGAACTATCGCTCCGAGGTATTTCTTCCCCTTAATTAGCGCCCTGCTGTAGGTCTCAGCGCCTCTCTCCAGCATGATCTCTTCCTTATTCGGTATCAGCCAGTTCTTCCTCCGATATTCGAAGTAGATCATGTTCTTTATCCACTGCGAAATACCCTGCCTCGACACGTCCTCGAGTGGGAGCTTGCTGAGCCTGGCGAAGAGCATCAGGAGGTCAACTAACCTACCTCGTAGCGCGTTACCCAACATGTACGTTATCTTCGCATCCCTGTAGCAGTACCTGGCGAGATCCTCAGTTTTGAGAGCGGTGAAGTCCCTGCTGACCTCAATTTTCCCAATGCCCAGTATGGCCTGAGCTATCTCATCAAGAGTGTATCCGAGGTATTTCCCACCGAAGACGTACACCTGTATCGATCTGTTGCTGTAGAGCTGGTACAGGTCGATATGGACGCCCGTATCCAGTAGAGCTCTGTCTCTCTCCAGCCTAATTGGCTTAGGGCTCACTCCTAGTTCTTGAGCCCTACGGGCTAGGTAGGGCATGTCAAAACCGTCGCCGTTGAACGTGAAGACGATCGGGAAGCGTGATATCTTGTCCAATACGGTCCTTATCATCTCAGCCTCGCTCTCGTGTGAGACAACAGTAGCACCCTCAACGTTCTTTGGCAGCTCCGCTGAACCCCTCCGCAGGACGTGCACCTCCCTTACACCGTCACCTGCCAGGGCCACGGCTATGATGGGGTGCCTAACCTCCTTTGCCGAGGGTATCTGACCCTCAGGCGTAGAGACCTCGATATCGAGCGCCACGCTGGGCATGCGCGGCGCTCTGAAGTCGAGGATTTTGGCTAGAGAACTCGCTAACTCCCTCCTAGAGCTGTCATCAATCGTCAGAACAACCTGAATACCTTCATTCGGGCCTTCAGGCATTAGCTCTTCCAATCGACCGTCAGGAAGCACCCTGTAGGGCAGGCCAGGCTTGAGACCTTGGTCGTATATGTAACATTCGTAATACTTTATCCTGGCCTCCCAGACGTTATACCCCGCTTCTTGTAGGAGGTCCCTTAGTCCACCTCCCCTCTCTCCTCCTATGGCGAGCGGATCCTTAGCCTCAACTTTCGTGAGCCTTACGTTCCTGAATCTCAGGGCATCCCACTTCTCGACGGTCGACATGCTTGCTATTCGAGCAGCAAGCCTTCCAGCTATTCTGCTGACCTCCTCAGGGGGAGCGTCCGTTAGCAGGTACGGCCTGTGCCCCGATGAGTCAGGAATGTGGAAGACCTCCCTCTTCTCTGGATCGTACAGCTTGATCACAGCCCTCCTCTCACTACCATCATAGTACACGGAGAGAAGGTAGCCTATCCTCCCACCTTGGGCTTCCAACATAGGACGCCCTCTCGTGAATCCCCGGTCGATAGGAGGCGAACCATGATTTAAATAACCTCGAGGGAAAGCCGAGGGATTGACAGGAGGTCTGAGTGAAGATGGCTAATCACCGGATTGTGCCGCTCATTCTAATCACCCTACTAACCCTCTCGGTGGTCTGCGCTGCGGCAATCCCTCCAATAGGCTCTTCAGTCCCCTTTCACGATGAGTCTGTCATTACCGTGGAGCTGAACCAAGACATGAGCGCGAATGTAAGTGGCGTGATGCACAGAGCCTTCTCTCCAATAGACTTCAGCTACTTCACTAGGAGAGCGGTACCACTGGCCATGGGTTTGAGGTACGAGGGGTTCATAGAGCTGAAGAGAGTTGGAGATTCGCTCGAGGGGACCTATAGACTCTACATTACACCCAACCTTCCCCAGGGCGCCGATGGAGAGTTGGCCCTCCGGCTCTGGAACTCGCTCCAGAGGCTAGGCTCGCCTTACCTAGCCCTTCAAGGTCTCATGAAGACGCTGTTTGGGGAGGGCTTCTTGTTCATACCTAGGCCAGCCGTTCGGACCGACATTACGGTCAACTTCACGGACCCGGTGACTGGGGAGTCCCTGATAGGTAGGGGCCTCAGCGTTGAGGCTCCTGTCAGGAGCGAGACGCCGTTCTTCGAGGAATACAGCGTGCACTTCGTCTTGGAGTCGCCTCCTCCCCCCGTCAATCCAGACTGGGTGGGGGACCTCTTTTACGAGATCGAAGCTAAGACCGTTTCATTCTCAGAACCTTACCCCTTGAGCGAGGAGGACGGAGTTCTCAAGGTGATCCTAGACCCAATAACAACAGCCCTTCCTAAGGGAGCGCCCTACACGCTGTACGTCAAGGAGAGCTTGAGCGGGTATCGAGTATCTGGTGGGACGCCACAGCCGGTCAAGCTGAGCGTGAATGAGATCGTCTGGGAACTCAGCGGTCTTGAAAAGCCTGAGGGATTGACGCTGGAGCTTGTCAAGGTTGAGAGCGGCCTGACGTGGGCGAGTTCGCTGTCGATATGGGCAGCGCTGGCGCCGCCCGTGGTCTCTGCTGGCATTCTCACATACTCTTTAATCCACAAGAGGAGGAGACGCGGGGCTTAGAGATCACTGGGCAGGTTTAAATAACCACACCCCTCTTTCTCGGCGAAAAGTCGGGGTGGTAGGCCAGTGCCAAACTTCGGATATTCGTACGCTCAAGAACTCAAGGAAAATCAGGTAAAAGCATCTGCAAGAGACCTCAGAGTCTCCTTCAAAGAGATGGTGGAGTTAGTGAGGGAACTCAGGGGCAAGTCGCTGGAGGACGCGCGTAGGATCCTCGAAGACGTGATCTCAATGAAAAAGCCCATTCCGTTCAAGAGGTACTGCGGGGGAGTTGGCCACAGGAGGCAGCTAGAGGGTTGGAAGGCAGGGCGTTATCCCGTGAAGGCGGCCAAGCTTGTGATGAAGCTCCTTAAGAGCGCTGAAGCCAACGCGGAGCAAAAGGGTCTCGATGTGGATAGGCTGTTCATAAGGCACATAGCCGCCCAGAAGGGGCCGAAGATGAGGAGATTCTTCACTAGGGCCTTTGGCCGGGCTACCCCAAAGATCGAGCAGCTGGTCCACGTTGAGGTCGTCTTGGAGGAGAGGGGTGAGTGAGTGTGAGCGCAAAGGCGAGTCCAACGTACAAGAAGATAATCGAGGAGGGTCTGATAAGGGCGCGGGTATACGAATTCCTTCAGGGAGAACTGGACAGAGCTGGCTTCCATGGAGCAAAAGTTGTGTCCACGCCCGTCAGAGATGTGATCACGCTGTACGTTGAGAGGCCTGGACTCGTGATTGGCAGGGGTGGCAGGATAGCAAAGAGGTTGACAGAGGTTCTCAAGAGAGAGTTTGGGTTCCAGAATCCTTACCTAAGGGTCGAGAAGGTAGAACAGCCATTCCTGAGCGCCAGCATAGTGGCCAACTTCATAGCTAGGAGGATAATGAGGGGAGAGAGACACAAGAGGGCCGCCTTCGCCGCCCTAAGGCGTGTCATGGCGTCTGGAGCGAAGGGCGTGGAGATTAGGATAGCTGGTAAGTTCACAGGTCAGAGAGCCAGAGAGGAGCGCTTTAGGGCTGGCGTCATTTACCGCTGCGGCGAGGATCCGACGAGCTACGTCGATTACGCCGTGAGACATGTGATGCTCCCTCAAGGAATGCTCGGGATCCGCGTGAGGATAGTCAAGCCAGTTGAGGCCACCGCCCTTCCAGATCAAGTGATAGTCCTACCTGAGAAGGTGGAAGAAGCATTAGCTGAACTCTCTGGGGAGAAAGAGGTTGAGGCTGCCGAAGTTCCACCCGAACTCCTAGGAGAGAGCGAGGGTGAGAGCGAATCTGAGGAGGGGGTAGAGGAAGATGCCGGTGAGGAACGTGAGTCTGGAGGAACTGAGGAAGATGTCGAAGGATGAACTTCAGGAGAAGCTAAGACAGCTAAGAAGGGAGTACTTCGAGCTACGCTCAAAGCTGTCTGCAGGCGCTCCCCCAGAGCAGATTCACCGGTTTAAGATGGTTAGAAGAGAGATAGCCAGAGTGCTCACGGTGATGAGGGAGAGGGGGTACATAGCTTGAGCAATGAAGTGCGAGTGGTGGATAGAAAGCCCACGATCAAGCCCTCAGATCTCTTATATCATGAGCTGATCGGTCTGGAGGTGTCGATCGTCAACTCGCCGGATCCTGATCAGGTTGGTCTGAGTGGGGTAGTTATTGACGAGACCCACGGACTGCTGATTATTGAGACCCAGAGGGGCGTTAAGAGGATCCCCAAGAGCAACAGGATATTCAGGTTCACTCTCCCCTCTAGGATTAAAGTTGAGGTGCTGGGCGACAAGCTTGTTGGAAGGCCGGAGGAGAGGGTGAAGCGAGTATGAGCAGGGTGCGTACCTTACCTGAATACATGATATCTGATGTGATTCCGCCTGAGAGAGAGTGTGATGACGACAAGTGCCCTTGGCACGGCACAATCTCCGTGAGAGGGAAGACGCTAGTTGGCGAAGTAGTCTCTACGAAGATGCAGAGAACGGTCACGGTGCTGATAAGATACCTGCATTACGTCCCTAAGTTCAAGAGGTATGAGCGTAGAAGGAGCAAGATACACGCGCATCTACCGCCTTGCATCGATGTGAAGGAGGGAGATGTCGTCAAAATAGCTGAAACTAGAAGGCTAGCCAAGACCGTGAGCCACGTAGTGCTCGGAGTAGTCAGAGGAAAGCGCTCCCAGGCTTGAACCCTCATTAATGCTTTCTCCTCCAACCATACTTGGTAACGTCGTAGAAGGGCGTCTCGACTACCTCGACTGGAATTTCACCTATCCCCTTAGCCACCAACTTGGTTCCTGGCGCTGACAAGTCGCTCCTAACGTAGCCCATTGCTATGCCCACCCCCACGGTCGGACTGAATGTGCCGCTGGTAACCCTCCCGACAGGCTCTCCATCCACTAAAAGCAGGTCTCCGTGTCTAGGCGCTCTTCTAGAGGAACTTTTGAGCCCCACCCGCTTTTCTTTGGGGCCCTCTTGGGCCCTCGATGCAACAGAATCCTTTCCAATGAAATCTTTGCTTAGGTCGACCGCAAACATCAGGTCAGCTTCTACAGGCGTGGTATCCTCGTCCATGTCCTGGCCGTAGAGCGGCAGACCCGCCTCAAGCCTCAAGATGTCTCGGGCGCCTAGCCCACACGGAGCGACGCCCTTCTCAATGAGAGTCCTCAAGAATCGCTCAGCGGTTCTCAAGTCCCAGAATATGATCTCATACCCGTCCTCGCCAGTGTACCCAGTCCGACTCACTAGCGTTTGTCTGCCCTCTATAGTTACCATAATGTTTCTGAACTTTCGGATCTTGAGTTCTCCTCCTAGGATCTCGTGGACGGCCTGCCTTGCTTGAGGGCCTTGGATAGCTAGCATCGCCGTGTCAAAAGTCTCATCTTTGATCTCTACATTCATCCCGCGCTTCGCCGCCACCTCTTCAAACCAAGCCAGTATCTTCTCTCGGCTGGCGGCGTTCACAACGACCACGTATTTCTCGTCTCCAATTCTGAATGCCATATCGTCGTCTTTGATGCCACCCTCGTAGTTCAGCGTGAGTGTGTATCTACTCCGCCCTACCTCGACATTGATTTGATTCGTAGTTACGGTGTTCAGGAAGCGGACTGCGTCTCTCCCCTCTACAATCAGGCGGCCCATGTGGGATACGTCAAAGACGCCTGCGGAGTTCCTCACCGCTAAGGTCTCTTTCAAAGCGCTGGTAAATTTCAAGGGCATGTTCCAGCCTGCGAATAAGGTGAAGTCCGCACCATAGTCCCTGTGAACATCTGCAAGGGGGCTCTCGAAGGGCATCTCACTAGCACTCGAAGCGAAATCTTAAACCATTTTGATGGAAGCTCTGCGTGGAGTGCAGAATGCCTGAGGATCTGAACAAGATTCTGATCAGCATGTTTGGGGAGGAAAACGTACTGACGGACGAGATAAGCCTTGCCTCTTACTCGTTTGACGCATCGAATGTCAGGCGAACACCCGACGCGGTCGTGAGGCCTACCTCTGAGGAGGAGATCGAGGAGCTCTTGACTTCTGCTACTGAGCACAATTACCCAGTTACCCCACGAGGTGCTGGCACCTCCTTGGTGGGCGGCCCCGTCCCCACACAGGGGGGCGTCGTGTTAGATCTCCTGAGGATGAACGAGATATACGAGATCGACGAGGAGGCTGGCTGGGCCGAAGTGGGCCCTGGAGTGCGTGTGAGCGAGTTAGAATCGAAAGTCGGCGCGGAGTTTTACCTGCCTGTCAACCCCGACGGTCTAGGAGGTTCCACAATCGGAGGGCTGGCTTCAGAGGATGCTGCTTCAAGCCTGTCCGTTAAGTATGGCACTATGAGGAGTCAGATAGTTGGAATAAGGGCTGTTACTCCAACTGGTAAGTGGCTTGACCTACGAGGGCTTCACGGGGGAGGCCCAAGATTTCTACTAGATGCGATCCTCGGGTCTGAAGGGACGCTGGCCGTTATCACTCGACTAACAGTGAGGCTTAGGCGGAAACCTGAGTCTGCGCTGACATACACGATCGACCTGATAGACTCTCTCGATGCCTTGACGCTCTACGATGAGTTGCTGTCGAGGGGAGTTGAACCGGCAGCTATGGACGTTGTGCATAGAGACGTCATAGAGCTGGCTGGGGAGGAAGTAAAGGACGTGGGCGCCAGAGCACTCGTGACGCTTATGGGACCCCAAGACTGTGTGGACATTCAAGCCAAGAGGTTGGAGCAAGCTCTGGAGGAGATCAAGCCCCTATCCTCGGAGGTTACCGAGGGCATCAATCCCGGTGCCCGAGCTCTTGTAATACGGGCTTTGAGGGAGTCTAAGCTCCCGGCCATATTCGTCAGCGTGGCGCTGCCTCCTCCCCAGCTGAGGGACAGCCTTCCAGAGGTAGAGAGGATTGCGTCCCGCTACAGGATTAGAACGCTCACGATTACGTCTATACCGCTGGGCTGGGTTCTAGTTGGGTTCGTGTACGACCCACTCGACGAGAAACAGGTGGACAGAGCCAACGCAGCTGCCATGAGCGCGTCTGAACTGTTCTCAAAAGTTGGAGGCGTGTTAGGCTACGGTACGGGCATAGGGGCTTCTATGGCCCTTTCCTTCGCTAAACAGAGACCGGAGGCCGCTGCCGCCTTCTCAGAAATCAAGCGGGCCTTTGATCCGGCTTGGATACTCAATCCTGGAAAGATAGTTCCAGTGAGAGGGTGAAGTTCGATGTCAAACGAAGAGAAGCCAAGTCCGCTGTTTTCAGAAAAGCTCACAAGGATGCTCGAAACCTGCCTAAGGTGCGGGGAATGCAATAGATTTTGCCCGGTTTATAGAGTTTTCGAATTGAACGAAGCCTATTCTCCGAGAGGATGGCTAAACTTGGCGTCACAGATGAACTTGCGTCAGCTGCAGGTCTTCATAGACCTAATCGAGCACATGTACGGCTCGGTGCTCTGTGGTCTCTGTGATCGCCCGTGCCCATATGACGTGCAGCCCTCCAAACTGATTCTGTATACGCGGAAGGAACTCATAGACTTGGGTTACGTTCCTCCTCTCGACGTCGCAGCCCTCCCTAGGAAAATACGAACCGTCATGCCAATATTTGAGCCTGCCGCCGCCGAAGAGAGCTGGCTCCCACCACCGACCGGAGAATCTCCTGAGGTCAGTGAAACAATGGTGTTCATCGGTAGGTGGGCGCTAAATGCACCAGAGTCGGCTGTGGCTGCCGTTGAGCTGGCCAAGAGGTTTTCAAAGGCGCTTCCAATACGTGATATGAGGCTCTCCTGTGGCGAGATACTCAGGTTGGCCGGATACTTCGACGAGGCAAGAGAAGAGCTGGACATGCTCGCAGAGTGGCTCATGGACAAGGGCGTAAAGAGAGTGCTGACTACATGTCCCGAGGCGGCGGCCAACCTATCGGGTAAGGGTATCGAGGCGAGAACGCTGCTCGAGGATCTGCTAGACTACTCGGAGGGGATTCTACTCGACAAGCTCTCCGATAAGCTTGTCGTGTTGGTGAAGGACTGTAGGGACGAGAGCACCAACTCGGCGGCCAGAGACTTGCTTGCTAGCGCGGGAGCCGACATAAGAACAGCAGAATTCTGCGCATCCTGTGGATATGGGGTGACGTATAACGCTCGCCCAGACATCATTACTAGGCTGGGCGTCAGCCTCCTGAAGAATGCAGAATCCTTGGGGGCCAGCTATCTTGCGTTCGTTCACCCCTTGGCTTACGCCACGGTAAAGTACGCTACGCAGGGGGTGAAGAGTAAGGTTAAGCTCGTTGACGTGTTCCAACTCTTGCTCCAATCAGCTCGGAGAGTCTAAACAGAGGCTCTCCGATTCCAGAGTATACGAAACCAGCCTTCTCGACCTCTTCTCTTCTAAACATGAGTCTCCCATCGTAGAACAGCACTGGACCGTCTTCTGCGCACCTCCTCAAGGATGCTAGGTCTAGCTCATAGAACTCAGGATGATCGGTGGCTAACACCACGCAGCAGGCCCCCTCTGCCGCCTCGTAGGGATCCTCCGTTGCATCAGCTCCGAAGAATTCGCTGCAGCGTGGGTCATAAGCCCTGACTTTAACTCCCTCGGAGAGAAGCAGTCTTATGAGCTGCCCAGCCGGACTCCCCCTCGCGTCTGAGACGCCACCCTTGTAAGCAGTGCCCAGCACGGCCACGAGGGCTCTTGACCTATTTCGCTCGGTCGAGTCTACGAAGTCGAGTATCTCTCGAGCGGCAAGTTCTGGCATTGATTCATTGATCATCCTGGCTTTAAGAATGAGTTCTGGAGCGTATCCGCGCTCCAAAGCGGCGTTAGCTAAGAATAGAGGGTCTTTGGTGAGGCAGCTTCCACCCACGCCTATCCCGGGTCTGAGTAAGGCTACTCTGGGATGCATGTTAGCAAGCTCTATCACCCGCTTTGCGCTGACCCCGAGAGCAGAGCAGATGCGTGCTATCTCATTGGCCAGAGCTATGTTTACGTCTCTGTAGGTATTTTCGACGAGCTTGACGATCTCAGCGGTTAGCGCATCAGTAACCGTTATTTCACCCCTGCTGAATGTGGCGTAGAGTTCCTTGGCCAGTTGGCCGGACTCCTTGTCTATCCCACCGATAACCCTGTGAGCGCGCGTCAACTCCTCTATCAACCTGCCTGGCATGGCTCTCTCCGGGCAGTGGGCCACAAACGTCCTGACCCAGCTCACTCTGGCCAACTTCCTAGCCACGAACCCAGCTGTGGTTCCAGGCGGAACAGTACTCTCAACCACAACTAAGGAATCTCTGTCTATGGACATCTTTACAGTGTCCACAGCGGATCTGAGATAGGAGAGGTTCGGTTCTCCGCCATTGATCCGAGGCGTCGAGACGGCGATTATGTATATGTCGGAGCCCCTAATGTCGACGGCGTCGCTGGTGGGCTTGTACTTCCCAGACCTCTTCACGAGTTCTAAGAGATCGCACAGGCCAACCTCTCCAGGGAACGGAACTAGCCCAGCGCTCAACCTTTGAATAAGCCTACTGTTGACGTCGAAGCCAACGACCTCGAATCCGGCCTTAGCCAAGAGAAGGCTCAGTGGAAGGCCTATGTATCCCTGCCCTAGGACGGCAACACGTGCCTCTCTCTCGCTAATTGCTCGCAACAGTCTAGCGTATGAGGATGCTGTTCTTGAGTGACCCATCGTCGACGTTGCTAACTGCTCTCAGCGAGTAATAACTGTGCCACACGAAACGATAGAAAAGGAGGCAATCGTGGCAAAAGAGAGCGGTTCACTCAAACTAACGTTCCCTGGAGTTCCCTGACCTTGAGTCTAGTGATGTATCCCGCGATTCTGTTCCTGTATACCTTCGACCTGACTATGGCGATCTTCTGCAGCATCCTCTTGTTGTGCTCGAAGTCGGTGGTCCACAGCTCTGGGCACTCCTTGACAAGCTTGTAAGCTATCCTCTTTATCGCTCTCTCTCTTACGGTTCCCATAATTCCTCACGCACCACCAGAACTCGCGGTATATAAAGGTTGGCGGTTTGAGGCCATCTCTACGATCCGCCTAGCTGTCGGGAGAGCCTCTATTCTCCTCTTCTCGTGCTCTTTCATCTCCCGCAAGAGATCCTCAAGGATTTGCATCTTGCACTCTCCGCAGAGCCTCGCACCTGAGATGCACTCTTTGTATATCTTCTCCAACTCACTGTCGTCATCTGAGTAGAGGTGGAACTTGGCTATCTCGTACACCACGCACCTCCACGGCTCGCCGCCAAGCTCCCTCTGAAGCTGGGCAGTCTCACGACCTCCCGTGAATGCGTTCAGTATCTTCTTCCTAACTAAGTTCTCGTCGTCTCTCAAGCTTATGTAGCTCATTGGATCTCTCTTAGACATCTTCTTGTCGCCAAGGAGACTCCTGATTATCAGGTGGTAAGTGGATGCTGGCTCTACAAAACCCCACTTGGCTCTCAGCTTGCTTGCAACGTCTCTAGTCAGCCTCAAGTGCGGATCCTGGTCTATCCCTACTGGGACTATGGTGGGCTTGGGTCCCCCGAGGTCGGGGTGCTGAGGCAACAGGATGTCTCCAATCTGAACGAGAGATGACAGGTACAGACCAATGTGCCTCTCTCCATAGACAGCCTTCATCGTTGCCAGAGTGATCCCTCTGGCGGCTAGCGCTGCCAATTCATGAACCCTAATCTCCTTGCTCTGAAAGTAGATGTAGGCTCTCTCTAGGTCTAGCCCTGCGGCAAGAAGGTCGGATACGTTACTGATCGCGACCTTTCTGCTCTCTTCAAAGCCTATTCCGTTGTCCTCCCAGGCCTCGATGTCCGCTATTGAGAATACTGCTATGGCCTGCGGAGATTTCTTCTGGAAGTACACAAACTCCTTCACCGTCTGAAATGTCCCCAAGTGATAGTCTCCTGTAGGTTTGATCCCTGTGAGGACTGCGTACTCCCTCCCCGACTTTATTGCGTCAACTATTGTGTCGAGGTCCCTGTGGGCGAATATGATCCGTCTCCTGAAGAAGGGAGCATCGCTGAAGAACTCTATCTGCTCCTCAGTTGGCTCAGACAGCCCAAACTGCTCCATAACACGCTTGTAGTCCTTTACAATCTCACTAGACCAGGGGTCCAGCTGATTTCCTTCCAGGCGTACCACCCTTCTCGGCCACACACTTGGCGAGTTTAAAACTGGTTTTGCCAGACCCATTGCGAGACGGTGTAGCTAATGAGCGGGGCGCTAGGGAAGTTTATCGAAACCCACCGCCCACCTATCGAGGGAGAGATATCGAGATTCTTAGATGAGGTCGTCAGTGAAGCTCCTAGCGCCAGGGTCCGCGAGTATTACGAGAACTTGAGAGAGTACCTCCTTAGGGGCGGGAAGAGACTGAGACCCATTTCCATGATAGCAGCGTACGAGGGGTTTGGAGGCCAAATTGACGCTAAGATCTACAGGGCCTCCATATCCGTGGAGCTGCTTCACGCCTCGTCACTAATACACGATGACATCATGGATGAGAGTCTAACGAGGAGAGGGGGACCAGCGTTTCACGTTCTGAGTGAGGAGTGGTTCTCAAGCCTAGATGTGGGTAGGGTTCCCGGAAACGTTGGCATTTCTGTTGGTATCCTCGGAGGCGATAGCCTCCTTGGCCTCGGATTAGAGGCGCTGTACTCGTCCGGATTTGCTTCAGATCAGGCCGATCTCGCAGCGGCAGAGTACGTCAAGGCGTACAGGAGGCTCATCGAAGGACAGCTAATGGACATCTATCTGAGCTGCAAGGAGGAGCTTCCTTCGGAGGAAGAAGTCCTGCTCATGCTCTCGCTCAAGACGGGAGCTTTGTTTGCGGCCTCTCTTAAGATGGGCGCATTACTCGCCGAGGCGCCATCGAGCGTCATCGATGCTCTGGAGAACTACGGCCTGAGGGTGGGAGTAGCCTTCCAGATAAGAGATGACATACTAGGACTGTTTGGAGACCCTAAGATCACAGGAAAGCCGGCTGACTCTGACGTTAAGGAAGGAAAACGAACTCTCCTAATCGTCAGGGCCCTGAGCGCTTGCACAGAGGAGGCTAAGAGGAGGGCTCTGTCCATACTCGGGAACCCCAACGCCACCGATCAGGACGTCGAGTTCGTCCGGGATCTCGTGAGAGACACGGGCTCACTGGATTATGCAGAGAGGAAAGCAATCAAGCTGATAAACGACGCTAGAGAGGCGCTGAGGGAACTGCAAGGAGTCGCTAGAAGTGAGTTCATAGGCCTGCTTGACGAGCTGGCGAAAGCTTTGGTCTTTAGGAACCGTTAAATTTGGGGTTTACTGTGAATCTATTGCGCCTGCCACTGCATGACCCCGGGCGAGGGAGGACGGCGTGGGCCGACCTTTGAGCCTGCGGGATTAGTTGGCAGGCGCTCAACCTTACAATGATATCAGGTCGTTTGGATCGATTTGTTTCTTGAGGTAAGTCAGGCTGTGCATTAGCGGACTTACCTCAGAGGTTTAGAGGTGATGTTAAGCTTGAGGAATTCACCAGGTTGGGAGGCTAAATCTCACAACAGGAATAGGGATGCTGAGCACCACCCGAAGTACCTGATTCACTTGGATATAGTGGTTAATGGCCACGTAGACGACAGTGACGTAATAGGCGCCCTTTTCGGACAACTCGAAGGGTTGATAGGCCCAGAGTTAGAGCTGAGGGAGCTCCAGAGGACTGGAAAGATAGGAAGGATTCAGGTGCACCTCAGAAACGAGGGAGGAAAGACCAGGGGACTTATCCAAGTGGGCTGCAGCCTAGACAAAGCCCGTACGGCTATCATTGCCGCCGCTATGGAGAGCGTCGACAGAGTCGGACCTTACACGGCGAAGGTAAAGCTCCGAAAGATAACCGACCAGAGGGAAGAGAAGAGGAGGTTCATCGCCAAAAGGGCAGTCGAGATCTTGAGAGAGTGGAGGAGCCAGGCTGCAGAGTCTTCCAAGGACATGCTGGACAGAATCCTCAGGGAAGCATCGCGGGAGGAGGTGATCCTGTACGGCCCCGAGAAACTGCCGGCTGGACCTGGAGTCGACGAGTCAGAAGAACTCATCGTGGTTGAGGGAAGGGCTGATGTGGTAAACATGCTCCGGTACGGGTGGACAAACGTAATCTCGGTAGGAGGGGCTGTCGAGAGGGTACCTGACACGGTCATAAAACTGATCTCCCAGAAAGAGGCCATCGCATTCGTCGACGGTGACAGAGGAGGAGAGATGGTCCTGAGAGCCCTTCTTGAGCAAACTGACGTTGACTATGTGGCTAGGGCGCCCCCTGGGAAGGGAGTACAAGATCTAACTGCGAAGGAGATCAGGAAAGCTCTTGAGTCTGCCGTTTCAGCGGAGGAGGAGAGGCAGAGGATGGGCATTAAGAAGGTCGCGGTGGAGGTGCGACACGCGCCACCTGTCCTTGGAGAAGCTGTTGAATCGGCTGCAGTACGTCGCGCCGTACCCGAAGGTCAGGAGTGGGAGCAGAGGATCCCGACGAACCTTCGCGAGTGGGTCAAGGAAGCCATATCGTCCGGAAAGGCCATCTTATTGTCTGAGGACCTCACCAAAATTAAGGAGGTAAGGGTAAGCGATCTGCGTGATGAATTAAGCTCCACGCAGGGGGCTAGGTACTTAGTTTACGACGGTAACATCACACAAAGGATAGTGGACAAGGCCCATCTGGCAGGGATCAAAGTCGTAGTAGGTAGGAGAACCTACGATCTCAGCAGGATTCCAGTTGGGGTCAAGGTATTCACACTCGAGTAGAGAACGGTCCATCAAGAAGAACCGTGGTGCCTATGCGCGTCATAAAGAGAGATTTGAAGAAGGGGATTCTAACGATAAAGGTAGACGGCCCCGAGGATCTCTACTGGCTGTCTTTCGTGATTAGGCCAGGGGACTTGATAACAGCAAGGACGACTCGTCGATTTAAACCAGAAGGCCAACAGAGGCCAGATAGCGGGGAGCGCGTTCCCGTTACGATAACGCTGGAGGCTGAGAAGGTAGAGGTAGATTCAACAGGCGGCTCCATGAGAATTCTTGGAGTGGTTCGCCGGGCGCCTGACTGGCTCGGCATTCAAGGGAAGCACCACTCTATAGAGATCTCCCCAGGCTCTCAGTTGACTATCTCTAAAGACTCCTGGGATGACGTGGCTCTAGACATCATAGAGAGGGCAGAGCAGTCCACGCTGTCACCCAAGGTCCTTGTAATTGTACTCGATGATAGAGAGGCTACAGTCGCTACCATAAGCAGATTCAAAGTAACGCCAGAGGTTGCCTTGAGAGCATCGAAGAGAGCCGATCTGAGGGCGAGACGGGCGGAGAGCATCATGAGCCGCGAATTCTTCAGCGAACTCTCACAGGTAGTTGGCAGGCTAAATGAGCGATACTCGCCCGAAGCAATCATCATTGCGGGGCCAGGCTTCTTCAAGGAGGAATTTGCAAAGCATCTCTCTGAGCGCCTCCCTGAAGTTGCGTCAAAGATCAGAGTCGTGGATGCTTCTTCGGCAACGCTCAGCGGTGTGTATGAAGTGCTAAAGCGGGGCGAAGTCGACAAGGTCGCCAGAGAGCTCTCAGTGTCAACCGACGCCAAATTGCTCGAGAAATTCTTAGCAGATCTCTCTAAAGGTTCGCGGCTCATTGCCTACGGACCAGAGCAGGTTAAAGCCGCACTGGCCTATGGAGCCGTCGAGACCCTCCTCATCTCAAGCAGGACTGTGTTCGATCAGCTCAGAATGGAATTCTCCAAAGAACTCCTAGAACTCTGCAAGAGAACGAGAGCAGAATTCCGCATCGTTGACTCCGAGACTGAGCCAGGGCAAGTACTCGATTCGCTAGGGGGAGTAATAGCTTTCCTAAGATTTCCCATAGAAGAGTAGCGATCAGGACAGCAGCTCTATGATGAAGTACAGGACTACACCTGAGGTGATTAGCTTCCTACCCTTGTAGGAGAAGATGTCCGAAGCCCAGAGCACTACACCGACGGCTATTAGAGTCCCAGACAGTATTTTTCCTATGTCTAGCGCAACCTCCTTAATGAATTCGAGGATATCTAGCAATTCATCAATCATCCTCTGGAAGGCTCCGCTCTCTCGGCTAATCGGCTTTCCATTTACTGGGATGCACGACGCTGACACCACGAGACAGATCATTTGAGCGGCTATGATAGGCCTGAGGAGCCTCATCAACTCTTACATTAGTCGTCAGCTAGATGAGGGTGTCGCAAGCTAAAACATTCCCCTCAACTTATTCCTTAGACCCTTCTTAGCATGTGCCAACCTAACGAGTGCTTCTTCAATGTTCTCGCTTACATCAAGCCTGTAGTGGACGTATAGACCGGTCTTCCCGCGTACTCTCCTTTCTGTGAGAACCCTAACTCTCTCTAAGACCGTGCCTAATGAGATCCCTAGCAGCTTGGCCACAACTTCCTCCCTACCCCTCACAGAGACCTCTTCGTGGCCCCACTCTCTCGGGAGTATTAGCATAAGCTCCTTGTTCACACCAGGAACACGCTTTTCTTCCAGGAGAGTTCTGAGATCCAAGCATCCACCGAATTTGTAAAACTCCTCCTCCCTCTCCCCCAAATGCACGAGAGGAAACGACACGGTCACTCCTTTCTCAAGGTGAATGTAGGCCTTCACGGCGCTGGAAGGAGTGGCCTGGGCTATCTCCCTAGCCAGAGGATCACCAAACCTCTCTCTGAGGATCATCTCGAGAGCAGAAGGTGGGAGCCTAGGCCTCAGTACCACGACATCAACGTCGCTCCCAGCGCCTACGTCGCCCCTGGCCACGCTACCATAGAGTAGAGAGGGCTGACCTGCTCTCGCCAAACACTCCATAATTTCAACAGCCTTCTTCCTTAAGCTGGCTAGGAGGTCCCAGCGTCTATCGTCGTATATGACAACGCGATCAGGTTTTAGACCCCACACCTAGCCTCACTACTCTGGGGATGGCCTTAAAGAAAGAGGAGAGCCAGGAGACCTGCTCAGTCTGCGGAACCAGAGAGGCAGTATACCACAGGAGGTACTCTGGAGAGAGCCTGTGTGAGGTCTGCTTAAGGAACTCCCTAGAGTACAAGGTTAGGCGAACTATCGGCAAGAACAACCTGCTAAGTCCAGACACAAAGGCAGTCATCCTGATGAGGAACACGCAGCAGGACAGCCTGGCTCTAGACTTATTCTTAAAGGTCGAAGAGCCATTCCCACAAGTTGAGCTGGCTCTACTCGTCATGACGCGTAGCGAGCCCGACTGCTGGGGACCTGTTCTGAAGCACGCGATTACGGTCGCAAGATCTAGGGGCTACGAAACAGTAGTCGCGCTCGCCACGCTCGAGGAGATCGATGCACTCAACCTACTGTGGTTAGCCCAGAAAGGGAGTTGCTTCGTCGTCAGAGGTAGACTGGCCTACCCACCTCCCCCTCAAGAGATAGATGTCGTTTTCCCACTCTACGAGGTTCTCGGGTCAGAGCTGCTGGCGTCGTACGGTCAGCGTTGGGAGCCCCTCACCGACACACTTAGATTCATCGCATCTTTAGAGGAGGAGTTTCCAGGCTCTGCGTACAATATGCTTAGAGCCGTTGAGAGGCTCGCTTCACTTAGAGGCGTCATTATTTAATTGGTGAGCTGAGGCTCGGCCCCGACCTAGGCGAGGGGATGGATGGCCAATGTCCGAGAGGGAGGCATTCGAACTAACGCCGAAGGAGGAAGACTTCGCTAAGTGGTTTGACGAGGTTTTATTCAAGTCGGAGATTCTAGATGAGCGGTATCCCGTCAAGGGCATGTATGTCTGGCTTCCTTACGGCTACCAGATAATGGAAGCCGTAATGAGCATAATGGAACGGTTGCTGAGGCAGACTGGGCATAAGAGGGTCTACTTCCCAGGCGTAGTCCCAAGGAGCGTTCTAAGCAGGGAGTTCGAGTTCATCAAGGGTTTCCAAGATTCAGTCTACTGGATTACAGAGCTGGGCACGAAGCCCTCCCCCGAGCCTCTCGCTCTACGTCCCACGAGTGAGGCGATAATGTACGAGGTTCTTTCCAAGTGGATACAGAGCTATGCTGACCTCCCTCTCAAGATATACCAAATCGTGCCAGTCTACAGATTCGAGACCAAGGCCACCCGTCCCCTCATCCGAGTTAGGGAAATTGCGTTCTTCAAGGAGGCGCACACGTTCCACGCAACCCTTGAGGAGGCAGCGAAGCAGGTGGACGAAGGGGTAGAGATCTACAAGAGGTTCTACGACGAGCTTCTCGTGCCTTATCTCGTTGTGAAGACGCTGCCTTGGGATACGTTTCCTGGAGCGAAGTACAACATGGATCTGATAACCGTAATGCCCGACGGTAAGGCCTTAGAACTCGGAAGTGTGATAAACTTCGGAGATCTCTTTGCTAAGACATACGACCTGACCTACATGGACGAGAACGGCCAGAGGAAGTACGTCAATACCTGCTCGTATGGCATATCTGAGAGGAGTTTGGCTGCGATAATTGCCATACACGGCGATAATCGGGGCCTAAAGCTCCCACCCAAGATAGCTCCTGTACAGGTTGTCGTTATACCCATCCCAAAGGCGGGAGAAAAGGAGCCGATAATGAGGAAGGCTCGAGAGGTCTACGAGCGATTGAAGAGCGCAGGGATACGAGTTGAGCTGGACGACACGGAGGAAAGGCCAGGATACAAGTACTACAAGTGGGACATGAAGGGAGTTCCTCTGAAGGTTGACGTCGGTTCTCAGGAGGTGCAAGGGGGCTACGTCTCAGTTGCTAGGAGAGATAGAGTTGAGAGGACGAAAATTCCAGATGATCACCTCATAGAGAGCGTAAGGGAGGAACTCCTGAGGTACGAGGAGGCGCTCCGCCAGCATGCTCAGGAGTACTTTGCCAGCAGGGCTGCGCGAGCTAAGTCCTTTGAGGAAATTAGGGCCGCTATTCGAGAGGGGAAGATAGCAGGATTTGGATGGTGCGGTCGAGAGGGGTGCGCCCACACGGTAGAGGAGGAGATAGGATACGGAATCTTAGGCTATGAGGAAAACGCCCTCTCTGGGAAGGAAGAGACCTGCATCGTCTGTGGCGAACCCGCTCCTCACGTGGCGTGGATCGGCCGGAGCTACTGAACTCGTCCCATCGATCTTTTATAGGGACCCTCTCAGGCTTAACGTGAAGGGGAATTCATCATGCCCAAGAAGCGAAAGAGCAGGGGAAGGAAGCTATCGGATTCTGGCCGCGAGAAGCCCGTGCAGTGTGTTGCGTGCGGCAGGCTGGTTCCCTCCGACAAGGCCGTGAGGATAACAAAGTGGGTCTCCCCGATCGGAGGCCCGCTGGCTAGAGAACTTGAGAAGCAGGGGGCCTACGTCTCTAAGAGGCTGGAGACTAGGTACTACTGCATCAGCTGCGCAGTGCATCGAGGAATCGTTAGGCCAAGGCCTGAGGAGGAGAGGAAGATTAGAAAGCCACTGCAGGCGAGGAGGACTAAGCAAACAGGCAAACTCCCGCTCAAGTTCCTCAAGCTGTGAGGGTCAGAAGAACTCCTCTAGCCCTCTTTTCCCCTCGCTCACTCCAACGCCCTTCAAGGCTTGGAGTGTCCTCTCTACCACTTGATCGAACATCTTCAGGTAGTAATTCAGGTCGCAGTCTTCCACATCAAAGAACTCGGCTGGTCTAGCTCTCTCATTGACGCTACCCTCCCCCTTGACGATGAGTATCCTGAGAACCTGGCCTCGGTGGATTTCTATCCCCCTGTTGTCCTCCAACCACTTCCCAGCAACGAAACCTTTCGTCTTTCGCTCGAACTCCTCCAGCTTCTTCCCAAGAGTCTCTATAATTATTAGGTCTTCCTTCTCAACTCTCCCCTCTTGGAGCGCTTTCCTGATCTCTTGCAACTTCTTCTCTATCTCGGCTAGCGGCCTGCCCTCGAGAGCCATCCTGACGGCGACCTCTTGAGCCCTCTTCACAACTGGTGGATAGTCCCGCCTTATGAACTCAAATCCCTTTGCGACGAGCTTACCTCCAACTAGGTGAGCGTACTTCTTCTTAGTCAGGTACAGCCCCCTCTCGGCGACGTACTGGAGTTCAATTGTGAGAGGTATCTGCTGATTAAGCCACTCCGCCAGATCCTCATAGTCCTTCGGCTCGCCACCCAGCACCTGAACACCGTCCGTGTCAACGTACACGGCTTGGAAACCTCTCTTCTCAATCAACTTGATTACCTTCTTGATGTAGTGTCTTCCTAGGGCTGCCGTGAGTTCCGCCGCGTCTACGTTGCGTAGCGAGGCGCCTTCCCACCCCATATAGCCGTACATCGCGTTCGTTACCACCTTGATTGCCTTCTGAATGGCATCTAACCGCCTATACTCCGGGCTGCCTGGTTGAGATTTCTTCATCTCCTTCTTGACCTCAGCCCTTCTCCGGAGTAGTTCTTCCGCCAAGCTCGAGAACAGCCCTCTCCTATCCCTGCAGACCCTCTTGGTTATTCCCTCGGCGGATACTTCCTCTGTGCTGCAGGAACCTTCCTTCGGCTCAACGGTCTCTGGGCTAATGTTGTGTAGTATCATAATTGAGGGGTACATGCTCTTGAAGTCGAGGTACCCTATCTTATCGTAGAGCCCTGGGGCCTTGAGCCAGACGTATCCGCCTGGGAATCTCCCGCCCTCCCGGCCAGTGGGCGGGAATATCCATCCCTGAGCTTTGCCGTGGATTAGCGCGAGAGATTCAACTAACCCCCCGACAGGGGTTCTCGTAACCTCGTAGAGGTGCCTCCAAGTTAGCTTCGCAAGTTCCGCCTGATGAGGGAGCAGCTTTTCCGCAAGGGTTCTTACCACGAGTACCTTCTCCCGAAGATAAGCCAGCAGATCGTCTCTTGAGGTCTTCCACTTCTCTGCTATCCTGAACTTAGGAACAGGCTTTGGGTGATCTATCCCTAGCTCGTCAGCCAACTCGTACCAAGACTTTGTCGGGAGTTGTGGAAAGTCTCTCCACGCTAGAGAGAACAAGTCTATGTTGGCGCGGCCGACTATCCTCTGCTCAACCAAGATGATGCCCCTGAAGAACCTCCCGGTTTCCTGAATCTCCGAGCCGTCCCTTCCTAAAGCGAGTTTAACACCCGTCAGGTTCGCCCTAGAAGCCATGTGTTGGAACTCGTCTGCGTCTTGCCCAAAGCCCACAATAACGTCGGGATCTGCTCTCTTCACCAGCTCAACGAACTGCCCCAGCACTTCCGCGTCGTCGTCCGATGCAATAACTTCTGGCTTCTCGTCATCCACCGCGTACCCTATCGCCAAGACAGGGCTCTTTCCCCTAATTGGGAAGCCGTCTTCACTGTATATGAGCCCGGAGAAGTAAAGGATGGTCAGATCTTCTAGAGATCCCTCTCCCACGACCTTAATTCCGTCACTAGAAGTCTCCACAGCCGAGAAAGGCGCGAGCCGCTCTTCAAGGAGGTACTGATGCCATGGGGGAATGCTGCATTCCCAAGCTTCAGGCACTAGCTTGGCGAGCTGCCTCCTGTCGTCTTCGTCCCTAGCCACAACCTTTAGGAACTCTTGAGGGGACCAAGGGTCTAGCCCTCTGACTTTTTCTACTCTCACGGCCCTCGATCTAAGCTTAGACTCGGTCTTTTGGTCCACTCGATCAGATGGGACGTAGAAGTATGGATTGAACCGTACCCTTACCTCAGCGCCTCCGCTCAGCCAGAGGCTCAGGCCATCCGCCCTCTCGTCAATGTGGAAGAAGACTCCCTCTCTCGCCATAGCCGCGCCTACTATCTCTTCTGCAGAGCTTCAGTTTAATTGTGCTGCTGCCTGCTAACCGGCCCTCAGGCTTGCCACGTATCTGCTCAGTCTCTGCATCCCCTCACGAATCTTCTCTGGGTCTTCTACCGCGGGAGCGAAGGAGAGCCGAACCCACCCCTCAGCCCCAAAGTCCACGCCAGGCGCCAGAGCAACCTGCCACTCATTCAGGAGGCCTTGTACGAATTTCCTAGAACTCTTCTCTACCTCTTCAACGTTAAAGAACACGTAGAACCCTCCGAGGGGCCTAAGGACCTTCAATCCATCTATCTCCGATAGGAGATCGGCCGTCATATTGGCTATTCTTCCATACATCTCGGGGGTCTCCTCTAGCATGTACTTCCTCAGCCACTCGCTCACTCCCGGCCGTCTCATCATTCTAACGAAGGCTCTCTGGGGTAGCCTCGTTGGGGCCAGAGTTCTGGCCTGCTGGACTGTTTCCACGGCCCTGACGAGTTCTGGATCACAGTAGAGGTAGGCCATCCTCCAGCCAGGGGCCCTCAACTCCTTTGACATCGAGGCTAACCATACTTCGTTCTCTCTTCGAGGGCGAGAGTAATATCTGGGCACCCCGTGGTAGTGAAATATCCTGTAGGCGACGTCGATTAGCACCCACACACCCTTCTCTTCGGCCACGTCAGAGATTGCCTCCAAAGTGGCGTCATCGAAGACCTGGCCATCCGGATTTCCTGGAGTGACTAGGATAATCATCCTAGTGTCGGGGCCAATGAGTTCCTGCAGCTCATCAACATTTGGCTCAAAGCGATCCTCCTTCAGAACGTCCCACCACTTTATCTTGACCCCCATCAAAGTCTCAACGAGGAGCTGTCTCTGATAGTTCAGATAGCACGGCCTGGTCATTATGACTTCTGACCCCCTGTCTAACGTGGCGAGAAAGAGCCCTCCAGCTAGATCTGTGCTTCCTAGCCCTGAAATCAGCTCCTCTGGGGAGATCTTCCTGCCGAAGAGCACTCGCTCGTACTCCACCACAGCGTCCAGAAATTCAGGGTCGCCCCTGGTGGGAGGGTATTTAGCGCTAAGCCTGATCTCTTTTTCTTCCGCTATGACCTGGCTCAGCGATTCAATCAGGGGCTTGGGGGGCGGATCTTGAGGCCACCCACCACCCAAGTAGACGAGGGGTCTCGGATATTTCTCTGGATTTCTCTCATAGTCTGCAACGAGGCTCATTATCTCTCGAATAGAACTGGGGTTCTCTATAGCGTACCTGGCCGTCTCAGAGATCTTGGCCTTCATAAGGCGGACCCAAGACTGGTCTCATCCTTTTGTTAAAAGTTAGTTGCATTCAGACAGGCCTGTAATTAGAAGGGGGCTTAGCAGCTCCTGCGTTTCCCGGGCCCTTACGGAGCCCAGTACTCCGCAGGACATGGCCGGGCTTAACTTCCGGGTTCGGAATGGGTCCGGGTGTGTCCCCGGCCACTATGCCGCTCGCCCCGTTTGCAGACTCTCGTCCTGAATTTTAAATCTTCCGAGCAGCTGTGGCGAGCCCGGGCAGGAAGAAGAGGTGGCAAATTTGACTCGGGTAAGAGAACTCAGCAGAAACTACGATCCCAAGCAGGTGGAAGAGAAGGTTTTGAGGTTCTGGGAGGAAAAGAATGTATACTCCACTCTCAGGGAGTCTCTGCGCGGGAGGCCCAAATACTACTTCCTCGACGGCCCTCCTTATCCCTCCTCTGGGGAGCCCCACCCGGGGACGGTCTGGAACAAGGTTCTGAAGGACGTCTTCATCAGGTTCGCCAGGGCCAGCGGATACGACGTCATAGACAGAGCGGGTTGGGACTGCCATGGGCTTCCCATAGAAGTAAAGACAGAACAGATGCTTGGGTTCAAAACGAAGAGGGACATTGAAGCATACGGGATAGCAAACTTCGTTGATAGCTGCAAGAAGTTTGCCGAGGAGAACATAGCCGAGATGACTAAGCACTTCAAGAACTTCGGCGCGTCCCTAAACTGGGTCGATGCATACCGCACGATGGACGATTACTACATAGAGAGCGCCTGGTGGGGAATAAAGAAGATCTGGGAGCAGGGGAGGCTCAAGAGAGGGCTCCAAGTCGTTCACTGGTGCCCGAGGTGCGAGACCGTCCTCGCAGACTATGAGGTGAGCGAGTACAAGGACCTGAGAGATCCCTCAATCTACGTGAGGTTCCCCCTTAAAGAGAGGCCAGGAGAGAGCCTCCTGATATGGACGACCACGCCCTGGACCCTGCCCGCCAACGTTGCAGTGATGGTGCATCCTGACGAGACTTACGTGAAGGTTAGAGTGAAACAGAACCTAATCATACTCATGGAGGCCAGACTCGAGGCCGTCGCATCAGAGCTGGGTTGGGAGGACTACGAGATCGTTGACAGATTCCCAGGATCGAAGCTTGAGGGTCTAGCCTACGAGCACCCTCTGAAGAAGCTGGTTCCAGCTTTGAAGAATCTAGAAAGAGGCCACGTCGTTGTGTTGAGCCCCAAATACGTCTCTAGGGAGGAAGGAACTGGCTGCGTGCACGCGGCCCCTGGGCACGGTCAGGAGGACTATGAGGAGGTTCACCTGCACTACGGGCTGCCGGTTTTATCTCCGGTGGACGACTCAGGTAGATTCACAGAGGAAGCTGGCCCCTACGCCGGAATACCTGTTAGAGACGCGAATTCTAAGATAATTTCAGATCTCGACGATCTGGGGGCCCTAGCAGGCGCGAGCTTCATTGTTCACAGGTATCCTGTGTGCTGGAGGTGCAAGACTCCTCTAATAATTCGAGCTACAGAGCAGTGGTTCATACAGCTATCTGATCTGAAGGAGAAGTTCCTGGGCGAGATGGAGAGAGTGAAGTGGACGCCTGGCTGGGCGAAGACGAGGTTTAGGAACTGGCTGGAGGAGCTGAGAGACTGGGTCATAAGCAGGCAGAGGTTCTGGGGGACCCCGCTTCCAATATGGATATGCGAGAAGTGCGGCTGGACGACTGTGGTCGGCTCCCTAGACGAGCTGCATGAGCTGTCTGGCACAAGACCTCCAGACCTTCACAGGCCTTGGGTGGACGAGGTCACCTTCACCTGCCCCAAATGCGGAGGCACGGTCAGGAGGGTGCCAGACGTAGTCGACGTCTGGTACGATTCTGGGATATCCTTCTTTGCAAGCCTTAGCTATCCCAAAAAGAAGGAAGATTTTGAGAGGCTATTCCCGGCCGACTTCATAACCGAGGGACACGACCAGACCCGAGGCTGGTTCTTCTCACTCCTCAGGATGGGCGTGCTCCTCTTCGGCAGGGCACCTTACGAGTCGGTTCTCGTGCACGGATTCATGCTGGATGAGAAGGGCAGAGAGATGCACAAGTCCCTCGGGAACTTCGAGCCTCCAGACAAGATAGTGGCTGAGGTCGGAAGAGACGCCTTCCGGCTATTCGTAATGACGCGAACGCCCTGGAGCGACATAAGATTTGTCTGGAAGGACCTCAAGAACGCCGTCAGGATGCTCAACGTGATATGGAATGTCTACTCCTTCGCATCTACCTACCTTGCGGGTGCGGATGTAGAAGAGTCCCTAGTCGACGAGAAGCTCGACGAACTTCCTCCAGAGGACAGATGGATCCTATCTAGGGCGGCGTCTACTCGAGACAAGCTTGTTGAGGCAATGTCAGAACTCTCTCCCCACGAAGCTCTGTCCGCCGTGCTGGAGTTCTACGTCGAAGACTTGAGCCACCTATACATCCACGCGGTGAGGAAGGTTCTGAGGAAGGAGGGGGAGGAGAAGAAGCTCAAAGGAGCGGTCCTGCTCACCGTCCTAAAGTACGTCCTACCTCTACTTGCTATATTCACGCCGTTCATTGCCGAGGAGATATATCAAGCGTCTCTCCGCCAGCAGGGCGATCCAGAAAGCATCCACATGCTTCCACTACCGCCACCGAAGCCAGAGTGGATATCACAGGAGTTAGAATCGGGCATGAACTACGTAAGGGAGGTCATCAGAGCTGGTCTGCAGGCCAGGGCTTCAGCCGGAGTCAAGCGAAGAGCGCCCCTGAGGTCCGTCGTGATCGTCACGGAAGATGAGAGCCTTAAGAAGGCTGTGACGACGTTTGAGGAGGTGATAAAGACTGAGCTCAACGTGCATGAGGTCTTGCTGTCTGACACTCCTCCAGAGGGCAAGTGGACCATGGCAGAGATCTCGGCGGGATCTGTCTTCGTGCCAAGCGAGCTTGGGCCCGAGGAGAGGCTGGAGTGGATAGCTAGAGAGGTCCTGCGGAGGATTCAGCAGACTAGGAAGGAGATGGGCCTCACGGTGGGCCGCGAGCTTGTAGAGGTCTACCTGTGGGCGGAAGAGGCGGACGTGAAGAGGGCAGTGTCCAACTATGAGGGGGAGATAGCTGAGGAGAGCGGGACCGTCGCGTTAAGGTTCATATCGAGTTCCAGCGACGCGCCGGCCGACGCTCACGGCAAGGTCTGGGACATAGAAGGCATGAAGGTTGGCATATGGGTGGTGAAGGTTGAGAGTCGGGGGCTGGGTCAGTGAGATCAGGAACATAGGAAAGCACCTGAGGTTCATTGTGCTCAGATCTTGGGACAAGAAGACTCAGCTGACGCTCAAGAGGGGAGTCGTCCCAGATGAGTTATTCGATATAACCGACGATTTGACGCAAGAGAGTGTGATCGAGGCCTACGGGGAGCCAGTGGAGCAGAAGCTAGCCAAGGCCGTGGACATAGAGATAATACCCGAAAGGATAGTGGTCCACGGCAAATCAGATCCAAAGCTCCCGCTCGACCCTAACTGGAAGGTACCGGCCCTGTTACCAACAAGGCTTGACAATAGGCCCCTGGACCTCAGGAGACCAGAGGTGCAAGCTTTATTCAAGATAACTGCCTCGCTGATCAGGGGAATGATTGATTGGCTGGACGAAAACGGCTTCTTGATGGTCTTCACGCCCTGCATAATCGGAGGCGCCAGCGAGAGCGGGGCGGAGGTTTTCAGGGTCGACTACTTTGGAAAGGAGGCTTTCTTGCGTCAGGACCCCCAGCTTCACAGGCAGCTCACAGTGATAGGGGGATTCGAGAAGATATACGATCTGGGAACTAACTGGAGAGCCGAGCCCAGCCATACCACGAGGCACATAACGGAGTTTCGATCCTTGGCGGTCGAGATGGCTTTCATCTCCAATGAGACCGATGTCATGCGGGTAGAAGAGCAGGTCGTCGTCTCTGGAATAAAGAGGGTTCTAGAGGAGAGATCTAAGGAGCTAGAATTGCTGAATGTTGAACTGGAGGTCCCCAAGATCCCATTCCCGGAACTCAGGTTCCCCAAGATCTACGAAATCTTAGCGGAGTTCGGGAAGGAGATTCCGTACGGCAGCGACTACGACACCGAGTCCGAGGAGCTGCTGTGGCGGTACGTGAAAGAAGAGTACGGCTCCGATTTCTTCTTCGTCAACCGATTCCCCTTCGAGGCCAAGCCCTTCTACGTCATGAAGGCAGAGCCTCCTTGGGCCAGAAGCGTGGACCTGCTTTACAGGGGGTTAGAACTTAGCTCTGGAGGACAGAGAGAACACAGATACGACGTTCTTGTCGCTCAGATTGAAGAAAAGGGATTGCGACCCGAGTCGATGGAGTGGTTCACCAAGTTCTTCAAGTACGGTGCTCCGCCCCACGGAGGATTTGCGATCGGAATAGAGCGACTAGTGAAGCAGATGCTCGGGTTGAAGAACATAAGAGAGGCTACTCTATTCCCGAGAGATCCTGAGAGGGTTCTTCCATAGCACTCAGATCACGACCTCTCGCCCGATAGTTCTATCTCTGAAGACCTCTAGCACCATCCCTTCCACTCTGACGGGATCTGTGCTCTTGGCGACCTCAACGGCTGCTTGAAGCTTGCTCTCACTCTCTGCGTAGATCTCTATTACAGGATCTCCAGCCTCTACTCTGTCTCCCCTCTTTGCGAATATGCGGACCCCCGCTCCCTTGTCCCTCGGGGCACCCGCGGCCCTAGCTATTCTCACAATGGCCCTATTCGATACTGCGACTACGTATCCACTCATCTTGGCTGTTAGAACTGCTCTGTGCTCTCCGACGGGAACGTCCTCCGGCTTTATGTTAGGATCGCCTCCTTGGGCCTCGATTATCTCTTTCATCTTCTGGTAAGCCTTGCCGCTCTCTAAGATCTCTCTTGCCATCTTCTCCCCGTAGCCGACGGGCGCCACGCCGCCCATCTCCAGCAGTATGCCAGCGAGGGACAGTGACTTCTCTATTATGCTTCGAGAACCTTTACCACGACTCGAGAGTATCTCGAGGGCCTCCCTCGCCTCTAGAGCCGGCCCTACGAAACGCCCAATAGGCTGACCTCCATAGGATATGGCCACCTGCGTGATTATGTTCAATCTCTCGCCCAACTCGACGAAGTGCCTTCCCATCCTTCTGGCATCCTTTAGCGACTCAACCTTCGCCTCAGGACCGACTGGAATGTCTAGGACGAGCCTCTTAACGCCAGCCGCCAGCTTCTTAGACATTATCGATGCGTATATTAGACTCTCCGGATCCAAGGACAGCGGGTATTCAACCTTCTCTATTAGAATACCGTCAACGGGTGACAGATTTGCGCTCGCAGCCCAAGCTATGACGCCACCGACCCTCTTTGAGATCTCAACGATTTCATCCGGCTTTAGATCTACAGGCGCAAGTACCTCCATCGTGTCTACGGTGCCAGCAGGACTCATGATAGCCCTCGTGCTAGTCTTAGGTATCACGAGCCCCGCGGCAGCGACTATCGGGACTATTAGCAGGGCATCCTTGCTGTTCCCGGGCACGCCCCCAACGCTGTGCTTGTCTACTGTGAGAACGTCTCCAAAGTCAAGGAGCGTCCCTACCTCGGCCATGGCTCTAGTTAGAGCTTCTACTTCATCCATGTCCGCGCCGTGGAGCTGTAAGGCTGTTACGAAGGCAGCTAACTCCACGTCGCTAAGAACCCCATCATAAATGTCCTTAATCAGAGTAGAAACCTCTTGGGGGGTCAATTTCCCCTCAAGAACCTTCTTCCTAACGAGTCCGGCGGATTGGGGGGTAGGCACTACTTCAACAGTGACGGGCTCACCCTCATCCACCGGCAGCTTCTTCGCGAGGTCGGCAAACACGCTGATCTCTCCGGGGGGAGCGACCTCAGGGGACGCTGAGATGCTCGCTAGCGCTACCACATGACTCCCGTCCTGCCTTATTATTCGGACCCTATCGTGGGGCGCGATCCCCGCCTTCTCAGCGTCCTCCTTATTGAGGACAACCCTCAGCTCCCCAATCTCTACTGGGAGCCTCCTCACCCTGAGCGAAAGCATGGACTGTAACATAGCAAAGTCTCCGCTTTAAATTTCTGATAGCCCCTATTGCCGACTGTGAGAGGGCGCACCGAGCGAAGTTTTGCGCTTCTGCTACTGCTGCTGATCACGCAGATGTCAATCTCAACAGAGTTAGCCTACTCTGAAGATGGTGGGTTGCTGTTGCGGACGACTCCCGGAGGTTCAGTTTCGCTGGTCTTAGACCACGAGCCGTCCATCGTCGAAACAGATTTGGAGGGAGGCGAAGTCGAGGTTCTGAGAGTGAAGTCCATTGAAGTGACTGAAATAGGCTACATAACGTCTCCATGGTCGTTCTCTCATGTTGAGGAAGATCTGTGGGCGGTATCTCCGGACATAGACTCAGGGCCCGTTCTAATTGGGCGGGTTTACGAGACCTCGGGCCTGCTAAGGATAGGCGAGGTTCTCGTAATCCCACCAGGAGTAATCATCGATTCCGTCGTTGTAGCTAGATTCGTGGGTGGAGAGCAGAACTTCACTCTAGCTGAGAGGGACGGGGCCATGTGGCTGAAGCTAGCGGAGTACGAAGATGAACTTCGAGGAGTCTGGGAGAACCAGACTAAATCGTGGCTGTTCCTGTCTCCAGATGGTTTGCACGTGTTTCGTCTGGCTGGCGAGGCCTTGGGCAAGTATGTCACATTGCCCGTGCACGAAGTGAGCGATTACACGTGGCTCTCAAACATAACAGACCTAGGAACGACCGTCCTAGTTCGTGTGCTGAACAACGCAACCATTGACGTCTTCTTTAGCGAAAAGTCAATACCTCTTGATAGAGAGCTGAGAGTTTCTCCCGCTCAGGGACTGCAAGCATTGAAACTAGCCGAAGAGGATTTTATTCGCTTGGTGAGGGGGAGAACCAGGGATTCATGGCTCGTTCTACTAACGATCCCCTCAAACGCAACAGTCAAGGACTACAAACTGATCGTAGATCAGGCCGAGTACACGTTAAGGCTCGTTTTACCCAGCAGCGACGTAACCGTCAAGTATCCAGAAGGTCCACTCACGAGCGGGAGCTATCTATCCCTCCAGCTCTCCATAACTTCTTCAGGAGACTTGCTGGTTACGGCAACCTGCGATAACCCGCCACTTACCGTTACAGCAAAGCTCTCTAACGTACGACCCGGTGCGCTACCAATATCGATCATGACGCCCTATTCCGCAAAACGGCTCTCAGGCAAGCTAGCCCTATCGGTTTCTCTCAACGAAACTTTAGCTTATTCAGCCGTGCGCACACTTGGATTCTCACCCTCACTTCAACTGCTGTCTCTAAACGGAACCAACATTTACGCCATTGGAGAGAGGAACAGAGTCGTGCTTGAGCTGGTCAACAGGGGGCCGAGGGATGTGCTCCTCCTAGAGGTTGGCCTGCTCAGAGATTCCGCCACAGTTGAGGTGAGTGAACCTCTAAACCAGTCAATGGCTCCTGGATCGATTAGCCTAGTTGATTTCAGGCTGGATCTTCCTGAAGGAGTGTTCATATTCACTCCCAGGGCTGCCGTCCTAGATCCAGCTTTCAACGAGGTTGTTGAGATATCGGGCGAGCCTCTGTCCGTCGTATCGGCAGAGAGCCCTATGATCTGGAGGTTAGAAGTGCCCGCGGGCGCCCTGCCCCTGGTCCCCTTCAACATAACGCTGGTCCTAACCTCGAATATCCCTGCCTCCAACGTCGTGGTAACGATCGTTCCGTCGGAACCACTTGAGCCCCTTGGAACTACTTCTGTTACCTTAGACGCTATAAAACCGGGTACGACAGCCACGTTGAGCTTTCCAGTCGTGGCAGAAAGGCCAGGCACGTCTAAAGTTGAGTTAGCCGTATCGTACACTGCCCCCTGGGGCCCAGAGGAAATGGTTGAACTGGTCAACGTCTCTGTAGGATTTCTCACGAACTTGTACAGCGTGGTTGGGCCAGCCACGGCGGCGAGCGGCGACACGCTCAACCTCACTCTAGAGGTTGGCGGCCCCCCTGGGTTCGTCAGGGTATTTATGCCGCCAGAGTTCGAAGTGGTGGAGACAAACGCCACGCTTGGTGCCAACAACACCATCACATTCGAGGCTCCGGGAAGGGTTTACATCAAAGTCGTCGTGAGGGCTGAGCCTGGAGTGTACCTCGTCCCCTCGCTGATCACCGTAAACAACTCTCTGATTCCCGGAGATCCGCTGAGGCTGCAGGTCACTTCTAGGCCCAGCCTTTCCAAGGAAGAACTCATAACAAAGCTAACGGAGCTCCGCAGGAGAGTTCGGAGCCTGAAGGAGAGGGGGATCCTACCCTGGGTCTCGCCTCCGCAAGGTATAAGCGAGTTAGAGGAGGCCCTCAGATCTGCAGAGAGTCTGATTGAAGAGGGGCGCCTAACGGAGGCCAAGGAGAGCTTAGAAGAGGTAGAATTGGCCCTCAACGAAATAGAAGGTAGAAGGACGGCAGAGCTAGATCCGCTCATTCCAGTAACGCTGACCCTCTTGGTCTCCGCAATACTCTTGGCGATTGCTGGAGCGAGGTGGAGAGAGATTGAGTGAGACTGGCTCCATTGAAGGATGGGCGAGGATAGTGGCAGAGGTGCTAGACGAAGTAGACAGCGCTTTCATAGCATATGCTCCGTGGCCTGACTCAATAGCATCCGCCGCCCTGCTAAAGATGGCGCTGACTGAGCAAGGAGTTGGCGTTTCAATACGTCCAACACTCCCAGAGGAGCTACTGACGGTTGTTGAAGAGGCCTTTGCAGAGGACTCGGCTCTCATACTCTCTGACGTCCTCCCCACTGGCGCCGGCCCCCTCCAGGCTGCCGAACAGCTCTGGGGGCAGGTGCTGGTGGTGGATCACTACGATCCCGAGAGACCCCGGTTCCCTGCCAGAGTTCTGAGACTGAACCCCTTACTGTCGGGCCTAGAACCGATGCCCTCCTCTATGATCTCGCTGGTCGTTGCTCGCTCGCTCTGCCCTGAGATACCGCCAGATGCTTGGGTCTCACTGCTTGGCTGTCTAGAGCCTAGCGCTAAGTGCCCAGAGGACTCCAGCTTAGTTACTGCAGGCGATCAGGTTCAATTTCTCGTCGAACGGGCATACAATATAATCTTAGAAGCCATAGCCGGAGATCCTGAGTCCGGAGTGCTGTTAGGGGTCGCAGCCTTGGAGGAATGCTTTGAATCGCCGGAGTGCTTTCTGAGCGGGAGTTTTCCCCTCTCTCGCACGCTCCTTGACCTATCCAAGCAAGGATTGGCCCAGCTACAGGAACTCGAATCACAAGAGCACACGCTCTTTCAGTCGCGGGATCTGTATATTCTCCGTGTGAGCGACCCGAGGATAAGGCATGTGGTTGCTGAGCGAGCAACCCAGAGATCCGAAGTGGCTGGAGCCGTATACATGGACGAAGTCGCGGCCTTTGTCTCGCTGAGGTCTCGCCGAGCGGGACGAGATCTAATGTCTTATTCCTCACTGGTGATGTTAGACCTCGAGGGAGCGTTCTTTGGGTACAGGGAATTTGTAGAGATCTCCATGAGGGCCAACCAGCTTCCTACACTGATTAAAAGACTCTCTGAGCTGCTCAGCACATGAGACCATCATTTTATTTGGTTACCCTTGGCCTCGCGAGTCTAGAGGAGCTGCAGGGAGGTCCCGGATTTTGCCCATAAGGGTTGCAATAGCCACGGATGACGGCTCTGAAGTAAAGAGTGGTCCGTTTTATGAGGCTCGGTATTTTGCGATATACGACCTCACAGGGAAGAGCCCTACTAGGATCGAGCTGAGGGTCAACACTCGGAGGGGCAGGGGCCCTGCTGGCGCGCTAGATGTTCTCAGAGACTGTGAGGTTATAGTATCGGGTGAAATGGATACAGAGAGCAGAGATATAATCGAATCTAGGGGTATAATCGCTTATGAGACGAATAAGAAGCCAGTAGAATCTGCAGTTATGGAGATAGCCGAGGGCCTCTCTCGTCTGACGAAATGACCGAAACCCGCTCCCTCAGGAGATCTTCTTCCCGCGGTGAGTGGGTTGGAGATTGACTGGAAGGCCAGAGAAGTAGCGTCGACACTGAGGGTTCCACCAGACCTGCCTGTAGTTGTGAGAGTAGATGGCTGGGGGTTCCAGAGGCTTGCCGAGGAACTAAATCTAACTCGCCCATACGACCGACGGCTAGCAGAAGCTCTTGTCTACGCTGCTAAAGGTGTGTTGGAGGGTGATCTGGGGGCCAAGCTTGCATATTGCTTTTCAGACGAAATATCTTTCATATTTAGGCCACCTTTACCGTTCTCAGGCCGCATTGAGAAGTTAGGAAGCCTCACGGCCTCTGTGGCGGCGGTGAGGGTGAGTAGGTATCTCTCCGAAGCATTGGATAGGGACGTAGAGGCGGTGTTCGACGGGAGGGTTGTTCTCATCGCGCCTGGCGAGGAGCGCCTATACCTCGCGTGGCGGCAGGCCGAAGCTCTCAGAAATCACCTGAATTCATATGCCCTGTACGCGCTGGAGAGAGGCAAGGGTCTTACTAGGAGGGAGGCTGCTGAGCATCTGAAGGGCCTTAAGAGCGAACAGCTACGTCGTGTCATAGTTAAATACCTGGGAATCGAGCCCGAGAGCACTCCAGAGTGGCAGCGACTCGGTATCCTACTTTACTTCCGCAGAGTGCAGTTATGGAGCTACAACCCTGTAACTGGAGAAAGGACCTCTTACACGAGGAGGCGGCTTGTGGAGGATTGGAGCCCACCCATTTTCAAGTCCCTTTCTTCGTCAGAGTTCTTGAAGAGGCTCCTCGACTAACGTGAGTTCTATAAGCTGACCGAGAGGCGGGAAGTTACAATGCTCTTGGGCGTAATTTCCGACACGCACGACGATGTTGGCTCTCTGGAGGTCGCCCTCCAACTGTTTGCGTCTAGGGCAGTGGATCGCGTTGTGCACCTGGGGGACCTAGTTTCTCCCTTCACGCTGAAGCCCATAGTTCAGAGCGGAATACCAACAGTCCTGCTGAGGGGCAACAACGAGGCAGAGTTCAAACTCTCAGTCGACGCGCTGGAGGCCGACAACGTGACATTCTACACGTCGCCAACTGAGACCTGGTTGGGAGATCGGAAGGCCATACTTTTCCACGGATTTGGCTCCCTTAGCCTCACAAAGCGGGTTGCAGAGCTGCTGGCTAGAAGCGGGGAGTACGAGCTGGTGCTGTACGGCCACACTCACGAGGTGGACTCTAGGAAGGTTGAGGGCGCTCTTCTGCTCAACCCCGGCGAGGCCTGCGGATGCCTCTCAGGTAAGAAGACAGTGGCAATCTTAGATACAGAAGACCTCTCCGTGGAGATACTAACTATAGGCGAATAAAAAGAGGGAATAGGGGGCTCAGGAGACGTCAGGGAACTTCTCCTCAACGAACGACCTTATCCTGTTCATGGCCTCCATCAGGTTCTCCTTTGAAGTCGCGAATGAGAGCCTCAGGTAGCCCTCACCAGGTGCCCCGAACGCAGTTCCCGGCAGTAGAGCAACCCCTGCCTCCTCGAGCAGCATGTTAGCGAACTCTGAGGACTTCACACCGAACTTCTTGATGTTCGGGAAGGCGTAGAAGGTCCCAGCGGGCTTTATCATGCTGAACCCTGGGATCTTGTTTATCTCTCTGTACAAGAGATCCCTCCTCTCTTCGTATTCCTTGATCATCTTCTTTATTTCGTCCCACGGGCCCTTTATTGCATCGATCGCCGCCTTCTGCGCGAAAGACACCGGACACGAGACCGTGTTGAGCTGGATCTTAGTGATGTAGTCTGCCACCTCCTTGGGCGCCACCGCGTAGCCTAGCCGCCACCCAGTCATTGCGAAGGTCTTTGAGAACCCGCTGATCATTACAGACCGCTCCTCTGCCCCCGGAATTGACAGGACGCTCTCGTGCTTTCTACCGTCGAATATTATGTCTTCGTAGATCTCGTCGGATATTATCCAAAGGTCGTGCTCCTTCGCGACCTCAACAATGGCTTCTAAGTCCTCCCTGCGGTATATGCCTCCAGTTGGATTGCAGGGCGTGTTGATGACGATCACTCTGGTCCTGTCGGTGACCGCACTAGCTATCTCTTCGCCGCTGGGCGAGAACTCACGCTCCTCCCTGAGGACCACAGGCTTCACGACACCGCCCACGAACTCGGTGACGCACTCATATGAGGGGTACGCGGGCATCGGGATTATTACCTCGTCTCCGGGATTGACGAAGGCCATCAGCGCAGCAAAAATGGCCAACTTAGCCCCCACGGTGACGACTACCTGATCAGGAGAGACGTCGATGCCTCTGCTTGATGAAACGAATTCTGCAATGGCTTCTCTCAGCTCCAGTATGCCGTTCGATGGAGTGTAGCCAGTGAATCCCTCATCTAGCGCCTTCTTGGCGGCCTCCTTGATGTGCGCCGGAGTATCGAAGTCAGGCTGGCCTATCTCACAGTGGATTATACTCTTTCCCTTCCTCTCAAGCTCCTTTGCACGGGCCAGGACAACGAACGCGCTCTCCACACCGAGCCTGGACATGCGATCAGCGAACTTGGGCAACTCGATCACCCAGGGTCTACTCCATGGCAATTATCTAAACCTTTTACTGGTTCACTAGAACCTTCACCCTCCACTGGGACTACTCAGATTGCTCCAAAACATCACACAATTCATTCCATGAGGGGATCCCTTCCGTGGCTCCCGCTTTAGTTACAGCTAAACCTGCCGCTACGTTTGCTGCCCTGAGCGCCTGCTGTGGCGTCATCCCGCGGAGCCTAGCAACGGTATACGCGGCGTCAAAGACGTCTCCGGCCCCCGTCGTGTCGACTGCCTTCACTCTCAGGGCAGGCGCCTCCAGAACTCGTCCCTCCAAGCACGCCAACGCCCCTCTAGATCCTCTCTTCACGACGACCTCCAGAACTCCTCGTTCTGAGAGCGCCATAGCCGCTTCTACAACATTCTCTTCTCCACTCAGCTTCATGGCCTCTAGCTCGTTTAGAAACAGTCTACCAACTTTGTTGAGCAGTTCTAGGACCTCCTGGCGGCTTTCTGTAACTGCCCTCCACCCCGGATCCCAGGAAAATCCAGGTCTAATCTCTCCAAGTTTTCTTGCTATGCGCAATCTCACGCTGGAGGCGTGTAGTACCTCCGCTCTTTTGATGTCTGGACTGGCCTCCTGGAGGACTTCGCCGTTCAAAAGGAGGTTTGCACCGCGAGCCCTTAACATTCTTCTCTGCTTTCCTAGTTCGTTGATTATCACTACGAACCCGGTGGTCACCCCAGAGCCTATCCTCACCAGCCTCGTGTCCACCCCACGTTTGGCCATCTCCTCAAGATAGTACCTCCCAAGGGGGTCGTCACCGACGACTGCGAGAACGGCCGACTTCGCTCCAAGTCTCGAGCAAGCGACTGCGAAATTTGATGCGCTCCCTCCCACGCCTACAACCGCAGATGTGACATCCACATCTTCGTCTGGCTCTGGAACGCACTCCACAAAGACAGTTATGTCTATGTTTGCGTTCCCAACGGCTAGGATCTCCACGAACTCACCTCCTCAGGAGGCCAGGGTAGAAGTAAGGCTTGTTCTCCTCCTCTTTTATGCTGTCCCACTCGGAGAGTATCTTGATAGCCTCGTTTGCGGTTCTTATTGCCTCGAGTTCTCCAGCTATCTTGAACTCATCCCTCAGCCTCTGTGCGTAAACCGCGCACACGGCCCCCGCCCTCTTACCGAATAGCGAGGCCAGCGTAAGGATTGTCGCCGCCTCCATCTCGATGTTGACCACTCGGGCCGCCCTGAGGTCAGGTACGATGTTTTCCATCCAGCTCTGCCAGTAGCCCCCACAGCCTCTGCGGCCCTGCCCTGTGTAGAAGCTGTCTGTGGAAGCCGTTATCCCAACGTGGTACCTGTACCCCAAGGTCTCTGCGGCCTCTATCAGAGCCATCACGACTTCAGGATGGGCAACGGCTGGGTACTCCGGCCTGACGTACTGGGAGCTGGCTCCATCCAGCCTCACAGCTCCGAGGGTGATTACAATGTCCCCCAGCTCCACCTCTGGCTGGATTGCTCCCGTGCTGCCTACTCGGATGAAGGTGTCCACTCCAAGCCTAGCGAGTTCGTCGACTGCGATGGCGGCAGCAGGGCCACCTATCCCGGTGGATGTGACCATCAACTCCACCCCCCTGTACTTCCCTACGTAGGTCACGTACTCTCTGTGCTTTGCGACCAGCCTAGACTCGTCCCACTCTCGAACTATCTTCTCCACCCTCTCCACATCGCCTGGTAGGAGCGCGTACCTCCTCACGTCGCCAGGCCCAAGCCCCACGTGATACTGCACTCCTCCAGGGAGTTCAGGCCTCTCCGCGCTGCGAAACCCTCCTGACAATCAAATCACCTCTCGCAGGATCAAGCAAGAGGTCAAGCGAGAAACATTAATCATGAGCGGCGCTCGGAGGCAGGGCTACCCTATGATAGTTGCTGGACCGGACGACTCCTTCACGAGATCTCTAGCAAGCGAGCTGGGAGCTGATATCCTCCCAATAACTAGGAGGACGTTTCCAGACGGTGAGCTCCAGCCTAGACTGATGGTGAGCGAGCAGATCGACCTGAAAGAGGAGACCGTGATACTCGCGATGCGCATGAAGGCAGCTTCGTGCCGACCCAACGACTACTTGGTGGAGTACCTCCTGACTCTCAGGAATCTGAAGAGGGAGATGAAAGCTGGCAGGGTCATTGCGGTGATTCCCTACTTCCCCTACGCGCGTCAAGATGAGATATTTAGGCCTGGTGAGCCCCTAAGCTCGAAGTACGTCGCAGAGATGCTAGAAGCTATGGGAGCGGATGCAGTCATCAGCGTAACGGTCCACCTGCACAGATTGAAGCAATTCTCCGACATCTTTGACAAGATACCTGGCGTAAACGTCAGCGGAATCCCTTCTCTGGCTAGAGAGGCCTCGAAGTTCGATCTGAAAGATCCCCTGATAATAGGGCCAGACGAGGAAGCCATAATCTGGGCCGAGGAGTTTGCAAAGCACGTCGGCGCCAAAGACTATACATCCTTCTTCAAGGAGAGGGATCGCGAGACTGGCGAGATCAAGATGACTGTGAAGGAGTTCGACTTAACTGGCAGGGATGTCGTCGTGGTGGACGACATAGTCTCTACCGGAGGGACTATGGCGTCTGCCATCGCGGCTGCAAAGCGGATGGGCGCCTCTAGGGTTCTCTCCGCCTTCGTCCACCCTGTTCTAGCGGAAGGGGCCCTCGACAAAATACTCGGTGCTGGCGGGGATGTGGTGATAGCAGGGGATACGCTAGAGTGGCTGGGATCCAGGGCATCGGTTGTTCCAGAACTCAGCAAGGCCATCAGAGAGATGCTGTGAGGTGGACACATGCCAAGCATTCCCAGGGGGGTAGCCTTAGCAGGGACGGCGCTACTCCTGGTAGCACTATCGGCCCTCCTGCTGGCAGTAGACTTGGCTCTCGGGCTAGAGCTGCTGGCATACCAAGTTATACCAGGTTCTCCAGCAGTCTCCACGAAAGGGGCAGCCCTGCTGCTGTCTGTATTTCTAGTTACCGTGGTTACATCCTACGGCGTGTTCACTGGTGCTCCGTGGGGCAGGGTATCCGGCGGGGTCGCGCTGCTGTGCTTCTCCCTCTATCTTCTTCAACTGTGGGAGCTGAGACCTCAGGTACTCCCGATCTCCGGGGTTCTTGGACTATTGGCAGTGTATCTCTTCTTATCCAGAGAGGCCGCTCTGTACTTCAAGGGCAGAGAGTGGAGAGAAGAAAAGATAGAGCCCTCATACGAGGGTAGGCCTACAGTCTCAGAGTTCGAAGGAGAGTAGGTCCTCGTCAAGAGGGTCTAGCCCCACCAGAAAGCCGTTCAGCCCATATATCGGCACCACTGGAACCCCTTCTACCACAGTGGCTTGCTCGGGGTACCAGCTTACAATGACTGGGATGAGCCTCGTGCCCTGAAGGTCGAGTCCTAGACAGCTCGAGACCCTAGCTAAGGCTGAGACTCTGGCCCCGTGGTCTCGCGCAGCGGCCATCAACCTACTGGTTAGTCCCCGCCTCACACTCCATCTCTTGCACTCAACTGCCAGCGATGCGAGCGGACTGCGAGCAAGCAGATCTATCTCCCACCTACGTCCGCTCTCCGTAAATCTCAGCCGCCTAGCAAGGAGAACGTAGCCGGCAGCTTCTAAGAACTCAGCAACCAGATCCTCGAACCCCCTCCAATCAAGCAGTGCTGCAGCCCTGTCTGGCGGAACCCCAAGCTCTACTAGGGCTACGGCTGCCCTCAGAGGGTGGACTTCTCCCTCTTGAATTGCACCCCTCGACGCCAAGTACTCTCTCAGCGAGGAGTCAATCTCGTCTATCTCGCCTTTCAGCAGGGCAGGGAGATATCTCAGGGCTAGAGACCTCAGAGGCTCACTCATTTAGATTCCTCAACCTGCCGGCACGGTGAACTTCTCTACCAGCTCCTCTAAAGGCATTAAGATCACTTCAAGCTTCCCTAGCGTCCTGAGATACTTGGCGGCCTTTGCAGAGTTGGTGGCTACTACCCTGAACCCCATTTCCCTCAGGGGCGCCACCACCATACAGGTGTCTGCGTAGAGCTTCACACCAGCCGACTCAAGATCTCTCACCAAATCACGCGGTAGTTGGCTCAACGTAGTTCTCGCTGTGAAGAGCCAGAAGGGGACAGATGCTCGCCTTCCCCTCAATAGAGACCATGTGTGCCAGATCTCGGATAGTGACAGGTGCGGGCAGCCGAGAGTCACTAGGTCGGGAGAGGACCCCGTGGTGTTTAGCCTATCTTCTACCTCTCTGAGATCTTTCTTTCCAATCGAGATTCTCGCGGCGCCATCTGCTGGCTTTAGGTAATGCTCTGGAGTTATACCCTCAATGTGGAACAATTCTATGCTCCCGGAGGCTGCTCCTCCAGCTCCTAGGGCTTTCATTTCATCAATGGATGCATCTCTGACTCCCCTCAGCAGAGGAACAGCGTGAGGGTAGAGTTCGCCAACGAGATAACCGAGTAGAGAGAACTCGGTTGTGCCCTCTAGCTCCTCATCGACATCCACCAAGACCGTTGGCCTCCTGTTCTCCTCAGAGTGCATGCCGTATGCGGGGGTCAGGCCTGCCACCGCCGCTACTATGGCTTTTACAGATCCCTCTCTGTTAGTTCTGGCCCCCAGTACGCTGTTGGCGAATGCAACGGCGCTGGACTCCCCCCAGCACACGTGCTCACCCGGCGCAGGATGGTTGCCGACTAGGTATGGAGTGCAGGTTAGCGTGGGCAGGATGCCCATCCTCTTCAACGCGTTTACTATCCTAATCTGTTTCTCCGCGAAGCTCTCTGGAACACCCATATCTCTCCAGCGCGACAGATCTATGCCTGCTGGGTTCGAGGTGGAGAGAACTCTCACTTTGACTCCGCGTTCAGCCAGCCCCTCAAGGAACTCCAACCCCGCCTCTCCGATGGTTGTGTAGGAGACTCCAGAGATGTGAACAGACCTTACTCGCACGTACCCCTCCGCTCCCGCCAGCGAGGCCTCCCTCTGCAGGAATCTGACGAACTCCTCAGGGACCTCGGCGTCGACCTCCGGCTCTGGCGCCTCAGCTGAGCCCAGCACCCTTACTGGAATACCCACCAGCTCCGCGCTAATGGTCACGCTGTCAGGTCTCTCTAGTATTATCTCCCTCGGAGCGGTTCCGCGCCTTGCAAGCTTGAACAGCCCATATGCCCCAACGGTTGAGCCGACGGAGTGGGGCATTCTCACGACTCTGCCAGCCACGCTCTGCCCAAACTGAGGGTGCCCTGGTTGCGTAATGACGCCAGTCTCGGGATCTACTCCGTCGAGCCACGAGAGGGGAGCAGTCAGTCTTAGGATGTCCTTCTTCTCATTCAATCTCTTCGGCCCCCAAAATCTTCAGAGCAGTCTCTAATCCATCAGGCGGGCCGAGTAAGATCAGTATGTCTCCTTCCCTCACTCTGAAGGAGTCTCTGGGCTCAAAGATCCACCGCAGTCCCCTTCTGACGGCTAAGATCTCCATTCCGGACGACTCTTCGAGGGAAAGCTTTCCAATCTCAACTCCGTCTGCTGGGGACCCCTCTTTCACGCGCACCCAGACTATTGACTCCTCGCTCTCCTCGACGACTACGGCCAGAACCTCATGCGCCGGGACGCCTCTCTCGACTACGCTGGCCATACGGTGGGCAGCGTCTCCTATCCTCTCGGCCGCAGAGGCGGCTCTCAGCAGGCCTATGACGGCACGGGGGTCCACCCTGCCCGAGAGCTTAGTCAGCACCTTCAGCTCAAACTCCTCGTGGAGATCGTCTATCTCGTCCTCAAGCTGCGAGACCTCAAGAGCGACGGCCTGACTGTTCATCAACATCGCGGCGTAGGCCAAGTACACCATCAGCTCTGAGTGGGCCCTAAGCAGTTGCAGGCTGTGAGCGAGCTCTCTCGACGCCTCTCCAACCTCCACCCCAGTGGATGGGCGTAACTTTGAAGGAAGCCCAAGCAAGGATCTCACGGCATCGACGCCCTCTCTGGTGCCCTCAAGCAGAAGCATGTCCCCCTCCTTGAGAACCAAGTCATCTGGGTAGTCGAATAGCCATCGCCCGTCCCGCTTCACCGCAAGTATGTCGCACCCCGCCAGTTTCTCAGGGTCGTAGAGCTCTGCGATCTTCACCCCGATGAGTGGCGCTTCCTGAGTCAGCCTGACGAGTCCTATCACCTCTTCAGACTCCATGAAGGCTGCCGAGATGGACTCGTGGAGTGGATATCCCTTTAGGACTATCTTGGCGAGATCCGCAACGGCGTCGCTGATCTCGTCGGCCGCGGCGCCCACCTCAAGTATGGCGGCCAGTTCCTCGGCTTCCTCAAAGGATCTCCCAGCGACTATCGCCCTAACGGAGAGTTCATACCTGAGTTCGTCCAGCTCGTTCTCGAGTTCTAGAACCTCGTCAGCTATCTCTTCATCGTTGTACATCACCGCAGCGTAGGCTAAGCTTACGGCAAGCTCAGATCTATCCTTCATCTCGAGCAGGATGTCTCTTACCGTTCTCTGCCTGACTGGTCTACCCAAACGGGGGCAGCCCCCGCTTCACCAGCATAATGCTGGGTAATAAATTGGATCAAGGCCTAGTGAGTCCCCTGACGGTTTCTGCATCGAGTCGCTTCACTACCTCGCTTATCAGGCGTATGGCTGCCTCCACGTCTTTTGGCATGAGCATTGAGCTGTGCGAGTGAATATGCCGTGTAGGCACGGAGATCACGATGGTCGGGACACCCTTGTAGTGCAGATGAATCCTGTGGCCGTCCGTCCCACCACTAACCGCTGACAGCTGGTAAGGAATGCCCTTCTCCTCGGCCACATCGATGACCAGCTCTTTGAGGGCTTGATTAGGTATCATCGTCTTGTCCCAGGTTATGATTGAGACCCCTTTGCCCATCTTGGCGGGGGCCTCACGCTCTGTGACTCCAGGCACGTCGCCTGCTATGTCGACTTCGCAGACTATTGCCACGTCTGGGTTGACCACGTCTGCAGTAGTCTCTGCTCCCCTGAGACCGACCTCCTCTTGGACAGTTCCTGCAGCGAACACAGTGTTGGGGTGATCTCCCTCCAAGGTCCTCAAGACCTCCATTGCCATGAATACTCCAATTCTATCATCGAAGGCCTTGCCCAACCACACCTCTCCTCCTCGAAGCTCCACGAACTCAGCTAGGGGAGCCACAGGGTCCCCAATCCTTATCCCCATCTCCTTGACCTCATCTTTGCTCGTGGCCCCAACGTCGATGTAGAGATCCTTGATCTTCAGAGGCTTGTTCCTCTCTTCGGGGGGCAGGAGGTGCGGAGGCTTGGATATCAGGACACCAATGAAGTCACCGGTTCTGGCTCTGACTATCACTCTCTGAGCGGGCAGCGTGGTAGTAGCCCAACCCCCAAGAGTTTCGAACGCCAGGTAACCCTTGTCAGTTATTCCCTTGACGATAAATCCGATCTCGTCCATGTGGCCCGCCAGCAGCACCCTCGGCCCAGGCTCTCTGCCCTCCTTCCTGAGTATTATCGAGCCCAAGCCGTCATAGAGGATCTCATCGGCGTACTCGCCGTATTCCTCTCGGACTATCCTGGCAACCTCACTCTCAAATCCAGAGGGTCCGAAGGCCTCGCTTAGCCTCTTGAAGGCTTCTACCCTATCCCGATCCAGCGCAGACACCCTGAGGCTGCTTCCGACTTCATGCCTTAACGATTGCTCCCACAGCTCACTTAATTTGGAGCCACTCGTGTCTGACCAGAGAGGCGTTGAGGGGCGAGGAGACCAGAAGGGAGATTGTCGAACAACCAGAGCTAATGAGACGGGCATTTACCATACTCTCAACCCCAGCCAGGTATGCTGCAGAGACACTGGCCGGAAGAAGCTTCATCTACACGATAGGAGAGGGGCCGTCCCTGCCCCCCGCGGTGCTCTTGAGAAGGGCCCTATCTAGGTCCGGGGGCCCTCAGGCGGTCTACATGTCGGCGTCAGAACTTCCAGCATGGCTCCCTGATCGCCCAAAGAACCCTGCAATGGTTACATTCTCAGAGACGGGCGAGGAGAGGGAGATATTAGAGGCGGTCACAGTTTTGCGAAGGAGGAGCGAAGGCGCCCCCGTGGTGTCCATCCTCGGATCGCCTGGAAGTTCTCTTCACAGAATCTCAGACTTTGCCTTGGTATTCGCGCCAGGCCCGAGGAGGATGGGACTGTTTTCGCCGATGGCTGTGGCGGGGCTTCTACTCGTCTCGGAGCTGTCTAGACTCATTGGCATGTCTGCTAGGGCGGTCTCTCTGAAGAGGGAGCTGGAGTCGGCGCCGGATCTCGCGTCTGAGGCGCTGCAACGCGCGGAGAAGTACGCAGAGGGGATTGCTAGGGCATTTCAAAAGGCGAGATCGGCCTTCGTCGTGGCTGAGCCCCCTCTTCTGGCTGCGGCAATGGAATTTGCCTTCAGGCTATCAGCATTCTGTGAAATTCCCGTGGAAGTGTCCTCGCCCAGTGAGTTCCTTGCTACCAAGCATAGAACGGTCTCTGAAGGAACTCCGGTTCTCGTCTTAGAGCCAGAGAGGATCCCTGAAGTCGTGCCCGCAGCGGAGAGGTATGGGGCAGAGGTTGTGGAGGTAGGCCCATCTGGACCAGACCTCCCGCTGGGGGTTGAACCTGGCAGAGAGGTTGCTTCTTTGGTTTACGCGCCAACCCTTTTGCTCCTCGTGCTTGAGATCGCCCTGATCAGGGGCTTAGATCCCGATGAGATGGAGGCGATAATGTATGAGTGAGAGGCGGGATGTCTGGTGGTTTTTTGATATTGATGACGTGTTATACGACGCCACGCTCTTGAAGAGGCTTGCCAGAGAGAATGCCGTTGTCGCTATGATCGAGGCCGGGCTGCCTGTGGACTTTGACACTCTCCTGAGGAGCGTAAATGAAGCCGTGGAGAAATTCGGCGAGGATTACCCCAGGCACTTCGACGAGGCGCTCTCCTCTCTTGGGCTCAGAGTGGAGCCGAGGATAGTGGCCGCCGGGGTCATAGCGTACCACGACACGAAGAGGGCGTTCCTAAAGCCTTTACCAAACGTGTTTCAGACCCTAATAGGGCTGAGAGACCGCGGGGTTAGGCTGGGGCTCTCATCGCCCGGGAACCCCGTCAAAGAGTGGGAGAAGGTCATAAGGCTGGGACTGCACCACCTCTTCGAGCGGGCTTGGTTTGGAGACGCCGACCGTGAGAGGATCTCTGCGGCGCTTGCAGAGACTTCTGCTGACCCAGAGAAGTCATTTTACGTGACCGCCAGGCCTGAGGGAATCGACGCCGCCAAGGAGGCTGGGCTCAGAGCGATCAGGGTTCGCAGAGGCAAGAGATCCTCGGAAGACTCTACTCACGCTCCCGACCTAGAGGTGATATCGCTTTGGGAAGTGGTGAGCCGTGTGGAAGGCCTTTTAGAAGAGTAATCGTTGCTGGCACTTTCGACAGGTTGCACGCCGGTCACAAGGCCCTGCTGAGGCTCGCAGCCCGAGTGGGTAGGGAGGTCGTGGTAGGGCTGGCGGACGGACCTCTGCTCAGGTCAAAGAAACTGCGGGAGTTGATAGAACCATTCGAGGTCCGTAAGGCGGCCCTAGAACAGTTTCTGTCTAGTATCGGTGTAAAGCACCAGATAGTTAGAATAACGGATCCCATAGGGCCAGCTGGGGACGATCCACTGCTAGAGGCATTGGTAGTCTCCGAGGAGACCTATCCTGGAGCCATAGCAGTCAACGAAGTACGTCGAGAGCGAGGCCTCGCTCCTCTCATTGTA